>CAIWCL010000103.1 GCA_903911205.1 uncultured bacterium
GCCGGCAGCATGACCCCCGCGTCAAGCGGATTCTCGACGCCGCGCGACTTCGCCTTCTCCAGTTCGCCCTTCACAATTTCGCGCAACGCGAGCACTTCACTCCAGCGCGGATCTGCGGTGCACGCCAACGTGTGGTAGCGCTCAGTGTGCACGCACGCCGCATCACCCATCAGTGCGCGGAACGCTTCATCTGCGGTGTGCGGCAAGAACACGGCGAGCATGCGACAGAGTGCATCACACGCAAAGTGCATGGCGGCCTGCGCAGCACGACGACGCGAAGAGCCCCGCGCATCACAGTAGAGGCGATCCTTTGTCGCCGCGCAGTAGATCGCCGAGAGCGTGTCATTGCAGAGGTGGTAGATCGCTTGCTGCGCTTCACGGAAGGCGCAGCGACGCACTGCATCACGCACAGCCTCCTGCGTGGACGCGACCTGCGCCAACATCCACGATTCAAGGCTCGTGTGCGAAATTCCTTCGAGAATCGCGTCGCGCTCTGAAGCGTCAAATCCATCGAGATTCGAGAGGAGATATCGAATCGTGTTTCGCACTTTGCGATAACTCTCGCCGGAAACCTTGAAGAACTCGGTATCTGCGCGGATGTCATTTTCGAAATCCGTGCCAGCAACCCACCAACGACACACGTCGGCGCCAAACTCTTTCAACAACGCCTCGACATCGATGGTGTTTCCGATCGACTTCGACATCTTGCGACCGTCTTTGTCGACGATGAACCCGTGCGTCACCAAGCGCTTGAACGGAGCGACGCCCGTCGCGCCAAGCGCGGGAAGGAGCGACAACTGGAACCATCCGCGATGTTGATCACTTCCCTCGAGATACATCTCCGAGGGGTAGCCAATGTTTCGTGCGCGAAGCACGGCATTCCACGAACTACCCGCTTCAAACCACACATCGAAGATGTCGTGCAACTTCGTGAGCGACGCCACATCAAGCCCAGTTGGCGCATGGACGTCGGCCTTGACGTCGTAGTGGGCCAACAACTCCGCGGGCGACTCCTGGAACCACGCATCGCTGCCTTTCTCGGCAAATCGCTTCGCGACCGCGCGGACACTGGCAGGCGTCAGGAACGTTTTGCCTTCCGCAGTACGGAACGCGGGAATGGGCAAACCCCAGGAACGCTGCCGTGAAATGCACCAATCCGGTCGCGACTCCAACATGCCGCGCAGGCGATTTCGACCCCACTCAGGCGTGAAACCAACCTCATTCGTGATGGCTTCGAGCGCACGCTGACGCAGCGTCTTCCCATCCCGCTTCACGGGCACATCGACGCCCACGAACCACTGCTCCGTTGCACGGAAAATGACGGGCGTCTTTGAACGCCAATCGTGCGGGTATGAGTGCATGAACTTGTGGTCGTAGAAGAGATGTCCGCTCGCACGAAGGCGTTCTGCAACCTCTGCGTTGGCAGTCCAAATCGACTTTCCACGTAACCACTCCGGCACGGTGTCGTCGTACGTGCCGTCTTCGCGAACCGGGCAATACGCCGGAAGGCCTTCCTTCAGGCCCGTTCGATAGTCATCGGCGCCGTGCCCTGGAGCCGTGTGAACGAGCCCCGTGCCATCTTCCAGTGTCACGTACTCCGCAGCAACGACGCGACCCACGCGCGCGCAGAACGGATGGCGATAGGCAAGACCGACGAGCTTCGCTCCGTCCGTTTCCGCACGAATGACGACTTTCTCCGCGCCCGCTTTCTTTGTCACAGCGGCCACGAGATCACTTGCCATGATCGTCGTGTTTCCGTCGATTTCGACAAGCGCGTAGCGATACTTCTCGTGCACCGCAATCGCGAGATTCGCAGGAAGCGTCCACGGCGTGGTCGTCCAAATCATGAAGCTCGGCGTGACATCGAGATAGCGCGTGTCATCGACTTCTTCTTCTTCATTCGCGGGTGCAGGTGCTTCTGCAAGCAGCCCAAACGCTGCGGCAACCTTCGCGCGGTCTGCGGCTTCGAAATCGACATAGACCGAGAGATCTTCGCGATCTTCGTACTCCAGTTCCGCCTCCGCGAGTGCGGTCTTATTCGCAATCGACCAATGCACTGGCTTCAGCGCCCGAACCACGACACCCTGCTCGACAAGCTCTGCGAAAACCTCAAGTGTCTTCGCCTCGTATCCAGGCATGAGTGTGTAGTACGGATCTGCATAATCGGCGAGCGTCAACAGACGCTTCATTTGCTCGGCTTGCAGTCCGATGAACTTCGTGGCCGCCGCCGCACACTCGCGTCGAATCGCCATATGCCGCTGTTCTGGGGTCAAGGTCTCGAGCTTGGCGGTCTTGCCCTTCTCGTGAAGTTCCGTCATGACCTTGTGTTCAATCGGGAGACCGTGCGTATCCCAACCAGGGACAAATCGCACACGTCGACCCTCCATCAACGCGCCGCGTACAACAAAGTCTTTGAGCACTTTGTTCAGCATGTGCCCCATGTGAATTGGGCCGTTCGCGTACGGCGGACCATCGTGAAAAACGAATGGCTCGGCCGACTCTCGCGCGACCTGCAACCGCCCGAACAGGTGCGACTCATCCCAGCGCTTCATCGACTGGGGTTCCGCCTGAATGAGATTCGCTTTCATCGCGAAGGAAGTCTTTGGAAGGTTCAGGGTGTTTTTGTACCGAGACTCTTTTCCTTCGCGACCTTCTTGAGGGGCTGGCGAGTTCGATGCGGGCTTCTGGTCGGACATGCGGATTCCTATGACGAGCGACTCTTCGCGCACTTCGCGCGAACCTGGAGGATACCGCCCCCGTCGCACGACGGAGAGTGGAGGAAACACGACGATTCCGCCGATTTTCCCGCCATGTCCGGCCACGATCCACGCGCACTCCAACACGCCTTTGCATTTGAGTCGCTCCCTTCTGGACGCGTCCTGGTGTGGCATGTCTCCATCGATTCGTCGATCGCTCGCGAAACCGCCCCCGCGCTCGAAGCGGCCTTTCTGCGCCACGACGCACTCGCCGTCGCGGGCGCGCGCCGGATCACTGCCGATGGCATCGCGGCACACGGATGTTTTTTGCTTCATCCAAAGGGTTTCGTGCGAAACGGCCGAGGGGCACCGCGCGATGCAGAACGATTTGATGCGGAAGCCGATGCCATCGACCACGGTGTTGCCGTCGTCTCTCACGCGGCATTTCAAGCCGTCCACGGAGACGACCTACTCGACCCGATGGTCGGGTTTGGCGCACTTGCGCTGCTCGCACTTTCACTGGAAGTCCGCAAACGCGGACATGGCCGCGTGATCTCCATCGCATCGGCCGAGATCGACGAGCCCGGCGATGCCGAGGATGCCTTCACGCGCGACGGCTTCCGCTCCTCGATCGCGGCCGCGCACTTCCGTCAGTACATCGGTTTCGACGGCGAAGCGTGTGATCTTGAGTCCGTCAAGGCTTCCAACGAACTGGCGCGACTTCGCTGGAACGCGCCGATTTGGGGCGCGCCCGTGGGCTTTGCAAAGTACGAAGAACGAGGCGCATACCACTGGAACCTCTACAACACGCATGACGCGTATCGTCGACGCGCGGACACACTTCTCTCGTTTCTGCGCGCAAATCTTGGACACCAGGCCGATGCCCCACAGTTGCCGATTCTGGATATCGGCGCTGGTGACGGACTGTTCGCCGGACTCCTCGCCCGACACCAATACCGAGTTGCCGCGGTCGAACCTGAGCGCGAAGCGATCGCCATCGCGGATGCGCGAATCGCGGCAGAGGGACTCGCCGATCTTGTGACATGCGTCGAGGGATCGGCCGAAAACCTGCCGTTTCCCGCACACTCCGCGCGCGGCGCACTTCTCCTGGATGTCATCGAGCACCTGAGAAATCCCGTGCGCGCCCTCGCGGAGATTCGACGCGTGGTCATACCCGGCGGCGCCGTACTTATCGCGACGCCCGCCTGGCGCTTTGGTCATCGCAACGACCCCGTGTATCACTTCGACGAGTATCGCCCGGAAGAACTGGAGCGACAACTCGAAGCGTGTGGGTTGCGTGTGGCACAGACCGCGCGCATCAAAGGCGCGTACGACGACGTGGTCATCCTCGCGCGCGTGTGAATGGAACGCCGCGTCTGCGTCGAGTGACAAGCGCGCCAAAAGAAAC
>CAIWCL010000104.1 GCA_903911205.1 uncultured bacterium
CAGGCTCCCGCGGCGGGAACTCGACGGCGATGCGCACCTTGCCGTTGTCATCGCGCACTGCGATGAGCTTCGTCGCCTTCACGCGCGCGGCGGCCTTCTCCTCGGTATCGGCCGAGCAGCGGATCGTCGCGGAAATCTGCATGGTTGTGGCCGCGGGATCGCGGATCAGCTCGACGCTGCCGTTCTCGGCTTCCACGGCGACAGACTTCGCGTCGACGACGGCCTGGGCGAGCTCGCCCTTGGATGACGCCTGGTTGATGGCGCAGCCGGCGAGGCCGAGGATTGGCAGCGCGCAGAGCAGTCGGTTGCGGACGGGGCGAAGGATCGGGGTAAAAATACTGCGCGTCGTCATGGTGTGGGGCCTTTTGAGATTGACTTTACGGGTACGCCGCTCGGCAGCACGATCTTGTGGATTTCAACCCCGATCGCGTAGCCAGTGACCGTGTCGTTCTTGCGGATGAGCCGAATCTTGTTCACTGCGTTTCCGAAGTTCGCGCGCGACCACGTCTTCCCACCGTCGGTCGTTCCAAATCCATGCGGCATCGCGCCGACCCAGCCGCGATCGACGTCGACGAACGCAATTCCAAACTCGCGAACCTTGTGGTCATCGACGAGCGGGATCTCGCTCCAGGTCTTTCCGCCATCGGTTGTCTTGGCGACGAATCGCTGCGATGCGGCGGGATCTGGGTTGTACGACTGCACGGTGCAGTAACCAACTTCGCTTGTCGGGAAACTGAACTTCCATGTCGTTTCAAACGATCGCGAAGAGCGATAGACCTCATTCCATGTCGCACCACCATCTTCAGTTGCAAGAATGAGTGCATGCGCTTGTGAAACATCTGCATGCGTTGCAGAGGCAATGAAACCCCGCTTTTCATCGAGGAATTTCACATCAAACGCCATCGCGCCAATCGCGGGAATCTTCCCCTGCTTCCAAGTCTGGCCGAGATCGTCCGACCAAATGAATGCCGTCGGCCCTCCTACACGCCCAACACCAATGATGCGCGGTCGATGATCGAGATTGCCCGCGTTGATGAACGGCACCTTGACGACATCGAATGCACAGAGGCCAACGACAGGGGCGCCCTCGATCGACTTTGCCGGAGTCCACGTCGTTCCACCATCTTCGGTTCGGTAGATCGGCGTCGCGTCAGTCACACCGGGGAAATAGCCAGGACCGATGTTGCCCATCACACCGTGCGCTGCATCGGTGAACGCAAGACAACGAACAAAGGTCCCCTTCTGCTCGAAGACTTTCTCCCACGTCACACCGCCATCCGATGTGCGGAAAATCTTACCTGCACCGTTGCCGTAGAAACCCAAGTCGGGCGTGACGAAGAAGATGTCGTCTTGCTTCCCCGCGTAGGGCTCCGTGGAAAGTCGCGTCCAATCGGATGACACGGGAGCTAATGACACGGGAGCTGATGACACGGGAGCTGATGACACGGGAGCTAATGACACGGGAGCTAATGACACGGGAGCCGATGACACGGGAGCCGATGTCTCAAGATTGGATGTCGCGAGAGCTGATACGAGCACCAATGCGAACGTCGACGTCATCATGAAGTCCTCGTGAACTGAGCTGCTGCAGGTCGCCGGTGCGAAAGCGTGAAAAGGACGGCCCGAGATTGCTGTTGACTTTTTTAATATATCGACAACAGCGTAATTCCCGACTCTGAACTCATCAAGAGGTACGTGCATCTGGCGGCGGACCGAACCGAGGGGCCGACGAAGGCCGCGGCCGAGCGACTTGAATCGCTTGCACCACATGCCCGTAAACCCAACCCATCCCGCGGACGAGCCACAGCGTCGCCGTCAGAAGTACGAGTCCCGCCAAGAAAGACGGAATCGCGGCGCCCGTCGGAAGCCAGAGGTCGCCGGCCGCATCGGGCTTCACTTCCGAAAAGAAGAATTGGATTTCTACTTCGTCGGCGTGATCCGTGTGACCGATCGGAGAGCCGAAGAAATCAACGACGGGCAGCGCGATCAGGACAACACTTACAAGCGACAGCGTGAAGGTCACCGCGAAAGCCGCCACGCTGACAGGGAAGTTCCCGATGAGGTAACCGAGCGACATCCAACTACGCACATCCCGCAGCCAGCACCAAATGCGTCGCCAGAATCCGACCGTGACGACACCATCGTCCATCACTCCCGCGACGGGCTGCGTTCGACGCGGCATGCGCACGCCAAGAAAGAACTCGACGATCTTGCCCTCGAAGAGGCTCAACGCACGCGCAGAGCCGAGGAGAAAGACGATCAGCGGAATGCCGATGATTGTTGGCACCGTACCGATCGCGAGCGAACCGACCGTCACCGTCCACACGAAGTAGGCCGTGGCAAGCGGAAAACTCACGATGCCGAAGTAAGCAAGTGCGCGCCAGGCAACCGGATGAAACCAAATGCCGACAATCGGAATGTCACGCAGTTTGCGCTTGCGTGGTTGAGATTCGCCAACGGATGATGGCGATGAGGACGACGATCCAGATGCCGCCTCCGAGAAGGATGAAGATGAAGTCGCGCTCGCCAGTGCCGCAGGCGCTTCCGTCGTCGCGCTTCCACTCGTAGCCGTTGTTTCATACGCAGCAGCGATTTCCTCAGGGGTTCCGTACTCGGCAATCGCTTGGGAAGGCGACGTTCCCGCCGCAATCGCAGTGCGCAAGTGCTCTTCTGCATCCACGAGTGCATCGTGGCGCAGCGCCGCATCACTGCCGTCGAGCGCGAGTTCAAGCCGGAGGAGATAGGCGCGAATCGTGTCGGCGGAGTCGGAACGCGCCGATGCACTTTGGTCGGATGGGATATCAGCGGAGTTCATCAACGCCTCCAAGGACTCGATTGACCCATTTGTTGGTGCGACGCCAGGTGTCATTCCATGCAACCATGACGCGGCGTCCATCTGCCGTCAGGGTGAAACACTTGCGGGCGGGGCCTTCCGTCGATGGCACCAGTTCACTGCGCAGGAGCCCTTCCGATTCCATCGTGCGGAGCATCGGATAGAGCGTCCCTTGCTTGAAAGAAAGCCCTTCCGGCGCTTCGGCCGCGAGCTGCCGAGCGATCTCATAGCCGTGGATAGGCTCTTCCGCGCGGGCGATGGTCGCCAAGACCACCAACCGCGCCGTTCCGACACTGAGGTCGCGCTCCAGTTTATCGTCTAGTGGTGCGGGCATTTCAGTACTGTAGTTTCTACAGTACCATGCGTCAAGGAAGACCTCCGAAGTTTTCTCGCGGATCTCGCCAACCCAACCCGCAACGCGCTTCGTGGGCACATCGTTGGCCGATCCTGATCCGAGTGTCGGCGGCAAACCGAGCCGCATCCGCGCCTTTCGATCGCCGCTCCCACATCACCCCGAAGTCTTCAGGATCTCACTTGGCCGACCGCGGTTTCCGAGTCCGACGATTCGCGCGGCTCTCGCCACCCGCGCGGCTGTTGCGGCCCGTCCGGGTTGCTCCCGCGGACTTCCGCTCGTTGCGAGCGGTCGCTCCGCGCTTGCGCGTGACAGGAAGCGCTACAAGCGCGGCGCAATAGAGTCGACCTTCACGACGCCCTTTGCGCGAGTCCATGAACTCTTTGATGCCCATCATCATCGCACGAACCGCTTGAAACTCTTCCCGGGTCAACCACGCGTGCTCGATCTTGCCGATGAGCACTCGCTCATCGCCGAGCCCCACCAGTTGCCCCGCTGCTGCCCCATCTCGTGCGGTGCGACTCACAATTTTGACGATCGATTGCACCGTATCGCTGTAGGCCTTGTTGGCCGTACGTTGGGTTGTGTCTTTGAAGGCGACACGGAGGTCATCTGCCACGAGGTCGTATACCTGCTCGGAGCGACGACCTGTATGGCGCATGCCCGCAGGGACGACAATCCCAATCCGCTCAAGCTTCGCAATATGTCGGTAGAGCGCGTCGGCAGGTCGATCGAGCGCCGCCGCGAGTTCCGCGATCGAACAGGGCGCGATCATGCGCATCGCCTCGATGATTTCGAGGCGGACCGGCGCGATGATGGTCGCCCATGACTTCGGCTGCGTGACGTAGTGGATGGCAGGACGAGGCATAACGCACAGCGTACATGTACCGAGGGAAAGACTCCTCACTCCGCATTCGGCTCCCTGCCCCATTGGGCTCTCTGTTCGATTGGTCTTTGAAGCGGGATGACCCGGTACGCTGCCGCGATGCCGAATTCGCGTCTGGTCATGCTCGACACGAACTACCTCGAGATTCCAGGGGCGGCTGCTGCGTACCTCGTCCTTGGGCCAACGGCGCCTGTACTCGTGGAGTGCGGCTGCGCCGTCGCGTTCGACCTGCTCACGGCGCAACTCGCCGATCACAACGTGCGCCCGAAGGAACTCGCTGGGATTTTCGTCACCCATATTCACCTCGACCACGCAGGAAGCGCTGGCCACTTCGCACGCGAAGGTGTCCCCGTCTTTGTCCATCCGCGCGGTGCCCGACATCTCATCGATCCCGCACGCTTGATCGCCGGATCACGCGCGGTCCACGGCGCGCGTTACGACCGCCATTACGGCGATCCCCTGCCGATCGCGCCAGATCTCGTACGCGCGATCGATGACGGCGCAACGGTTTCGTGCGGCGGGCTCCGCTGGTCTGCGATCGAAACGCTTGGTCATGCGAGGCACCATCATGCGTGGACACTCTCGCACGAACGAAGCGACGCGGCGGTTGATCGCGTCTTCGTCGGTGATGTCCTCGGCATGATCTCTCCGGGCTCATCGCATATCTCGATCCCCGTTCCACCGAGTGATATCGATATCCCTGCGTGGCGTACGTCACTTGCACGTCTGCGCGCTCTTCCGATGGGAATCCACGCCGTGCTGACCCATGGCGGAAGCGTCCCGCTGCATGCGCATCTCCGAGCTTTCACCGCGCGCATGAATGAAGAGTTGCCGCTCTTGGCGGAACTCGTCGAAACGGCCAAGTCTGACCAAGCCAAGTCTGACCAAGCCAAGTCTGACCAAGCCACGTCAGACCAACTTGCAGCAGACGCCCGCTATCGCGACTTCCTTCTGCCACGCGCGAAAGCCGCAGGCCTCTCCGACGCGTTGGCTGCACTCCTTCTCGGGAAGGCCTTTCGCGCGATGAATCTCGCGGGAATCGCCGACTCCATCGCGCACGGACGATTCGCGACAAGCGTGTGAGTTGCGCGCTCAGCGCGAGTGTTTCACACCACGTGCACACACTCAAGAAATCGCGCCAAATGCCGCGCGATGAACCAGTCGAGCGCGGTGCGTGTCGTGTTCGCGTCAATCCCCCACATTGCAACGCTCGGCTCGAGGAACTCGAGATCCGCGAACACCTGCAATTGCCCATCGACCACATACGCCTGCGGCAAGCGCGTGCCGTAATAGGCGCAAGCCGCATTCGCGCCTGGCTCACCGATCGCAATCGACGGCTGCAACAGCAACTCGCGATCGTTGAGGTACCAGACATCCGTCATCACGATGGGAAGCAGCCGATCGCGCTCGTGGGCGACGTTCGCACGTTGCCATTGACGAATCGCCGCGACCAATCGATTCGCAAGCGGTCGATCGGTGATTTCAGCCCGCGGATGCGCACCTACAACGATCGGTAGCAGCCGGCTCGTCTCGAGGTCCGTATCCGGCGGCACGAGCGCCCATGCGGCATCGATCGCAGAATCTGCCAAACCTTGCATGTGCGGGAGCGACGGCTGAGAGTGTTCGTGCATGGAGTTTCTCTATCGGCCCAACAGCGCCGTTGGAAACAACACGCGGCAAACGAGCGCCCTTTCGCCGTCAGACGCGCATCGCAAGATCGGTACGCGGCTCGGGGTATGTCCAACTCGACAACAGTAGCCGCAACGGCTCTTTCGACGTCGGCATTTCCTGTTCGCCGTCGTCGTCATCTGCCTCGAGACCAACGGAGTCCGCAGCCCCGCGCGCGACCTCCGTCGCAAGCCCTTTCGCGCGCGTTCGCAACCCAAGCCCAGAAATCCCCGATCCCGCCTTCGCACGACCAGTGCCAGGCTTCCCGACAATCACCGGAAGATAGAACGACCAAATCTTGGTCGGCTTGATCAATCGAATCTCCATGCCCCCGCCCGCGAGAGTCACCAGCACGATCGAATCATCCACCGTCCAAACCTCGCCCTTTCCGTCGCGAATCCAACCGGCACCAATCACAGTTTCACTTCCAAAGAATCGCGGGAGGTTCAGTTTGCGGCGAATCCACGGATCGCGCACGATGAGGTAGATCCCAACCACGATCGCCGCGAGACCGAGGACAGAAAACCATGTCAACGGCGATCCACTCCGCATCGCGAGAATCGCCTCAACCCAAAACCTTGCGGACTGGACGAGAATCATCAACCCGATGAACGAAGTACCCGCGGGAATCGTGGATGTGTCGAGAATCTCCGGCTCCGGCAGGCGACCGCGCGGCGCGAGCGACTTCGCGAACTTCTCGCGTTGGACCACATCGAAGAGCGCAACATCGAAGACGAGCGCGGGACGCGGCTCCAGTGCGAAGAGCGCCGCGTAGCCTTCTGGGTCGAGATACGCCTTGCGCGACTTGCCGCGCTCCGGAAGAAGCTTTCCGATCGGATCCTCGAGTGCGCGTGTGCGGCGACGCGTCATCGCTTCGCGCTCAACCTTCATCGCGCCAACCATGCCGATCGCAAGCAGCGACGCAACCCACGCGATGATGAGAAAGACGATCAGGCCAACCCACCAGCGGCCACTGGCGGTTCCGAGCCAAAATCCAGCGCCGACCGCAAAACCAACAGCAACAAGCAGAACCACTGCTCGCCCGACCAACTTGCCAAAGCGGCTGGTCGCACGCGGCGGAGCCGGCGGAAGACCTGCAAAGGCTACGTTGCGCCCCCCGAAGAGCGACCGCCATTCTTCAGGGACCGATACACCGGGAACCGATGGCGCGGCGCCGCTCATGAGCTCAGTGGAACAGCGGGAACTTGCCGCAGAACGCGCGGATCTCGCCGCGGACCGCGTCGATCGTCGCCGCATCGCCGGACGTCCCGAGCACCCGATCAATCCACGCAGCGACGAGTTCCATCTCGGCTTCCTTCAGACCGCGCGAGGTGAGCGCGGGCGTGCCGAGGCGCAGGCCGCTCGTCACCATCGGAGGACGCGGGTCGTTCGGAATGCCGTTCTTGTTGACGATGATGCCCGCCGTCTCAAGCCACTTCTCGGCGTCGGCGCCCGTCAGGTCGGCCGAGCGCGCGCGCAGATCGACAAGCATCAGGTGATTGTCGGTGCCGCCCGAGCAAAGACGGTAGCCGCGCTTCACGAGCGCCGCAGCAAGCGCCTGCGCGTTCTTCACAACCTGCTGGCTGTACGTCTTGAACTCGGGCTTCAGCGCTTCGCCGAACGCGATGGCCTTTGCACCGATCACGTGCATGAGCGGTCCGCCTTGCGAACCGGGGAACACCTTGCGATCGACCTTCTTCGCGATCTCTTCGTCGTTGGTCAAAATCAAGCCGCCGCGCGGTCCGCGAAGCGTTTTGTGTGTCGTGGTCGTCACCACGTGTGCGTGTGGGAAGGGCGACGGATGCACGCCCGTCGCAACGAGACCCGCGATGTGCGCGATGTCGGCCATCAGCACCGCGCCAACTTCATCGGCGATCGCGCGGAAGCGCGCGAAGTCGATCACGCGCGGATACGCGGAGTAACCGCAAATGATCATTTTTGGCTTGGTTTCACGGGCGATTCGCGCGATCTCGTCGTAATCCAGCAGTTCAGTTTGCGCGTCGAGGTCGTACTCGGCGATCTTGTAAAAGGTGCCCGAGAAGTTCACCTTCAGGCCGTGCGAAAGGTGACCGCCCGACTTGATCGGCAGCGACAGGATGGTGTCGCCAGGGTTGCACATCGCCATGAAGACGGCGGTGTTTGCGTTGGCGCCGCAGTGCGGCTGGACGTTCGCGAAGTTGCAGCCGAACAGTTGCTTCGCACGATCGCGCGCCAAGTCCTCGATACCGTCGTGGAATTCGCAGCCGCCGTAGTAACGCTTCCCGGGATAGCCCTCGGCGTACTTATTCGTAAGCCACGAGCCGACCGCGTGCATGACCTCGGTCGAGACGTGGTTCTCGCTTGCGATCAGTTCGAGCGTGGTCGCCTGGCGCTCCGCCTCCTGCGCCATCAACCGAGCGGCGGCCGGGTCGTGACGCTCGAGCATCGCGAGGAGTTGCACGCTCATTGCATCAAGAGGAATGTCGGCTGGGAAACCCGCAGGCATGGCGCGGGTGGAGTTGTGGCCGGAAGTCACTGCAGTCGAGGTTGCGCTCATGGGGCCGAATAGTAGTCGACGGCGACTCCCGCGCTACGCTGCCCGAATGGGCAGCCGTTCTCGCAGCAATCCCGCGATCGTCCTGATCGGCAATCCCACCGCGCAGAACCCCTGTATCGTCGAAACCCCGTTTGGCGCGCTCGCGGTTGGTCGACGCGACGGTTTCCAGAAGGGTCAACTCGTGGCCGATTGGCTCGTCGACGACGCAGCCGCGCCTCTCTGCACCTGCGACGACGACGCGGCGCTTGAGCACGCCACACGTCTGCGCGACTACTTCGCAGGAAACCTCCGCGCGCTCGACACACTCCCGGTCGGGGAGGGAACGCTGTTTCAGCGCAGGGTTTGGTCGGCCGCCCGCCGCATTCCCCCCGGCGAAACGCGCACGTATCTCTGGATCGCGCAACAACTCGACGAGGGCCACGCACTGTGCCGGGCCGTCGGACAGGCCCTCCGCCGAAACCCGCTTCCCGTCGTTGTTCCCTGCCATCGCGTCGTCGGCGCATCTGGGATCGGCGGCTATGCCGGGAAACAAGATGGAGTTTTGGCCGCAATCAAACTCGGCTTACTGCAGTTTGAGGCGCGGCTCGTCGGGGGCTTGCTAGATTGTGCCCCCTCCCGGCAACCGGGGACTTGAAAGGACTCGGACATGCGTTTGACGATGGTCGGCACCGGTTACGTGGGACTTGTGACAGGCGCGTGCTTTGCAGAAACCGGCAATGACGTGGTCTGCCTCGACGTCGATGAAGCAAAGGTCGCGATGCTTCGTCGTGGCGAGAGTCCGATCTACGAACCCGGCCTCTCCGAGATGATTCTGCGCAACGCCCAAGCGGGCCGCCTGACCTTCACGACCGACAAATTGGCGAGCTACCGACACGCCGATGTCATCTTCATTTGCGTGGGCACACCGAGCGACGAGGACGGGAGCGCCGATCTTCAATACGTCTTGCGCGTCGCTGCCGACATCGCGGAGGCGATTGAAGCGATTGGACCAACCGCTGCGCCGAAAACCGTGGTCGTGAAGAGCACGGTTCCGGTCGGAACGAGTCACCGGGTGCGCGACACGATTGCCGTGCGAACCAAGATCCCCTTCCACATCGCGGATAATCCCGAGTTCCTCAAGGAAGGCGACGCGATCAACGACTTCATGAAGCCGGACCGCGTCGTCTGCGGCGTTGAGAGCGAGCAGGCGGCATCGGTGATGCGCGACCTCTACGAACCGTTCGTTCGCCAAGGCAATCCGATCTTCGTGATGGATGTTCGGTCGGCCGAGATGGTGAAGTACGCCTCAAACGCGATGCTCGCGTGCAAGATCTCCTTCATCAACGAAATTGCAAATCTCTGCGAGTTGTACGGCGCGAACGTCACAAGCGTGCGCGAAGGCATGTGTGCCGACAAGCGCATCGGCAACCAGTTCCTCTACCCAGGCCTTGGATATGGCGGATCATGCTTCCCGAAGGACACGCTCGCGGTGGTATCGATGGGGCGCGCGATTGGATTTGAGTGTGAACTCAACGCTGCGGTGCATCGCGTGAATCAATCACAGCGGTCGCACTTTTGGGCCAAAGTCGAAGGGGTCCTCGGGAAGGACCTGCGCGGAAAGCGTCTCGGATTCTGGGGTGTCGCCTTCAAGCCGCGCACCGACGACATCCGTGAAGCTCCAGCGATCGCGCTGATGGAACGGGCGCTCGCCGCGGGTGCAACGATTCGGGCGTTTGACCCAGTCGCTCTGGAGAATCTCGGCAAAGCGCTCGCCGCCGCGGAACACGCCCGTGACCTCTATCACGCGGCCGAAGGCGCGGACGCGCTTGTGATTTCGACCGAGTGGAACGAGTTCCGCGCACCGGATTTCAGCCGCCTTGCCGCGGTCATGCCGTCCAGATTGATCTTCGATGGACGAAATCTGTACCGTCGCGAGGCAATGCAGAGCCACGGATTTGCGTATCACTCCGTAGGTCGCGCACCTGTCGACGGTCGTCGCTGACACGCGCCTGCCATTCCCCTATCCTGCGTGTCCCGTGGCTGAACTCATCCTGTCCCAACCCGACGGCACCGTCCTCGCACAGAAAAAACTCGATCCGACGCGCGGATATTGGATCGGCCGCGAATCGAATTGCGACTTCGTGGTCGACAACGCGAAGGTCAGTCGGCGCCACGCGTTCATTTTCCAGTCGAATGGCCGATGGATGGCCTGCGATGCAGGGTCGATCGGTGGACTCGAGGTCGAGTCGGGCCCGACCCGCGCGGCGATGCTGTCGGCAGACAACTGGGTCTGCGTCGGTAGCGTCTACGTTTGGCTTGGCGGGGGCGCCCCGCATCAACCTGAGTGGATTGACGCCCGACCGGAAATGTCCGCAGACGGCTCCACGAATCGCGTGGTGAAACTCGCGGTGGAAGAGTTGACCGACGGTGAACCCGCCCCCACGCGCGACATTCTGGTCGTCACCGACCACGAAGGAAATGTGCATCTTTGCGCCGATTTGTCGGGGCTTGCGGCAGCACGTTCGAGCGGGGCGCCGCGCTTGACGATCGGCCGCGCGAACACGATGGATCTCCAATTGTGCCATGCATCGGTCGACCCGCTCCACGCCGTCATTGCGATTGGAAGCGAGAAGTGGTCGCTGATCGATGCGGGAAGTTCCTCTGGAATCATGTACGACGGGAAGCGCTGGTATCGCAAGCGCCTCGAACGCGGCATCTCGCTCCCGATCGGGGATTTCCGGGTTTCTATGCAGCGAATTGCGCGTTCGACTCCGCCGAGTGCCCCGGTGATTGCGCCTCTCTCAAGCAGCGCGAAGCCGCCCGTCGCACCGCGCCGACCGTCGGCGTTCCTTGATGGCGACGATGACACGATTCCCGTGTGAACCGCCGCCACCGCGATACACACGCCAGAAACACCGGAAAAACAGCCAATTTCGAGCGTAAAGCGAAAAACCCCGTGTTTTTCGTCATTTTCACTGCCTCAAGGCCTTGAACCCAACGTCCAAGGCCTTTATTTTCCGCAAAATCGACAAGCAAGGAGCTTGTCGGGCATGCCTCGAAAGGATTCCGACACTATGGCTAGCAAGATCAAGATCACTCCGGCTTCCAAGGTTCGCACCAAGGGTTCCATCTACAAGGACATCTCGACGATCACGGGTCTCACCCGCAAGCAGGTCGTCCACGTCTTCGAAACCCTCAACGAGATGATGAAGGCCGACCTCGGCAAGAAGGGTTGCGGCACGTTCAATCTCTTCGGTCTCGCCAAGATGCGCACCGTCAACAAGCCGGCCACGAAGGCACGCAAGGGCAAGAACCCCTTCACTGGCGAAGAGATCACCATCAAGGCGAAGCCAGCGAGCCGCAAGGTCCGCATCCGCGCGATGAAGGGTCTCAACGACAGCATCTGAGAGGGCGTCTTTGAGCGCTCGAAACCAGCGAGCGCCGCGGCTTCGCCGCGAGACGCTCGCTCTTGCTCGCTCTCGCGAGAACAACCTCAAGGCGCCCGCCAACGCGGGCAGCCGGCCCCGTCACCCAATCACGGCGCGCAGATTTCCATCGTGCGCACGAAGCAAGGCCTCCGCGTCCGCACGCCCAACAGACTTTGCGCGCATCACGATCGCGACTTTGAGTTTGCCACCAGCGGACTCGAGGATCGCATGCGAATCCTCGCGTGAATCCTCGGGAAAGAACTCGCGATAAGTACGCGCCGCACGATCGATGAGCTTGTCATTGGTCGCCGCGAGGTCAACCATCAGGTTTCCGTAGGTCTTCCCGAGCCGCACAAACATCGCCGTCGTGATCGCGTTCAGCGCGATCTTCGTCGCCGTTCCCGCCTTGAGGCGCGTCGAGCCGGTGAGAATCTCCGCGCCCGTTTCAAGCACGATGCGATGGTCACAGAACGCAGGTTGCGCGTGCGGCGCGCAGGTCAAGAATCCCGTGACAGCACCCCGCTCTTTCGCCAATCGAATCGCTCCAAGAACGTACGGAGTCGTTCCACCAGCGGCGATCCCGAGGAAACAATCACGCCCATCGAGCGCGATTCGCTCAAACTCGTCCGCGATACCGGTCTCTTCATCTTCGCGGCCTTCACTCGACTTGCGGAGCGCACTATCGCCGCCCGCCATGATGCCGACGACCTGGTTCGGCTCACTGCGAAATGTTGGCGGACACTCGCTCGCATCGAGCACGCCAAGCCGACCACTTGTTCCCGCACCTGCATACACAAGTCGCCCGCCCTTCCGAAGCGCGGCTGCGGCCGCGTCGGCGAATCGCGCGATGTGCGACGCCGCACGCTCCACCGCCTCGACGGCGCGCCGCTGATCGCGCGCGAGGAGCAACACGATGTCATCGGTGTCCAGGCGATCCAGGGCGCGCGACTCATCATGCCGTTGCTCGGTCGCCACATGCGAGCGATCCGGCGGAAGTGCACGAGATGGAATGCCGCTCATTGACCTCCCTCGCTTTCAGCGCTGCGCGAGGTTTTCTTCGATGCCCCGCTTTTCGATGCCCCGTCCTTTGCAGGCGCAGCCGGACGCTTCGGCCAGTCCGGCGCCATCGGCGCGAGCGACTCAACAAAGAACGACCACTTCACACTTTCGACAGACGGCCCTCGAATCCCGTGATCCGCATTCGGAAAGAGCATCATCGAGAAGGGCCGATTGATCGCTTGCAAGGCGTTGGCGAGCTCAAATGTGTTGTTGGGATGTACGTTGTCGTCCATCATGCCGTGGAGCAGAAGCAGCTTGCCCTTCAATTGCGCGGCCTGCTTGACACAGCTCCCCGCGTCATATCCCTCAGGGTTCTCCTCAGGCGTGCGCATGTAGCGCTCGGTGTAAATCGTGTCGTACTGCCGCCAATCGGTCGGCGGCGCGCCTGCAACGGCCGCCGCAAAGACATCACCTCGACGAATCGCACAAATCGCGCTCATGAACCCACCGTAACTATGCCCGGTGATTCCAACGCGCGCGCCATCGATGTACGGCCGAGTGGCCACGAGGTGCTGCACCGCGGCCGCTTGATCGTCGGCATCGACAACCCCGAGCCGCAGATACGCCGCGCTCTCAAATTCCTTTCCGCGACCGGGCGTTCCGCGGTTGTCGACCGTCATCAGGATGAACCCAAGCGCCGACGTGGCGTCGCCTGCTTCAAACCGATCGGTGACCAAACGAACCGTGGGCCCTCCATAGGTCTCGACGACAAGCGGGTACTTCTTGGACGCATCAAACGCGGGCGGAAAGTGCAGTTTTCCGTAGAGATCCGTCGTGCCATCGGCTGCTTTGCAGGTGAAGAGTTCACTCGGCGTCAGTTCGTGGATTTTGAAACCCTTCACATCACCCGAGGCAAGCGTTGCGAGCACCGCACTCTGGGCCGATTCATCGCCACCAACGCTGTACACCACCGAATGTCGCGGCGTCGTTGTTGTCTCCGCCGTCGCGACAACGAAAGCTCCATCGGGCGAGATCTGAAAGTCGCTGTGATGAAAATCCTCACTCGTGATGCGCGCGGCACCAGAACCATTGAAGTGTGCGACATGCAACTGTTGCCGCACCGCAACGGGTGCACTCCACGCGCTGAACCACAACTGCTCACGATCTTCGTCAACGAAAACGATCGACTCCGCGGGCCACGCGCCTTGCGTGACTGTTGCAATCAACGATCCATCGAGCGATCGTAACTCGAAATGTTTGAAGCCGGATTTCTCCGTCTCCCATAGAAATCGCGTGCCGTCCTGCAAGAAACGCATGGCAGGACGATTGTCTTGCCACGTCTTTTGCGTCTCGGAAACGACGAGGCGCGAAGTGCCCGTCGCCGGATCCGCCGCTCGCACTTCGAGTACATCTTGTCGTCGCGGAGTTCGCGAGAAGAGCAACTCACTTCCATCGGGCGTCCAACGCACGTTGTAGAGGTAATACTCGATTCCCGGCTTCGCGCCTGAAGACTCAAGCAGCGCATCCACCTCAACCGTCTTCCCGCTCGCCAGATCATGAATCATCAACGTGGCCGTCGGATTCGGCTGTCCCGGCTTCGGGTACGCCTCGCTGATGACACGCGTGTTCGTCTCGGTCCAACCGCCGAGGATGTAGAAATCCTTGACCTTCGACTCATCAAAGCGATAGAACGCGAGACGCTTTGAATCGGGCGACCACCACATCGCCGTGGTCTGGTCGAGTTCTTCGCCATACACCCACGATGCCTGTCCGTACTTGAGATCATCGGTGCCGTCCGTTGTGACTTGCACGCGATCGCCCGTCTTCGGTACGAGGAAGAGGTTGCCGTTTTCACTCTGCGCGGTCCACGCGCCATCGGGGCTTGGCTCGCTTGTGAACTGACGGCCTCGGGGAGGTCTGCGCTCACGACCTTCGCGCGCGGCACGCGATGCGGTCGCGGCTTCAGGCGGTTCACCCGCGGCGGCTTTCACCGCTCCGGTCGCGAGGTCGAGCGTCTTCCACCCGTCCTTCTCAAACCAAAGCTCTCCCGTCGCGAGGTTCCAGCGAAGTTTCTCGACAACTCCTCCGCCACCGAGACCCGTCATCGCACTCTGCATGCGCTGGACGAGCGCGCCGCCGGGAATCTCACGAAGCGGCGTGTACGTTTGGGCGTGGGCAACAAGCGTGCACGCGAGTGTGGCAAGACCGACAGCGACGCGAGCGAACGGACGAAGCATGGACATCCGCGCAGCGTATCGTCGCAAGATAGACGTGAGGCGTACTGGCGTCAGACGCGAGCGACTGCGGCGAATCGGCGATAGCGCTCTTCGAGATCTTTCGAAGTTGCCCGCGACACGGCGTCGAGCGAGAACGACGAAATCGTGAAGCTCGCCATGACGGTTCCCCACGAAAGCGCGGCTTGCAGCGTTTCGAGGTCCGTCCGTCCCGTCCGAGCGAGGTGCCCCATAAAGCCACCGGCGAACGTGTCGCCTGCGCCGGTTGGGTCGATGACCATGTCCTCTTCCGCGGGGAACGCAGGCACGACCGCAACGCCGTCGCGATGCACGAGCACCGCGCCGTGTTCACCCTTCTTCACCACCGCGAATTTCGGGCCGTAGCCGAGGATGCGACGGCCTGCGGTGACCGCGTTGCGAATGCCCGTCAGGTGCATTGCCTCCGAGTCATTGAGCACGATGCCGTCGACCTTCGAAAGAAGATGGACGAGTTCGTCGTGCGCGATATTGATCCAAAGATCCATGGTGTCTGCAACGGCGAGCGTTCGATTCGGGACCTGCTCAAGCAGCCCGGCTTGCACCGCAGGATGCGTGTTGCCAAGGAAGACGAGGCCACTATCGTGGAACGCGGTTGGCACCTTCGGCGGCGCATCGGCCACGACGCCGAGTTCAGTGAAGAGCGTCTCGCGCTCGTTCATGTTGTCGAGGTACTTCCCACCCCACGCGAACGTCTTGCCACCGGAACGCATCTCCAGTCCGCGAAGATCGACACCGGGCAGACCTTCGAGAATCGTGCGGTGGTGCGCGGGCCAGTCGTCGCCGACAACGCCCACAAGTCGTACAGGACCAAGCCGACTCGCTGCCGCCGCAAAGTACGCAGCGCTACCCCCAAGGACGCGCTCCGCGCGCGCGGAAGGCGTTTCGACGGTGTCGATACCGATGGTGCCAGTGACGAGAAGCGACGTGGGCGAAGCAGAAGTCATATTCCGCACAGCGTAGCGGCGATTGCGAATGTTCGGTGCACGCCCGCGTCGTGCGTGTCAATCGGCGCGCAGATCACTCGTCGATTGGGCCGGCGAAACTGCGCGCGAAACCGATGCCCATCGAGGTTCCCGCGAGTACGCCCGCAGCTGCATCGATCGGCATGATGCGGAGAAGTCGCGGGAAACTGCCGTCGATCAGCCCGATCGAAAGGTCGCCCTGCACCGCAAAGGCGATGTATCCGAGCGTGGCTGCGAACGCGACCATGCTCGCCGCGGCGATGAAGATCGGCTGCGTGGAACGCGCGAGACTCCGCGCGACAAATCCCGCGGCGAAACCTCCGAGCGTTGCCGCTCCAATCGCTTGTCCCTTCGTGTCGGTGACCGCTGCGAGCCACGCAACACCCACTGCCGCCGCACCCGCGAACCACGCTCGCCGAGCCAACGGGCCGGTCGCCGAGTCGACTTCCTCGTCGCCCGTCAGCGGGTAATCCGGAAGACGACCACCGAAGTGGTAGATCGCCCAAGACGCTGCGCCGACGAGCACCGCCCACACGCCGCACTCGATGGCCGAGTGGACCAGATTCGTTCCGCCGAACACGAGATCAGGCGCCGCGCCACCGCGCATCGCGAGATACGCAACTCCACAGCCAAGAACAAACGTACCGACGACCGCGTTGACGACGCGCGCCACGCCGATGGCAAGCACGGTCGCCGCCACAAATGCGATCAACGTCGCGAGACCCGCGAGGAGCGGTCGCTCGCTGTCCATCACGGTCGGACCAGCAACTCCCCGCAAACTCGTCCAAAACGGCACCACCGGAACAAAGAGCACAATGGCCGCCACGATTCCGACGGGCAGCGCAAGCGAGCGAATGACGGGCCGATCTGTTGAAGACGCTTCGGAAGTCGCTCCAGAAGTCGCGGGCGAAACGGGAGATGGCGTGCCGGGGGCGCCGTTCGAAGTCATGCCGGGATTCTGCGCGTGAACGCACCCGACCGCAAGGCCACCGTCGGTTCGATCGCGGAATCCGTATATTCCCGCTCCGATTTCCCCCCTCGGAACTCGATCCTGTGAACGCGTGGCGGCCCTCCTCCGACCAACGCGCACCAGCGTTCGGGATTGGTCCGTTCGCTGCGCTGCGCTTCTCCACCCACGCTCCTGAAATTCAACTTCGACCACGCCGATGTCGCCGACTGTTCCATCCCATCCTGCGTCCGTTCACGCCGCCACGAGAGACACCGTCGTCCTCGACGGCTCGCCGCTTTCGATTCGCGATGTGGCGCGCGTGGCGCGTGCGACGCTTGGAGCACCCGTCCGGCTTGCGCTCGCGCCCTCGGCCCGCGAGGCCGTTGTTCGCTCTCGCGCGGTGGTTACCACGGCGCTGCAAAGCGGTAAGGCCGTGTACGGGCTCAACACTGGTTTCGGTAGTTTGTCGCGCGTGCGGATCCCGCATGAACGCGCCTGCGAACTGCAACGAAACATCATCCGCTCGCACGCAGCGGGTGTCGGCGAATACCTGCCGCGTGAAGTTTCGCGAGCACTCATGGTGGTTCTCGCGGCAAGCCTCGCGCGCGGCAAATCCGGCATTCGTGTGGAAACGCTCGAGCGCATCGTCGACCTTGTGAATGCGCACGTCGACCCGGCAATCCCCTCGCGTGGTTCGGTCGGCGCCTCTGGCGACCTCGCGCCACTCGCACACGCAGCGCTTGTCTTGCTTGGCGAGGGCGAATGCTGGCACAACGGAAAGATTCAGCCGGCCGCATGGGTCACGAAGAGTTTCGGCTTCCTGCCGCTCGATCTCGAAGAGAAGGAAGGTCTTGCGCTTCTGAACGGCACGCATCTGATGTGCGCAACAGGCGCGCTGCTTTGCCACGATTTTCACAACGCCTTCGATGCCGCGATCGCTGCGGCCGCGATGTCGATTGATGCCGCGAAGGCAACCGACGCGTTCCTTGATGCGCGCATTCACGACGCGCGCCGACAGCCTGGGCAGATCGAAGTTGCCTCGCGACTCCGTGGGGTACTCGCGGGGAGCACGATTCTTCCGTCGCACGCAGAGAACGATCCGCGTGTGCAAGACCCC
>CAIWCL010000105.1 GCA_903911205.1 uncultured bacterium
GAGCCACGAAATCCAAGCGCGCTTGCCTTCGCCGGGGGTCGTGCCGCGGTGGTTGATCGAGAGGGGGACGAGCAGTTCGTTACGGACGGCACCCATGTGTGGGACTTTCTCTTGCTGGTCGCCTGCGTTCGCAGGAGGTTTACGAATCCTCTTGTGCCGTGGCTTTGAGGGCACGGCACACCCTCCGCGGAACCCGCGGGGAGTCGCGTAACGTACTCCAAACCGTTCGCTTGCGGAAACTCGGGAGGTTCTCGGGCGGGGGATTGACGGCTCGGCCGCTCGGCGGCAATATCCCCCGATGGAAGCCAAGATCGTTCTCGACGGCATCACGTTCGACGATGTCCTTCTGATTCCCGCCTACAGCGACCTCACGCCGGATCTCGTCGACACCTCGACGCGTCTCACCGCAGGTATCTCGCTGCGCATTCCGCTCGTGAGCGCGCCGATGGACACGGTGACGGAGAGTGCGCTTGCGATTGCACTCGCGCAAGAAGGCGGCATCGGCTTCATCCACAAAAATCTGACGCCTGAAGTGCAAGCGCGCGAAGTTGCGAAGGTCAAGCGCAGCGAACACGGCGTGGTTGTCGATCCGGTGACGTTGAGCCCTGAAGACACCGTCGGACGCGCTGCGGAATTGATGGCGGTTCACGGAGTCTCGGGATTCCCGGTCACCGCCGACGGCACGAGTCGCGGCGAGGTTGTTGGCATTCTCACGCGACGCGACATGAAGTTCCTCAACGGTCGTAGCGAAGCGAAGGTCGGCGAGGTCATGACGAAGGCCAACCTCGTGACCGCATCTGTGGACACGAAGCCCGCCGATGCCGAACGAATGATGAGTCAGGCGCGTGTTGAAAAACTGCTCCTTGTCGACGCTCAACGTCGGTTGAAGGGTCTCATCACGATGCGCGATCTTGAGAATGTTCGAACGCATCCCAATGCCTGCCGCGACGCGCGCGGACGATTGCGCGTTGGTGCGGCGGTGGGTGTACGTCAGTTTGAACGCGCAGAAAAACTTGTCGAAGCCGAAGTCGACGTGATTGTGGTCGACACGGCACACGGTCACTCGAAGAACGTGCTCGACACGATTTCGGAAATCAAGAAGCGCTTCAAGATTGAAGTCGTAGGTGGCAACGTCGGTACCGCAGATGGGGCGAAGGCACTCATCGATGCCGGCGCAGACGCGGTCAAGGTTGGCATCGGACCCGGTTCGATTTGTACGACGCGCGTTGTGACGGGTGTTGGTGTTCCACAGATCACTGCCGTCATGGAAGCCGTGCGCGCCGCGGAAAAGCAGGGGATTCCAGTGATTGCAGACGGCGGTGTCCGCCAGTCAGGTGATATCGCGAAGGCACTCGCCGCAGGTGCTTCTGCGGTGATGCTCGGCTCGTTGCTCGCAGGTCTCGATGAAAGTCCCGGTGAAGTGGTGCTCCATCGAGGTCGACGCTTCAAGAGCTATCGCGGCATGGGCAGTGAGGGCGCCATGGCCGCGGGTTCAGGTGATCGTTACGGACAAGCATCGATCAAGGACACGCGCAAGTTCGTTCCTGAAGGTGTTGAAGGTATGGTCCCCTATCGCGGTGCACTGCCCGATTTCATCTACCAGATGGTTGGAGGCGTGCGCAGCTCCATGGGCTATTGCGGATGTCGGACACTCGACGATTTCCGCAAGAACGCGCGATTTACGCGCGTCTCAGGCGCGACGGTCATTGAGAATCACCCGCACGACATTCTTATCACGAAGGAAGCGCCGAATTACACCGCAACTGTGCGCGCGGAGTAATCGGCACGACCGAAAGTATCGAAGTCCAATGCGCACGTCTCTATTGGTGCGGCTCTTTGGTGCGGCGTGCTTGCGTTCTCACACGCGTTTGTTCACGCGTGTTTCTTCGCGTGCGTTTCTTCACGCGAGGATTGGCTCGATCACGTGTCCATGGACGTCCGTGAGTCGTCGATCTGCACCGTTGTGTCTCCACGTCAACTTCGTGTGGTCGATGCCGAGCAGGTGCAGCATCGTCGCGTGTATGTCATACACCGTGGTCGGGTTTTTTCGGTCGAGCGGTTTGTAGCCCCACTGGTCGCTTTCGCCATGAGTCACGCCGCCCTTGACGCCTGCGCCGCACATCCAGTTGGTGTAGACGAACGGATTGTGATCGCGCCCCTTGCCGCCTTGTGAACTTGGCATACGGCCAAACTCCGTGGTCCAAATGACCAGCGTGTCTTCGAGCATGCCGCGCTGTTTCAAGTCTGCAATCAAAGCCGCAGCTCCGCGCGCCATACCGCGCGACAGCGGTCCGTGATCGCGGCGAATGTCTTCGTGTGAATCCCAGTTACGCCGTGGATGCGAGTTGTCGTTCCCACTCCAAACCTGCACGAAACGCACTCCGCGTTCGAGGAGGCGTCGCGCGGTGAGGCATTTCTCCGCGAAAACGTACGACTCCTCCGCGTCGTTGATGTCCTTGTCCCAGGTCGTTGGGTTTCGATCGAGCCCGTAGAGACGTAGGACATGCTCTGGCTCCGCCTTGAGATTGACGGCCTCGGGTGCCGAGAGTTGCATGCGCGCTGCGAGTTCGTAACTCTTGATACGCGCGTCGAGGCGCGCATCATCGGGGCGTGCTCCGGCGTGCATGCCATTCAGACGCGAGAGCAGATCGTGGGTATCGCGTTCGCTCGCATCGCGCACAAATCGCCCGATTTCGTGCGGATAAAGATCTGCCATCGGACTCGGCTTTCCTGGATAGATCACCGTTCCGCTGTGTTCGTTTGGAAGAAACGCGCTGTCCCA
>CAIWCL010000106.1 GCA_903911205.1 uncultured bacterium
ATCATGCATCGGCATTGACGAACTGGGCGCGGTGTTTGACTCGCCGCGAAACATTCGATTTCCGACGCGAAACGCGACTGCTAAAGTGCCCGCATGATTGCGCCAGAAGACATCGTCGAAGGCGAGTGGGCCGATTGGTACCGCCTTACGCCGCAGGAACGCTGGCGCGAGAGCGAGCGTCTCTGGCTTGTCTACCTCTCACTTGGAGGGACGCTTGATCCCGAACCCGATACGCAGAGTCCTTTCTTCGATCCGAGCGCACCAAGTGCAGTCGCTGCTGATGGGTGGACAGGCGTGCGTGTTTTACGGCGCGGCGGAGTTTAGTCGCGACACGGATCTCGCTATTTTCGCCGACCCCTCGAATCTGGTTCGACTTCAAAGAGCGCTCAGCGAACTTCAGGCTGAAGTCATCGCGGTGCCTCCGTTCTCGATCGACTTTCTCAACCGCGGCCACGCAATTCACTTCCGTTGCAAAAGCCCAGATGCGCTTGGCATGCGAATCGATGTCATGGCGCAGATGCGCGGAGTTGACGATTTTTCGTTGCTCTGGGAGCGTCGCACAGAAATCGAACTTGATGAGCCTGGACAGATCCCATTGTTGGTCGCCGTCATGGGAATCGAGGATCTCGTCCGCGCAAAGAAGACACAACGAGATAAGGACTGGCCGATGGTGCGACGACTTGTCGAAGCGCATTATTTCGGACACCGAAATGAGGCCTCCGCAGCGCGCATTGATTTCTGGCTGCAGGAACTTCGAACGGCGGAGATTCTCATCGAGATCGTCCGGCAATACGAGGCAGCAATTCCCCAAGCACTCGCAAAGCGCTCACTGCTGCAGCACGCGATCGAGGGTAACCACGTCGCGCTTGCTGCCGCCCTTCGCGAAGAAGAAGACATCGAGCGCGCTGCAGATCGCGCGTACTGGGCTCCTCTTCGGGCCGAACTCGAACGACTTCGTCACGTGCGCTGACGCGATCCTCTTCGCGACACGCGCTACATTCCCCATGATGCTCGCCCGCGACGCTGAAGACCTCGTTCGCCCTCTCCTCTGGATCGGCTTTGACGGAAAGATTCCGTCGCCCGAGGCGGTGCAACTTGTGCACCGCGGCGTGTCGGGCGTGATCCTCTTTGTGCGCAACGTGGGCACCCGCGACGAGACACGCACGCTCATCCGCGAGCTGAAGGCAATCGCGCCCGGACCGCTGTTGCTCTCGGTCGACCAGGAAGGTGGCCGCGTCACGCGCCTCACCGAGGGGTTCGAGCGCTTCCCGTCGCTCCGCGAGATCGGCGCGAAGTCGGCGGAAGAAGTGCGTGCAATCGGCGCGCGCCTCGGCGCGCAGGTTCGCGACGCTGGCTTCGACATCGACCTCGCGCCCGTCGTCGACGTGGACTCGAACCCCGCGAACCCCGTCATCGGCGAGCGCTCGTTTTCGCGTGATCCGGAAGTCGTCGCGCAACTCGGCGCTGCGATGATCCGCGGGATTGAGAGTGAACTCGCGGCTTGTGCGAAGCACTTCCCGGGCCACGGTGACACGGACAAAGATTCCCACTACGACCTACCTCGCCTGCCGCATGCGCTCGATCGCTTACGCGCCTGCGAACTTGTTCCGTTCAAGGCGGCGGTTGCTGCGGGCGTGTCGTGCGTGATGACGACACACGTCGTCTTCGACGCACTCGATCCGGGCGTCGCTGCCACGATGAGTGCCCCGGCGATTTCCCTCCTTCGCGGCGAGGTCGGCTTCAAGGGCGTCTGCGTGAGCGACTGTCTCGAGATGAAGGCGATCTCCGAGCACTTCGGCTCCGGGAGCGCCGCAGTGCGCGCGGTCGCCGCGGGCGTCGACGCGCTCCTCGTCTGTCACACGGCCGAGGCGCAGCATGAGGTGATCGCGCATCTCGCGGCGGCGGTTGTCGATGGCATCATCCCCGAGGCGCGTATCGCAGAGGCACGTGGACGCCTCGAAGCGCTTGCCACGCGACACGCGCGAAACGTCTGAGCAAGACTTCTGAGCAAAGCTTCTGGGAAAACCGGGGGAACCGATGAGCGATGACAACAGCGCGGAGCATTTTCTTCTCCTCTTCGATGACGACAATGACAACGATGACGGCGACGCCGCTGGAACCAAGCGTGTCGCGCGATCGTCGCGCGCACCCCGCGCGGTGCCTCACGCCCCCCCGCGCCAAGTCGATCCGAGTTCTCCGCAGGCAAAAGCGCCGGGGCCTCTTGCTTCCGCGAAACGACCTGGTTTTTGGGTCCGTTGCTGGCGCCTGCTCTTCCGCCGCGGCTGAGCACGTTTCAGACGAACGTCGAATTCCCTGCGAGTTTCGTGCATGAATCGAACGCGGCCTGCGGCTACACTGCGCGATTCCCGTGAAGATCCGCAACTTCTCCATCATCGCCCACATCGACCACGGCAAGAGCACGCTCGCCGACCGCCTCCTGCAAGCAACGAAGGCCGTCTCTGAGCGTGAGGCACGCGCACAGTTCCTCGACTCGATGGACCTCGAGCGCGAGCGTG
>CAIWCL010000107.1 GCA_903911205.1 uncultured bacterium
GTGCGGGAGGTTTCGTGCGGGAGGTTTCGTGCGGGAGGTTTCGTGCGGGAGGTTTCGCCTGTGAGGATTGAGGCGACACGTGCCGTGCGGGGTCAGCGATGTGATCGATCGGCTTGGTCGTCCAACTCGCGCTTCGACTCGCGCTTCAGCTCGCGGAACATCTCGCGAGTTACTTCGCAGGTGTTGCCGCAGGCCCCGAGCCGCCGGTCCCGCCGACTGCTGCAGGCGGTGGCTCGGGCGACGTCGTAACGGGATTTCCGTCGGTCTTCCACGCCTTCAGTCCGCCAAGCATGCAGTAGACGTTTTTGTAGCCAAGCTCGAGCAGCCGCTTCGCGGATGCCTTCGCCAGCACGTCGTTGTAATCGGTGTCGTACACGAAATACATTTCAAACCCGCGGCAGGTCGCTTCGTGTGTGCGCTCGATGTCAGGGAAAGGAATGTTGGTTGCTTGCGGCACATGCCCCGCCGCAAACGCCATCGGCGAGCGCGGATCAAGCCATAAGACTTTCGGGAGTGCGCCAGCACCGAAAGCGCCTCCTGGCGTGTTGGCTATCTCGATCAACTCGAACGGGCGCTTGTACACAAGGTCGCGGTCGCTGGTCGAGCGGCTACAGCCGATGCCCCCAAAGACAAACGCAAGCGCGAGAAGGACCGCAGCGAAGAGGGGATTGATCCGGGTCATTTGGGGTCTCCGTACAAAAAGTGCGTTCGTTGCGTGCATTCGTCGGCGCGCTTGGGAATAGCGCCGCCGCGCGTGCGTCCACCTGCGTCCACACGCGTCCACACGAGACGCGCTCGGCTGCCGGGCGCTTCCATCGTCGCGATTTCTTCGAGCCTGTGGACAGTCTCGCTGTCTCCTGCCGATGTTTCGGCCGATCTCATGCAATTTCTCCACCGCTTCACTTCGTCTCACACTCGCGTGCTGTCGCCGGCACTCTCTGCGGTCGTGCTCATGACCGCGGCTTCATGGTCGACGTCCGCGATCGCGCAGCTTGTTCCGGGTGGCGGAATCATCCCGCCGGCGCGTGAACTTCAGACGCGTGATCCTCAGACCGGTGAAGATGCCGTCAAGATCTCGACCGCGGTTGTCGGCGAAGCGAAACCTGGCGCGACCATCCGCGTCGCGGTGACCTTTGAGATCCATCCGGGTTGGCATATTTACTGGGAAAATCCAGGCGAATCTGGGTCTCCCACCGACCTCGCGATCGAACTCCCGGCGGGCTGCTCGATGCCTCAACGCGACAGTGGAAAGCCGCGCATCGACTTTCCGAGGCCGCAGATCTTCTCTCACGGTGAGACCACCTTCGGCTACGAGAAGCGGGTCACGCTGTCGTTTCCCGTGACGTTCGCGGCAGACTTTCCTCAGGACACGCTGCAATCTGCCCTTGCGGCCAAGTTGTCGGCGCGTTGGCTCGTCTGCAAGGAGCGCTGCTTGATGGGCGCGTTTCAAGGGACGATTGACCTCGCGAAGCCTGCCGCTCCCGACTCTGCGGCTGCGAAAGCGCTTGCGGAGGCGCTCGCCGAGGTTCCGAAGCCACTTCCAAGCGATTGGAAGGTGTCGCTCGAAGAGGTGACGGAGGACAGTGCGTTGTTGGTGATCGAAGCACCCGCGACTTCCGCATCCTCCGCATCCTCCGCGTCTCCCGCGTCGTCCAAGGCGCCTAGCACGCCGGCGAACGCGCCACTGAAGTTCATCCCATTCGACACCCCAGGTGCAGTGCTTGCCGAGGGTTACCTCGCGGAGTCGAAACTCGGTCGCCTTGAGGTCGAGATCGATCTCTCGCGGGAGAGTGCGCTTGGGAAGTCCCTCGAGGTGGGGGGGATCGTGATTCTCGGCAATGAACGCGCGGCGTATGCGTTTCGAATCCCCGTCGCCGCCGCCGCGAAGTAGGTAGTCCTTCGCTCGAAGGAGCGAATCAAAACACGTTTCCGAGGTTTTTCGTTCGTCAACACGTTCCTCGAAGGAACAGGAGTCCACTCAGATGAAGGCATTCGTTTCGATCGCACTCGCAGGCATGCTCGCAACCGGTTTCTCGTCGTTGGTCATCGCGGATGACACCAACGCGCCCGCGAATGCGCAGCAAGGACAGGAAGCGCCGACCGAGGCTCCCACGCAGGAGCGTCCGGCCCGCAAGGCGGACCGTCGTGGTGAAGGCCGTCGTGCAACCGCGGCCACGGCTGTTGCAGGTGGCGCAAAGGTTGGCGAAGCCGCGCCGAATTTCACGCTGAAGACGACCGATGGCAAGGACTGGTCGCTCTCCGACGCGAAGGGCAAGGTTGTGGTTCTGGAATGGGTCAACCCGAACTGCCCCGTGTGCGTTCGTGTGTGCAAGGAAGGAATCGTCGCGGACACGCTCAAGGGCTGCAAGGAGCAGTTCCAAGACGTGGTCTACGTCGCGATCAACTCGAGCGCTGCGCAGCCGGACAGCCTGAAGGCAACCGCGGAGTACCTCAAGTCGCACAAGTTGGAGATCCCCGCGCTGCTCGATGAAGACGGCAAGGTTGGCCAGACGTACGGTGCACGTACCACGCCGCATTGCTACGTCATCGATCAGAACGGCGTGCTCGTGTATCAGGGCGCGATCGACGACAGCCCATCTGGTGACGCGAAGACGAACTACGTCGTGAACGCGGTCAAGCAACTCAAGGCTGGCGAGAAGGTTTCGCCGAGCGAAACGAAGCCGTACGGCTGCTCGGTGAAGTACAAGAAGTCCTGAAGTCGACATCGCGAAGCGCGCTGACGCGTTTCGTTTGAGATGAAACCGCCGCCCGCCTTGCGCGGGCGGCGGTTGTTTCTGTGGTTCATTGTTCTCGCGGTCGCGCCTGCGAGCGCTCAAAACAACCCACCTCAGCCCGCCGCGATTTACTCGCGGCGAGGCGTGCCAAAGCGAGCGAAAGTGGGCA
>CAIWCL010000108.1 GCA_903911205.1 uncultured bacterium
ACAGGAGCCTCCGCCGAATTGACGCGGGCACCCGTCCACCATCCCTGCGCATCGTCCCGGCCGGCGAAGGAACGCGCGTCGTGCCCGAGCACGATGACGAACGCGTAGCTTCTCTCGCCCTCGATCCTGCGTCCTTCGAGGCGATCGCCGCGGACCTTGCCCTCGACGCGCGACTTGTAGAGGGGGAACTCCCCTGTCACCGAGTCGCCATCCTGCTGCAAGGTGATACGGCCGCCACCGTCGGTCCAGATCGTGTCCCACACCCCCGTCCACTCACCCACATCGCGCGCGTACGCGGGCATGACGGCGAGCAGGAACGCGACAACGAAGGAATACGGGATGAATCGATGCATGGAGATGGACCACCAGTGGCCGGGAAGGGATGGGACGCCACGGCGGCCGAAGGTGGGAATGTACCCCAACGGGTGTCAAACTAGGACAGGCAAGCCGAAGGGCAAGCCTCGGCCCCCTGCCCCGGAAGTCGGGCAGTTTCAGGCTCAGCGAGTTCGGTGAGCTTCATGGACAGGCAAGCCCGCGGGGACGGGGAGAATCTCGGGCAGGCAAGCCCGAGCCCGCAAAGCGGAAAGCTGGATAGGCAATCCACTCACAAGCCATTGCACAAGTGAACCAATCGATAGGGACCGCGCGAGGCGCTGGGTCCCCGATCACTTCGTCGGAAGCGCAACAGGCTTCATTGGCGTTGCCCATGGGTGGAGGTCCAGGTTCAGTGTTCCCGAGGCGCGCGGACACGAGTGCATAAACGTCCGTGAGGGTCAAAACGAGATTCCGCATCCGCTCACCTGCGCTGCGTAATGCCGTGACGTAGAAAGGCTGGATGTGACGGAATGAAGACCAAAGCACGGAGCGCTGTTGGATCAATTCTTGCAGTGGTCGCGGTCATGTCGGCCTGCAGTCAGAGTCATGAACCGAAGCCAGATATCTCTGCGAGAGCGTTCGCTGGAGAGTTGCTTTTGAAGATCGAGGATTAGGAACTTTCGGAGCGCCGCGCGCTGTATCTCTTCGGAGAGGCCTTTGACGCGCTCTCGGTCGAAGAGTGCTTTCGTGCGATGGTCGGCGAAGCTCGCAATCACGCCAAAGAATAATCACGCACCTCGTGAGTGCTTCAAGCGCCATGCGCCATGAAGGCCCGCGATGAGTGCGGTGTCGAAGGAGCCAGCGTCCGGCCCGCCCGAGAGAGAGAGAGAGAGAGAGAGAGAGAGAGAGAGAGAAAGAGCCGGAACCCCGATCCCGACGCGCCACGCGAAGTCATCCAATCCGCCTACAGAGCCGAAACCCAACCTTCTGTTCGAAACCTATTCTGCCCGACTACTCACGCGCCGCGGCTCACGATTCCGCGACGAGGATCCTCACACAATGCGCCTCCCAGCACGACTTCTTGCTCTTTCGAACTCGGTACTCGCCGTCCTCGTGAACGCCGTTCTCATAAATGCTGTCCTCGTGAGCGCCATCGTCGTGACCGCGATCGCCTCGACATCGTGTACCTCGACGCCGCCTGCACCAAAGGAAGATCAAGCCGCATCGACCACTCCGCCGCCCCGCGTGAAGGCGTGGATGGATCGCCTCACGGTGAAGCACGAGTACGACCCGACGACCGGATTCATCGTCGCGCGCGAGACGGTTGCGCTTCCGCCCTTGATCGGTGACGCGCCACCGCTCGACGCCGCAATCGCGCAAGCGGGATCGGCGCGCACCGTGATCGTGTTTGTCACGGCAGACCGCTGCGCTCCGTGCCAGCAATACAAGCGTGATGCGCTCAACGACCCGACCGTGATCGCGCGACTCTCCGACGCCCGTTTCCTACCGACGCATCTTGAAGTCGATCGCTCGCCCGCGCTCGCCGACGCGCACCTCGGTACGCGATCGATCCCGATGACCTACGCCCTTCGCGACGGCAAGATCACCGCGGAACTTCGAGGGCAGCGCTCTGCGGCGGATCTCATGGCGTGGATCGACGCCCTGCCAGAGTGAGTGAGAGCGTTCGTGAAGACGAGCTCAAAGATGTACAGATCGTCGTACAGATCGTCGTACAGATCGACGCGCAGATCGACGCGCGGATCGAGGCATGCATCAAGCATGGCACACTCGCATGTCGCGTGAGGTTTCGTTGGCGATGCGCGGACAAGGGCTGGTAGAAGAAAACCCCTCGGCGCGAGCGCGCCGAGGGGTCATAAGTCACCGGTTCTAGTCGACGGGTTCTCATCGACCGGATTTGAATTGGCGGCTTCGATGTGATGTGCGTGTTCGAAGAGCCTTCGCTGCTCAAACGCACACGTCGCAAAGCACACCCCTCAGCGACGCGAGCGCCGCGTGAGAACGCGTCAGCGGCGCCAGCGCCGCGTGAAATCTCATCAGCGGCGACGACGACCAGCGATGCCAGCGAGGCCGAGTGGCCGCGATACAGCGACTCGAACGCCCCGGCCGCGAGGCCGGGGCGTTCGCCTTTGTGGCTCGCGCGGATCCTGCCCGCGATCGCTCTGATACCGTGGCT
>CAIWCL010000109.1 GCA_903911205.1 uncultured bacterium
CGAGCAGGCCGAGGCCCGCAAGGATCGCCGGGGCGCCAACAGGCACCACGAGGAGTTGGTCCTGAGCGGTCGGATTGGTGAGACCCTGAAGCGCCATTCCGATCGACTGGAAGCCGCCCTGACCGAGGCTCGCGAGCATCGCTGCCGCGTCGTTGTAGCCGGTCGAACCAGCCGCCTGCGATTGGAAAGCACCCTTCTGGAGGCTCAACTGGGCGACTGCGCCTGCCGCGTCCGCCGCGGTGAGATTCTCGTGCGAGATCTCGTAGATCGCGAGCTGGAATGCCGAAGCTTCCTGCGCCGTGTCGATGCCGTAGTAGTAGCGGCGGTACAGATCTTGGATCAACGTCGCCTTGATTGCACCCATGTTGCCCGGGTGACCAGGCTCATCAGGAACGCTCGAGGGATCAACGATGTCGAAGTCGTACGTATTGCCTGCGGTCACGCCCTCGAAGAGCTGAGCGCAGAACGACTGACGCAGAGCGCCAGAAGCGTACGTGAAATTGTGGAAGCCACAGGTGAGGCTATAGAACGTCGCGGGTCCGCGCGCGTCCCAAGCCCGGTTGTGGTTGTACGACATGCGATTGACACCCGAAAGTCCGTAGCCGTCGAACGTGAGGGTGATACTGGACGCGGAAGCCGCAGTAGCGACAGCCAACGCCGCGGAAATGGCAAAGCCGATCTTCATCTTTCTACCTCTTGTTGTAAACACACTGGCCCCGAGACATCCACCAAGGACTTCGGAGATTGGTCAGGGTACGGATCTCAAGATACGAGTCAAGTGGGTTTGTCGCGTTTGTACCGAATTTACGGATTGACAATACTGAATGGGGAAACCGCACTACTGCCGATAGTGGACAAGTCATCCGATAATCGGCCCCCTATTCCCCTTGCGACGCGCGTTCGAGTCCAATACCTCGACCTCCAAGACCTCGACCTCCAAGACCTCGACCTCCAAGACATTATCGCGACGCGATGCACTCATTTCATTTTTTGAGTCCTTCATTCATGAATACAACCCGTTGTTGCCATGCCGCCCTCGCACGACCCCGGTTCGCCGCGAGTCGATCGGCTGCCCACGCCACGCTCCTCGCATTCGGACTGAGTCTCTTCGGAACGTCCACGCTTTCACGCAACGCGAATGCGCAATCTCCGACGCCGATCACTGAGTCAATTCGAAAGAGCGTTCAGGCCGCAGGACTCGGAGCCTCGCTTGCATGCACCGTCGTGCGCTGCGAGGACGGCGCGGTGCTGTTCGACGCGAACGGAAGCCTTCCTCTCAAGCCTGCGAGCAACATGAAGGTCTTTACGACAGGCGCGGCACTCCAGCGATTCGGGACAGATTTCAAGTTTCGAACGCCCTTGCTCCTAGACAAGGCGCAACGCCGCCTCACGATCGTGGGAGATGGCGATCCCGCATTCGGCGATCCGAAGGTGCTCGAGCGGATGTCTTTCGTTGATGAAGCAGGCAAAGCCGTTCCAGGCATCACCGCGGCCAAACTTCTGAACATGTGGGTTGACGCGGTCGTCCGCTCTGGGCAAACCACCATCAACGAACTTGTGGTGGATGGCCGCATCTTTGACCATGAGTGTTACAACCCGACGTGGCCGACAGATCAAAGGTCTCGACCGTATTGTGCGGAGGTTTGGGGATTCAATTATCACGCGAACATGATGCTCCTCGGCGCAAGTGCAGGCGACAGCGGACGCGTCACGCTCGATCAACTTGAACCGGACTATTCCTGGGCGATCGCGCGCAATACCGCGCAGATTGGCCCTGCAAAGTCGAAATCGACCTTCGTCGTGACGCGTAACGCGACGTCCAACGCACTCAGCATCTCAGGCCGACTTCCTGCGAAGACGTCCACCGTCGTAGACCTCTCGATGCATGACGCGCCGGCGCTGTTTGCAGAGTTGTTCGCGCGAGCGCTGCGAGCCCGCGGGATCGAGGTGATGTCGGCGCGTGTCGCGGGCATCCATGATCCCGCTCCCACGGGCGAAACGCTTGGCGTGATTCAAACCCCCATTGCAGTCGTACTCGAACGAACCAATACGGACAGCGCCAATCTTTATGCTGAATGCCTCATCAAACGTCTTGGGGCAGCCAGCGTCCGTAGCGCATCACGTGAGCCGATCGGGAGCACTCGGGAGCCCCACACCGGCTCGTGGAGCAATGGAACAGCTGCACTCCGCACGGCAATTCATACGACGATCGGCAGCGGTGATCAGGGATTCGTGCTCGCCGACGGCTGCGGACTTTCACATTCCAATCGCATCACTTCTGCCGGGCAGGCCATGTGGCTCCGAGCACTCGCGGTCGACCCGATCAACTCTTCAGCCTTTCTCAATAGTCTTGCGCTCGCTGGATCAACCGGAACTGTGAAGAGTCGCTTTGAGCGGCTCGCGGGCAACCCGGTGAAAGTCCGATGCAAGACCGGGTACATCAATGGTGTCAGCACGTTGAGCGGAATTGTGGAAGCACCGGATGGCCGAAAAATCGCGTTTAGTGTTCTTGGAAACAACCTTGAGAAAATTGGAACTGATCGCGCAAAGAAGGCACAAGAAGCTGTCGTCATGAATATCGCTGATTGGTTCAATGCAACCTCCATGCAAGTCCTCAGCCCACTCAGTGAGGGGCACTGACATTGGATACTGGTGCGATCATCGCGCTTGCCTGCGTCGCCGCGACGCTCTTTCTCTTGGTGCGTGGTCGCATTGCCAACGATCTCGTCATGGCGGGAGGCATCGGACTTTTGGTTCTGACCGGATCGCTCTCCCCCAAAGATGCGTTTTCTGGCCTCGCGAGCCCCTCCATTCTCACCATCGCACTCTTGCTCGTTGTCTCACAAGGCGTCATTGAAACGGGCCTCATCCAGTGGATTGGCCCCGCGCTCTTCGGCCGCGCAAAGTCGGTCGCGGTGGCACAGACCCGACTCATGATTCCAGTGGCGGCGATTTCAGCGTTCATCAACAACACGCCTCTGGTCGCGATGTGCATCCCAGTGGTGCATGACTTCGCGAAACGAACGAAGATCGCACCCGGAAAACTATTCATTCCATTGGCTTATGCCGCGACTCTCGGTGGTGTGTGCTCGCTCATCGGAACGAGCACCAACCTCGTGGTCAACGAGATGTGGACCAAGTCCGGGCGAGAGACCTTTCAGCTTTTCGACATCGCGCCCGTCGGCATCCCCGTTGCCATCGTTGGCATCCTGTACCTCATCGCGGCTGGTCGCTGGTTGCTCCCGGAAACAGGAAAGATCGAGCTCGCGAGCGCAGATCCTCGCAGTTACACCGTTGAAATGGTTGTCTCTGGAGCGCCCATCGCGGGCAAATCAGTCGAAGCCGCAAATCTACGCGGACTTGAGGGACTTTATCTCGCCGAAGTTGCGCGTGGTGATGAAATCATCGCTCCGGTCGAACCAACCACCATGCTGCAAACGAACGACAGGCTCTTCTTCGTCGGAGATGTTGCAGCAGTCGTGCAGCTCCAGAAACTGAGAGGAATCGCGCCCGCGACAAATCAAGTGGAGAAACTCGGGCGAGATCGATTCCGACGATTTCTTGTCGAAGCGGTCGTGAGTGACACAAGCCCCCTTCTCGGCAAGACACTGCGCGAATCTCGCTTTCGGAATGTCTACGGCGCCGTCGTCATCGCTATTTCGCGGAACGGGGCGCGGATCGAGAACGTCAAACTCGGCACCGTCATTCTCAAAGAGGGCGACGTGCTGCTTCTCGAGACCAAAGAAGCGTTTCTCAACGCATACGGATCGTCGCGGGAATTCCTTCTCGTCCGACGTATCGAAGATTCAGAACCGGTTCGTCACGAACGCGCTCCTCTTGCAGGGTTGATTTTGCTCGGGGTCATTCTCACCGCGACATTTCAACCTTTTGGCTTTGAGATGTTTCATGCAGCACTCGCGGGCGCTGGCTTGATGATTGCCACCCGATGCTGCACCGGAACTCAAGCACGTCGCGCCCTCAACGTTCGACTCATTTTCGTCATTGCCGGCTCCATCGCCATGGGTCTCGCGTTGGAGAAGGCCGGCATCGCTGCGTATTTCGCCGAGAAACTTGTGGGTTTGAGTCAAGGCAATACGCTCGCGACGATTGCCGCACTTTACTTTGTGACGTTTGTCTTAACGGAATTGCTCTCAAACGCGACGGCTGCCGCCCTCGTGTTTCCAATCGCATTGAATGCAGCAACCGCGGAAAGCAGTGGTTTCGATCCCAAGTTCGCAGCGATCATTGTGATGATCGGCGCAAGTGCGAGCTTTGCGACTCCAATCGGATATCAAACAAATCTCATGGTGCAGGGCCCCGGCGGATATCGTTTCTCTGACTACATGAAGATTGGCATTCCCCTCGGCTTGCTCACGGGGGTCGTCGCCGTCACTGCGATCTGGTTTTTGGC
>CAIWCL010000110.1 GCA_903911205.1 uncultured bacterium
AACGACTGGATGTTCGCGATGAGTCCGCCGGAGAACGAGACCTGCGCGCCCGCTTCGCTCGCCCACGAAATCGAGCTCACGCAGTCGCGCGGTCGGTACTGGTACGCGGCCACGCGATCGTCGATGCCGAAGATCATGCGGAGGTCGTTCTCAGGGTTCGTGGCGCCCGCGTCCTTGCGCAGAATCGATTGCCACGCGCGCTCGTATCTTTGGGTTCCTGCTTGGCGATCGGGCCAGTAGATCGGCTGCTCGAGATGCCAGAGGTAAGTGAAGTGCGTCTTCTCGGCGAGCGCGGGCGACGCCGCGAACGCCGCGGAAAGTACAGCGAGAGTGACAGCGCGAGGATCCGTTCGGAGCATGGGCAGAGTGTGCAGGAAACGGCGTGAAAATCAAAGTGCGCAGGTGCGAAATGGCCACATTGCGCGCCCGCGTTACGCTGCGCGCCATGATGCACGCCCTCCTTGCCGCAAGCATGCTCGTCGCGCAGTCCTCCAAGCCGGCGTCGCCGCCGCTTGCGCCGCCCGTCGAGCGTCCGGTCGTTCCTGTGCCTGACGACAAATCGTTTACACCGCCGCCCGGAGACGCGACTCCACAGAAGCCGCTCTTTGCACCCAAGTCCTATGAAGCGCGTTTCGCGAAAGAACCACCCAAACTGGACGGGAAACTCGATGATGCTGCGTGGGCGGCGGTGCCGTGGACCGACGAATTCCTCGACATCCAGGGTCCTGCGCTTCCCGCTCCGCGCTATCGCACGCGTGCGAAAATGCTGTGGGATAACAACTATTTCTATATCGCAGCGGATATCAAAGATCCGCACGTGTGGGCGACGCTGAAGAACCACGATGACATCGTGTTTCGTGACAACGATTTTGAGGTGTTCATCGACCCCGATGGAGATACGCGCGAGTACTACGAACTCGAAGTCAACGTGTACGGCACGATCTTCGATCTCTTTCTGTATCGCCGCTACAAAGAGGACGGACCTGCGGAGCATGGTTGGAATGCGGAGGGTTTGAAGACGGCGATCGCTGTGCAGGGAAGCGTTGATGATCCGACCGATACCGACACGGGTTGGACGTTGGAGTGGGCGATTCCGTGGAGCGCATTCAAGCCGCCCGTGTGGGACAAACCGGGTTTTGGTGAGAAGGCGCGCGGTGCCGCGGCGCCGAAAGATGGCGAATCGTGGCGCGTGAACTTCTCCCGTGTGCAATGGCTGCACAATTGGGAAGGGAAAGTCGCGCCAAAACCACCAGAAACGCCCGTCAACGATCACTTCAAGCAGGATCCGACTGCAGCGAAGGAACAGGCGAAACCGCGATACGAAAAAGTTGCGGGGAAGCCTGAAGACAACTGGGTCTGGACGCCGCAGTGGCAGATCGATATGCATGATCCACGTTGGTGGGGATACGTGAAGTTTGTGCGGTAACTGCCGACGTCAGTTGCAGTGCATGCGCGCGCCGCGCGCGTCTCGGAATGATCCGATCGACGCGCGCGGCGCTGCTTTTCGAAACATGGTGATGGCTGACCGTCGATGTATCACGATGGGCATTCGCCCCAAGAACCAAGCAGAATGCCGAGATCTGCGCCATTGACTGCACCGTCGCCGTTGAGGTCCGGTGCACGTTGGCAAGGGTTCGTCGAAACAACGGAGCCCCATGCTCCGAGCAGAATTCCAAGGTCGGCCCCATTGATGACGCCGTCATTGTTGAAGTCCGCAGGGCAGCAAGAGAGGCGACAGCCCGCAGGTGCACACGCGAAGGCAGACGGTGAGTCGGAGACCCCCGCAATAGAAACGAGACCTGCCTCGCGGATGTCGGGGAAAGTTGTGGCGTTGTAACGGCAGGTGTACAGCGGATTTTGTCCGAGACAGGGAGGGACCACCTCACCTGAAAACGGAAGGAGTGCGACATGATCGATATCGAGAATCGCAGGGAAAACGCCGCCATTTCCACCAAACGGACCTGCGGAACCTCGCACATTCAGCGCAAGTTGGAATCGCACTTCAAGAAGTGAATCGGCGCGCGCGCGCTGGAATGGGAGGTCGAGCCGCGCCCACGTATTTTCTGCGAATCGCCCCGACGAAAGATCGGCTCGGGTAAAGAAAAACGCGTGCTGTGAGGGCGCCCCTGATTCGGGAAGGAGTCCACCGTGCTCGAGGATTGTTACCGCGAAAATCTCGAACTCCGCGCACGGAATGCAACTTGCTTCATTGAGAAGATCGACGCGAAAGTCGAATTGAAGTGCGATGTTGGGACAGTCGGGAACTTGGATGTACTTTTGGTAGAGCACCGAGGGCCGCGGTGCGTCTTGCGCAGAACAGGTCGTGGCATTCGCACAGACATTTGGATTGCGCAGCGATTCGTACTGCGGAAGAAGCCGCGCGTAGGCGCGATGCTCGCCTGTTGGTTCATTGCGAACAACGATCGGATTCGCACAACCTGAATTCCAACGGTCCATGCGCCACGCCGCAGAGGTATCGTCTGCAGGCTGGTCGAAACTGGGGTTTTGCACGCCGTTATATGGGTTTTCTGGCGAGCCCGCAGGCGGCCCAGCAAGCGCGGTACATGCAAGCGCAAGTGCGATACTGGAAGCCGCGGCGGTGCGGAATAGGACAGTAGGAAACACGACACTGCGCCCCTCCGGACGCAACCTGTTCGTTTCTCGATGATGCTGCATATGGATGTACCTCTGCCGCCTGTGTCGCATTCGGTCGTGCGAGCTTCGTGATGTGGAAAACTCGTAGAGCGCCGCGCGTCCCCCCTCGTCTTTGGGACGTTGCCGATCGGATCGACAAGCGATCGCGCTACGTGTTCGCGCTTCGCTGGTTCGCTGGCTTTCGAAATCACATGAGAATTCGTTCGCGCGGAGGAGGTCCGTGAAGTGGTTCGCCACCGAAGGGTTCGGGGAATCTCGCGTTCCCTCGAATGGAGGTCCGACATCGGCTCAAATCACGCGTATGTTCTCGGCATGGAACGCTCGTCGGTCACCCGAACCACACGCTCAGCTGCATCAAGGATCTTCGAGGAAATCGGGCTCTCGCCGCAGCATGGAAACCTTTTCCATGAAACGGCGGAGCGACTGTTGCACGCGGCGGAATTGGTGGGACTTCGGCATCACCAACAAATCATTCTCGCGCAGCCAAAAAGCGAAGTGATGGTGCAGTTCCCAGTGCAAATGGATGATGGCCGCCATCGTCTCTTCAAGGGTTATCGCGTCCAGCATTCGAATGCGCTTGGGCCGTTTCTCGGCGGCGTGCGATTCGCGCCACAACTTGCGCTCGACACTATCAAGGGGCACGCGGTGCTCGCGACACTGCGAGCGTCGCTTGTTCGTGCGCCATTTGGTGGTTCATTCGGTGGAGTCAAGGTTCACCCGCCGGAGTTGTCGCAGGGCGAACTGATGCGCGTGACGCGGCGGTATTGCAGCGCCATCAGCCATCAGCTTGGGCCGGCGTACGACATCGTTGCGCCTGACGCAGGGACGGACGCGCAGGTCATGGCGTGGCTTTTTGACACGCTCGCACAGACGACGCCAGAGCCGTCGCGGCAGGATCAATCGCGCACGGTCATGGGAAAGCCTGCGGAGCTCGGCGGACTTGGTTCGCGCGGTAAGTCGCTGGCGCTTGGCGTGCTCACGGTGCTCGATGAACTTCTTGGCGATTCGATGCTCGAAATCGAAACCTCGCGCGTCGCCGTGATTGGCTTTGGCCATGCGGGGAGCGCGGTGGCGCGTGCGCTCGCCTCGCGAGGAGCGCGTGTGACTGCGGTGCTCACTTCAGGTACGGCGCTGTATGAGCCAAGTGGGATCGATGTTGCCGCGCTCGCGCAGCATCGCGCGCAAACAGGCGGCATTGATGGCTTCGAAGGTGCGACCAGTGTGATGGAACGCGACTTCTGGGAGGCGCCTGCGGAAATCGTGGTGGTTTGCGCTGGTGATGGTGCGCTTGATGCGGCGCGCGCCGCGCAATGTCGCGCACGACTCGTGGTTGAAGTCGGTGGTGCCAACATCACCGCCGATGCCGAAGAAGTATTGGTGCGACAAGGAATCGATGTTGTGCCCGACATTCTCGTCGGCGCGGGTGCTGAGGTTGCCAGCATGCTTGAGTGGCAAGAAATCCGCCGCGAACCATCGTTCCGCAAAGAAGAAATCGAAACGCATGTGCGACGACAGATGACGCTTGCCGCGCGGCGTGTTCGTGTTGCGCGCATGAAATACGAATGTGATTTGCGGACGGCTGCGACGTGTGTCGGACTCGAACGCATCGGTCGCGTCTACGACCTTCGCGGCGTATTTCCCTAATTGAGCGCTCGCGACTGGCGGGCTGCTGAAGCTTCGCTTCAGGTGCCCGCTTTCGCTCGCTTTCTTCGGCGCCCCTTGGAGTGAATCCTCGGGGGCCGAGATGGCGTCGTGTTTGAGCGCTCGCGACTGGCGGGCTGCTGAAGCTTCGCTTCAGGTGCCCGCTTTCGCGTGTGCCACGCCAAAGGTCGCCGCCGCAGCGGCGACCGCGACGTCTTTGAGCGCTCGCAACCTGCTTCGCAACTTGCGCGCTCTGGCCAACCTCGCCGCGAGTGCATCGCGGCGGGCTGAGCGGCATGATGCCTTTGCGCGCTTTGGCGTGAAATCTTGCGATGGCCGCGTGGCCGCTACACTCATCGACCCATGACGATCTTCAGCAAGATTCTTGCCGGCGAGATTCCCTGCCACCGCGTCTATGAAGATGCGCATGTGCTCGCGTTCCTCGACATCGGTCCACTCTCCGAAGGTCATCTGTTGGTGATCCCGAAGGAAGCAAAGGCACAACTGCACGAGCTTTCTGACGAAAGCGCTGCGGCGATCGGTCGAGTACTCCCACGGCTCGCGCGTGCAGTCATGTCGGCAACGGGATGTACGGCGTACAACGTGCTCCAGAACAACGGCGCGATGGCACACCAAGCAGTCATGCACGTGCATTTTCACATCATTCCGAAAATTGGCTCGGCTGGTCTTGGCGTTGGTTGGAATGCGGGAAAGCTCGATGCAACGCACGCGGGCGAACTCGTCGCGCGCATGAAAGCGGCGCTCGCGTGAGCGGTGATTCCACGCATCGCCCACCGCAAATTCGCCGCGATTGGAACGCGCTTCCGCTCGGCGAACTTTTCGACCTGCTCGCGCGCACAGATACGGAGCGCGCCATACAGCGCGCACTCGAGGAGGACTTGGGTTCAGCGGACGCTGGTGTCGCGGGTGATGTGACGAGTCGTGCGACCATCGCGCCGGCGGTTCGAGGGCGCGCGCGTATCGAAAGTCGTGCCGATGGCGTTCTTTGTGGAATTCGAGTTGCGGAGATGGTTGTGAGCCGCGCAGGGCTCACGATGACCGCACATCGTGAGGATGGCGCTCGCCTCGTTCGCGGCACGAGAATTGCGACGTTGGAGGGTCCACTCGCATCACTGCTCGCCTACGAGCGCACCATGCTCAACTTCATGACGATGCTCTCCGGAAACGCAACGATTGCAGCACGTTTTGTCGATGAAACGCGCGGAACACGTGCGACGATCTGCGACACACGCAAGACGCTTCCGGGCCTTCGCACGTTGCAAAAATATGCAACGCGGTGCGGAGGAGCGGCACTCCATCGCATCGGACTCTTCGATGCGGTGCTCTTGAAGGACAATCATCTTGGGAGTTTCGGCAGCGACGATCTCGCGATACGCGTGCGCGATGCAGCCGAACGCGCGCGCTCTCTCGGTGAAGTTGCATTCGTCGAATGCGAAGTCGATTCACTCGAACAACTCGATCGTTTGCTCGCTCTTGACGCTGGCGTCCTCGACATGATTCTCCTCGACAACATGGATCCAGCGATGCTTGCGGAGGCGGTTCGTCGGCGCGACGCGCGCGCGCCCGGCGTGTTGCTCGAAGCATCTGGCGGTGTCCGACTCGACACCGTGCGCCGCATCGCGTTGAGCGGCGTCGATCGCATTTCTGTTGGAGCGATTACGCACTCTGCTCCTGCGCTTGATCTGGGTCTTGATCTTGAGCATGCGGATGGCGCCGGGTAAGACGCAATGATGCGTTGAAGTGTTGAAGCGCTGCCACGGGTTTGCCCGTTGAGGTGATTTCTTGAGGTCATTTGTTGAGATCACTTCTTGAGGTCATGCGTTGAGGTCATGCGTTGAGGTCATGCGTTGAGGTCATGCGATGATGAGTGACACCGCTTTCTGGCAGGATCGCCTCGACGCGACGTGCGCCCGGACGACGCTCTTTCGCCGCGCGGTCGTCCTCGCTGAAACATCCTCGACGCAAGACGCTGCGGAGACACGCGCTGCGACTCCCGGCACGCTCGTCACCACGCTGCGTCAGACGGCAGGTCGTGGACGTTTCGGTCGAAACTGGGCCGACACCGCCGACGCAGGCGTCGCCGTGACGTTTCTTGTTGATGCACAACCGACAGAGCGCCTCGTCCTTGCGAGTGCTGTGGCCGCGGCCGAAGCATGCGAAGCCATGCTGGGTCGTCGCGTGGGGATCAAGTGGCCGAACGATGTTGTGGTTGCTGGACGAAAGATGGCAGGTGTACTGATCGAGCGACGAGACGGGCTCGCTGCAATTGGGATCGGTATCAACGTTGCGCAGCGCGAGTTTGAAGGTGCACTCGCCGCGCGCGCCACGAGTCTTGCCATCGAAGGGCGAAATGTGTCGCGGTTGGACACGCTCTTGGCACTCGTGGAAGCGCTCGATCGCGCGCTGTCTGCGCCTGACGACGTGCTTGTTCATGCGTTTCTCGTGCGCGACGCACTTCGCGGTCACCGGGCCCTCTTCGCGACTCCGGATGGGCCCGTCGAGGGCGAGGTGCGCTCGATTGATCCGATGCGCGGGCTCGTCGTTCGAACGGACTCAGGCGAACGGTTTCTTCCCGCGGCATCGACGAGCGTGGCGGAGTGGGGCGGGGTCGTCCGACGCTCTCCACACGCGGAGGCCTAGGTTCTGTCTGACGGATCCCCGGACGTCGATCCGCGCGGCATCCCGGCTGGCCGCGTCGGCTTCAACTCGCTGTATCGCTGCGGATACAG
>CAIWCL010000111.1 GCA_903911205.1 uncultured bacterium
ACGAGATTCGCGAGGCCAATGTGCTCGCGGAAGCCGAAGGCAAGTCGCCGTGCAAGACCAAGAAGCCGCGTCCCGCAACCGCGAAGACGCTGCTCCTCGGCATCACGAAGGCGTCGCTCCAAGCCGAGAGCTTCCTCTCGGGCGCGAGCTTCCAAGAGACCACCAAGGTGCTCACCGAAGCTGCGCTCAAGGGCGCGGTCGACGGGCTTCTTGGCCTCAAGGAGAACGTCCTCCTCGGCCACCTCATCCCGGCCGGTACGGGCTTCGAGGCCTACTCGAAGGCGAAGGTCAAGCGGCTTGTCGACGTGTCGGAGTTCGACGACGAAGCGCAGGCTGCGATGTTTGACGAGGCCGCATTGGAAGCGGAAGCGCTCGGTGCTGAACGTCGCGGCGGTGGCTCCGTCACGACCGTGAAGGACCGCCTCGCGAGCCAGGCATCAGGTCAAGACGCGCTGATCGGTGAGAGCCTTCCCGAAGGACTCTGAGTCGATCTCCAGCGCGAGAGAAGTTTGAAAACACCCGCGGCCCGGCGATCTCGCCGGGCCGCGGTACTTTTGTCATTGCCGTTTCACGCGAGAGCGCAGAGCTGATCGCGCCCAAGTTTCATGCCATCCGGTCGATCGAAAGGCTCCCCACAAGGAATCGGAAAGCAACGTGAGAAATCACGATGTCACGAGCCCAGCAGTTTTCCATCCCCAAGATTTTTGAATCCCAAGAGTTGCCCATCCATCGTCCGCGCGCCCGTGGGCGCCCACACCGGTACTCATCCGATTGGTAGATCGAACCGGCTCGGATCAGCCGCCGGTGCCGCCGCCGTGATGCTGGAAGTACACCTCTTCCTTCGGTTGAACAACGACGAAGCCCTGCCCCTCGAACTTGAGTTGGATCGATTCGCCACTGCCTCTCCCGAGGAACGTCTTGAAACTGACATCCGTGTGCATCGACGGCGTGAGCGAACCGCTCCAAGCGACCGTCGCGTTTGGATCCGTGAAGACGGGTTGGCCGGGACGGACCTCGAGTGCGAGCGGATCAAAGTGGGTCGTGATCGCAAGCATCCCCGTGCCGGTGAAGCGCATGTTGAAGAGACCACCCGCGAACAGGCCTGCCATCTTGCGCATCATCTGGATGTCCCATTGCAGCGTGGGCTCGAACGCGAGGACATCGTTCCCGTTGACGAAGATGTCATCACCCTGCATCGCAAGAATCGTGATCTTCTTCGCGTCATCCGCGAGGTAAACACGGCCGGTGCCCTCCACCTTGGTGAGCTGCGTTCCTTCACCACTCACCGCGCGCTTGAGGAAGCGACCAATGCCGTGCTCAAGTACACCTTCGCGCGTGAACTTCATCGCGCCGAGATAGGCGACCATAGAGCCAGTCTTGGTCCAGACGGTGCTGCGCAAGTTGACTTCGAGAAGCCGTTCGCTCTCGAGTTCGAACAGGCCTTCACCGCGGTCACGTTGCGCACGAGTTTGAACAAATTCCGAAATGCTGTAGCGTCCCATGGGGCGGAAGAATATCCACCCACAGTTTGTGAGGCATGTTCGATTCCGGGCGCGCGTTAGGCGCCGCCGGTCAAACCGATCGTGATCTCCACCAGTGGTCGCAACGGGCCATTTCCCATCCCAGGGCATGGTGTTCGCCGTTTCGTGTCTTCCCAGGTCTCTGGGCTCTCCACGACCTCGGGCCACCAAGGCCACGTGCGGCACTGGCTGGGTCGCGCCTTGTAGAGCTGGCAGATCGCCTTGCCCGGGCGCGAGTCGCGGTCGAGGAAGACGCAGTCGTGCTTTCCGTCTCGAACGAGCTCCTTCAGTGAGCGCCGTGCGCCGATGCGTCGCGTGTACTGCTCGAGAAATCGCTCGGTCGAAAGGCCAACCGCCTGGGCCATCGCGTCGGCCTCGTCGGGCGTAAACCACACCGCGCCCGGACCACCGGAACAGCAATTCCCGCACTGGGTGCACTCGAAGCGCAGGCCACCGGCATACCACGGGCTTCCATCACCCGAGGCGTCGTGCGAGTCAGTTGTCGGCACTGCGGCCCTCCGGCGGCCTTCCGCCGCCCGGTCTGTCGTTCGGGCCGTCGCCGGGCCCGCCATTGGCTCCCCCATTGGCTCCCCCATTGGCTCCCCCATTGGCTCCCCACGGCTCGATGTCGAGCTCATGCACCGCGGCACGTCGCCGAGTTGGAGGAATGTTCGAGAGCGACGCCGGACGATCGTCGTATGCGACGCGGTCCATCGTGTAGACCGACTCGAACACCCATTCCGGATGGTCGAGCAACGCGTCTTCAAGCAACTCTTCAGCCTGCGCCAAGCTTCCTGCCGTCATCCACACCGTGATGTACGCGCCGCGATCGGGCTCCCCCTCGGTGCTTTGTGCGAGCACAATCGCATGCCAGAGCGTCATTCCGAGGTGACGCCCCGCTTCATCGACGTTTGTTTCGCGGTCGACGTTCAGTTCAAGCAGCCACTTCTCGCGCATCACCAGAAGGAGTTCATCCATGTCTGGCGAGTGGTCATCGACCATCTCGAGCACGTCGCGCGTGACGAGCCCTTCATCGCCGTGCGTGTCGGGCATTTCCTCGTCCCACGTAGCAGACACTTCCTGCAACCCATGCTCTGCCAACATGCTTTCGACCGTCTCTCGCATCTCGACGGGAATGGAAATGAGAAGCCCTTTCCAACTGTCGACGAAGATGTCGACCCAGGGATCTTCTGCGTTGGCTCCGACGCCGATGCTGACGTCCTCGAGCAAGATCTCTTCATACTCGTACCACGTGCGTAGGAACTCCACGAGCGGCATCGGCTCTTCGCCGAGGTAGGTATCGATGGTGCGGTACGCGTCGCGCGAACCAATTTCGACCACCGGCGTGACTTCCTTCGGGAGGAGATTGAACGCGGCATCGACGAGCGGGCGGAGCCGCTCATGGCTCACCACCACGTGGAAGACGTAGGTGTCCGGCTCTTCCTCCGTACCTTCCTGAAAGCGCGTGGTGTAGCCCTGGGTAGGTTCTGTCAGACTCGTCTCCGCAACACCAAGCGGGAGTTGGTACGAGCCGAGCGAACGTCGCTCAAGACTTTCAGACAAGCGGAAATCGCGCATGGGCCCATCCTAGCGGATCGCCTGTACACGACGAGCACGAACATTCTCAATCCGAAGACGCCGAAGATTCAGACGCCGACGATTCAGAGGCCGACGAATGAGATGCCGACGAATGAGATGCCGACGATTCACTCCCCGAGATACGACGCGAGCACGCGGGGATCGACGAGAAGTTTCTGGGCATCGTCCGAGAGCGTGATTCGTCCAGTCTCAAGCACGTATCCGCGATGGGCCAAACGCAATGCCGCACGGGCATTTTGCTCGACGAGGAGGATGGTCAAGCCCGCACGATTCAGTTCCTTCACGGCTTCGAAGATGCGCGCGACAAGGAGTGGCGCGATACCCATCGAAGGCTCATCCATCATCAAGAGTCGCGGCTTCGAGAGAATCGCCCGACCAATCGCAAGCATTTGCTGCTCGCCTCCCGACAAGGTGCCGCCGAGTTGCGACGAACGCTTCTTCAGGATGTCGAAGAGTTCGTACACGTGCGCAAGATCTTTCTGCACACCGGCCGGGTCGTTGCGCGTGTACGCGCCCATCATGAGGTTCTCAAGCACCGTCATGCGCGGGAAAATGCGTCGACCCTCGGGGACCTGAACGAGACCACGCGGCACCAACAGATCTGCACGAATGCCACCGCCTGCGTACGCGATGCGCTCGCCTGCGAAATGAATTTCGCCACTGCGAAGTGGGACGATCCCCGAAGCACACATAAGCGTCGTGGACTTTCCTGCACCGTTTCCACCGATGAGCGTGACGATCTCCCCTTCACGCACCTCAACGGAGACCTCGTGCAAAACCTCGACCGAGCCATAACCCGCGACGATGCCCTTGATTTCAAGGAGCGGCGTAACCGAACTCATCCGAGTTCCTCCTTGCCAAGGTACGCCTCAATGCAGCGCGGATCGTTGCGAATCTCCTCAGGTGTCCCTTCAGCGATCTTCTCGCCGTACTGCAACACATGAATGCGATCGGAGATCCCCATCACGACGCGCATGTGGTGTTCAATGAGCACGACGGTGGTCCCAGCATCGCGAATCGCGCGTATCAACCGCATGAGGTCGACCGTTTCGGTGGGATTCATCCCCGCCGCTGGTTCATCGAGGAGAATCACGGCAGGTTTCGACGCGAGAGCGCGCGCGATCTCGAGCCGACGCTGATGCCCGTACGGCAAGTTCGCCGCAGCGGTCTCTGCACGGTCAGCAAGCCCAACAAAGTCGAGAAGCGCCATCGCATCCATCCGCGCTTTCGTGCGCTCTCGAAGCGCGGACGGCAGCGCAAACAGTGCACCGATGAATCCGGTGTGCAGTCGACGATCCATACCGACGACCACATTCTCCACGAGCGACAGCTCCGGGAAAAGCCGGATGTTCTGGAAGGTCCGCGCTACTCCAGCGCTCGCGATGACATCCGGCGTGCGGCGCGTACGCGACCAAATCACCAACCGACCTGCCCCGCCGAGGAGCGCGCCAATCAGGAGCGGCAACCATGTACCGAAGAAGCCTCCACCGAAGAATGTGGTGAAGAACGCCGCAACTGCTTTCATCCATGGAAATGGCTGCTGAAAGACGTAGTTGTCGATGATTGCGGCTTGCCACAGGACCTCGACGCGGACAAGAACAGCGAGAAAGATCGCGGTCGCAAGAGCGGTCACCACGATGCCCATCGTGACGCGTGAAGAGAACTCGCGCTGCGGATCGCGACCGGCGACGAGGACGCGCCCTTCCGTGGGCTCGTAGACCCCGGTGATCGCGTTGAAGAGCGTGGTCTTTCCCGCACCATTCGGCCCGATGACCGCGGTGATCGAACCCGGCTTGACCTCGACCGAGACATCCTTCACGGCAGTCAATCCGCCAAAGCGCATGGTGACACTTTGAACCGAGATCAGCGAAGTGGACATCGATGAAGGCGACGGTGCGGTCACTTCTTCACCGCCTTTCGTGTGTGCACGATGCCGTCTGGGCGGAATCGCATCATCAACACGAGTGCGAGGCCAAAGATGAGGTACTTGTAGTTGTCGGGGGATGAGAGCACGTTCTCGGTCGAGCCGATCCCCGCGCGTTGCATCGCTTGCGTCAGCGCGGGCAGGACAACATTGCTCAAACCGACCATCACGATCGCGCCAAGCACGACACCAGTGATCGATCCAATGCCTCCGACGATCACGATGCATAGCGCAAGGATCGAAACTTGGAAGTCGTAGTTCGCGGGTTCGCCGGTGGATGCGAGGTGGGATGCGAAGAGCGCACCAGCAACGGCCGCGAGTGCGGCACCTGCAGCGAATGCCTTCAATTTCGCCTTGTCCGGTTCAATCGCCATGCACCGCGCTGCGAGTTCGTCCTCACGCACGGCAAACCACTGACGACCGAGACGGCTGAACTCAAGGTTCCGGCAGAGGCAGATCACCACTGCAAGCAAAATGAGGTAGAGGTAGAACCAACGCGCCGGAGTTTCACTCGAGATGTCAAACCACCGTGGCAGCGCGCCAGCGACACTCTCCGTTGCGGAGAGCGCAGTGGTCGCGGTGGTGCCCGCAGAGTCCGTCGTCGCCGCCGAGCCAACTCCAACCTTCGAGAGTGCCGCATCGATGTGCGCGCCGAAGGGAATCGTCGGCTTGGGCAGCGGATTGATGCCTTCCGTGCCCTTGGTGATTGTTTGCAGGTTCTTCAGGCCATCTTGCACGATCTCGCCGAAGCCGAGCGTCACAATGGCAAGGTAGTCACCGCGCAATCGAAGCGTCGGTGCACCAAGGAGCCATCCCGCGAAGGCGCCGATTGCGCCGGACAACAGGAGCGCCCACCAGAAGCCAACTTGGAAGGGATAAATCTCCGCCGTCAAGATGCCGAATGCGTAGGCGCCAATCGCCATAAAGGCCGCGATTCCGAGATTCAGAAGCCCGGTCCAACCTACGACCACATTCAGTCCGAGTGCAAGGATCGCGTAGACCACGACCGTGCGCATCGGACCGCTCAGCTGGATCGACGGAAACGCCAAGTCAATGAACGGCGTCGCCGCGAGGAGCGCGAGCACCGCGTATTGACCGGGCGTGAAGAAACTGAATCGGCGTTCGGCCATCAGACCTTCTCCCGTTGCTTGAGGCCGAGAAGACCACTTGGGCGGAAGACGAGGATCAAGATCAGTACGGCGAAGACCACGACGTTTGTCCAACGTGTCTCGATGTACTGATCACTCATCGCTCGAATCAGACCGATCAAGACACCGCCAATCATCGCGCCGGGAAGGCTGCCGATTCCACCAAGCACCGCCGCGGTAAACGCGTCCATCCCTGCGCGGAAACCCATCTGGAATGAGATCGTGTTGTTGTAAATCGCCCACATCACACTCGCCGCGCCGCCGAGGAACCCACCGATCAGGAAGGTTGCCGAGATCACGCGATCGGTGTTAATACCCATGAGACGCGCGGCAACCGGATTCTGTGCCGTCGCTCGCATACCGCGACCGAGTCGCGTGCGATTCACGAAGAGCGTCAGCCCAATCATGAGCGGAATCGTGATCGCGAAGATCGCCAAATCCTCGAGTCGCAAGACGACATTCGAGTCTTCGCCGAGGAGGTTTGAGCCCTCGAGAATCTCAGGGAAATCCTTACTTGCCGCGGCGGCATTTCCGCCACCGAAGACTTCCATCGGAGCGCCGCCCCAGAAGAGCGCGATGTTGACCAAGATGAAACTGACGCCGATGGCGGCGACGAGTTGCGTCAACTTCGGTGCGCGGCGCAACGGCTTGTACACAACCTTGTCGATCGCCACATTGAGGAAGCCGCAGAAGATGCCCGCCGTGACGACCAGCCCGACCAAGAGCAACCAGTGCGAACTATCGCCGAGGGTGTTCGGGTCAAGAATGGCGGCGGCGCCAAGTGCACCGACGAGCGTCAATGCGAGAAACCCGCCGAGGGTGAAGACATCACCGTGCGCGAAGTTGATCAACTCCACGATGCCGTAGACCATCGTGTAGCCAAGCGCCACGAGGGCGATGATCATGCCGTTCGACAGGCCATAGATGACCTGCTGAAGGAAAACTTCGGTCTCGGTCATCCGCGAAGAACCTCAGGGCTTGTGGCGATGGCGGTCGCGCCGTGTGCGCGCCTGCACCAACGTCGATCGATCACTGCACAACCTTCACCGTTGCGAAATCACCGTTCTTGACGGTGTTCACGCTGAACGTGCGGTTCGTGGTGTCGCCGTTTTCGTCGAAGCTCCACGTGCCGAGCGCACCTTGGAAGTCCTTGGTTCTGCCGACCTCCGCGAGCACCGCCGCGCGGTCGATCGTGCCGCCAGCCTTGTGAATGCGCTCCATCGCGGCGAGGATCGCCTTGGCGCACTCATACCCGTACACCGCGTAACCCTCAGGTTCCGCCTTGTAGGTCTTCTTGTAGTTCTCGTAGAACTCAGCGCCCTTCCCCTTCAGGAGCTTCGGATCGACGCCGCCGAAGGTGATGAAGCAACGATCTTGGAGCGCCTTCGCGCCCGCCGCTTCGATGAAGGCGTTCTCATAGCAACCGTCGGGAACGATCAACTTCGCCTTCAAACCACCGGACACGATGTCCTTCGCCAACTGGCCCGCGTTCGTCTGCGTGGTGCCACCGAAGTAGACAAGGTCCGCCCCCGCTTGCTTGATCTTGGTGACGAGGCTCTTGTAGTTCGAAGCCTTCGCATCGAGACCGTCGGTGCCGACGATTTCGAGGCCGATTTCCTTCGCGCGCGCTTCGAAGGCGCCCGCAACACCCTTGCCGTACACCTCGCGGTCGTTCAGCACAAAGACCTTCTTGAGGCCGATTTCCTTCGCGTAATCGGCAGCGACGGCACCCTGCACGTCATCGGTCGGCACGACACGGAAGTAGTTGATCTTGCCACTCGGGCGATAGACCGCCGGCTCATTGGCTTCGCCGAGGCCAGCCTTGGTAAGGCCGGATGCTGTGTTCGCGGGGCTCACCATCACGATGCCCGCCGTGTTCAGCTTCGGCATCGAGATCTTGGCCGCACCCGAGTTGTAGGTGCCGATGTACGCAACCACCGACGTGTCGGCGATCGCCTTGTCGGCGTTCTGCGCCTCGACGGCCGGGTCCCAGTTGCCGCGCTGCGGGCTGGCGTCGTCCCAGTCTTCGTAGAGGATGGTCATGTCGCCGATTTTGCCACCGACTTCTGCGATCGCCATCTTGATGCCGTTCACCATCGAAGTCGTTTGCGCGTTGGCGCTGCCAGTGCGCGGAAGACTCGAGACGATTTTCACGCTGTTCGCGAAAGCGTCGGCGGCGAGCGCTGCGGTACCGAGGACGGCTGGCGCTGCAAGAGCGAGGAGGGTTGCGACGGTTCGAGCGATGCGTTGCTTCATAGGTAGTTCCTCGGTCAAGTTCCGGGGCGCGGAGTCTACAGGAAACATCCTGTTCAGGCATCGCGCGGGGCCGTCGAAGGACAGACCGAACTTGAGTTTGATTCCTGCCCAAAATCGCGCACTTGCGCCGCGTGGAGCCGGAGTCCAACCTCACGCTGGAGCGTGGCGCACGCGAGGTGCACGCGATCTCCGCAAGAACGGCTCCATCACGAACGCCCTGCCCGCATTGCGCGGGCGACGATCTCGTCAAGCGCGGCGTTGTCGAGGCGATGTCCCGCCACGGACTGCGCGAGTACTTCCGCGGCAATCGGAGCGGGATCGCGCGCAAGGAACTGTGCCGTCACCCGTCCAAGATCCGCCGTGGTTCGCGCTCTGACAGCGGCATCTTCGATGAAACGCAGAACCTCTTGCGCGATCGGTTCAGGACCTCCGGCGTACGGCACGAATTCCGGCACGATGCGACGTCCGGCAACGATGTTTGGCAGCAGAAGATTCGGACTTCGCAAGATCAATCCTGCGAACGTGGCCTCAAACCAGCTCGTTCGATAGACGCCGACGAGCGGCTTTGATTGACGCGTGCAGTCGAGACTGACCGTGCCCGACACCGCGACCGCGACATCAGCCCAGCGAATCGCACCCTCGATCGAACCGTCGCGGCCTGCGACAAGGACGCGGATGCCATCGGGCAGCACCCCGCCGCACGCGGCCAGAAATCGTTCCGCATTTGCGCTACTCGACGCGAAGACAAGTCCGACCGCCTGCGGATGTCGACTTCGCACGAGCTTGAAGGCATCTGCGATGAGACGCCCATTGGCGCGCACTTCCGAAGATCGCGAGCCAGGAAGCAGCACGATCTTTGGTCCACCAGCGGGCAACGCGGCTGCCTCCTCGTCGGCGCGCACCGCGTCGATCGGATGCGAAAGCAGCGGATGACCAATGAACTTCGCCACCACTCCACGCGTGCGAAACCACTCTTCCTCAAAGGGAAGAAGGCAGAGCAAGATGTCCGAGAGTCGACGCACTTTTCCAATGCGCCACGGAGCCCACGCCCACAACTGCGGTGCGACGAGGTTCACGATGCGCGTCCCCATCGGCTTCAACCGAGCGCAGAGCGGGTAATTCGCGCTTGGGCTGTCGACGGGCATATGCACCGCCACCGGATTGCGGCGGGCCCACGCGACGATCTCGTCATGGAGTCGCTTGACCTCGACCACCTTCGAAATCCCAGCGAGCCCCATCACGCCGTCATCTGCGGTGCGACCGAGCATGGTGGCGCCCGCGGCCTCCATTTTCGGGCCACCCCACGCGACGGGCTCGATCTCGGGATGGCATGCGCGAAGACGCGCGATCACCGGAGCAGCGTGGGCATCACCCGACGGCTCCTGAGCGGTGAAGAGGATTGTGCGGCGATCCCCTGCCACGCACGGCAAGGTAGCGGCTCGACGCGATTCGCGGATCGATCCTCCCGAGAGGCTCCCGTGATCGTGCGCCACTCGCACACAGAACTTCCGCGCCGTGCCGGAATAGGTACCATCCCGCCCCCATGCTCAAGCGCACCCACATGTGCGGCTCGCTTCGTTCGAGCCACGTCGGACAGACCGTCACCGTTTCCGGTTGGATCAACACCTACCGCGACCAAGGGCGAGGACTTCTCTTTACCGACGTGCGCGACCGCGAGGGTCTCTGCCAGGTGGTCTTCGATCTTGAGCAGTCGCCCGCCGAGCTCGTTTCGCTCGCGCGAACCTTGCGTCGTGAATACGTGATCGCGGTGACAGGCAAGGTGCGTACCCGTGCGGGTGGAGCGAACCCCAAACTGGCATCGGGCGAGGTCGAGATCGTCGCTGAGAAACTCGAACTGCTCAATTCGGCCGAACCGCCGCCGATCCTTCCGGACGACTACGACGCCGACAAGATCGGCGAAGAAACACGACTCAAGTACCGCTACATCGATTTGCGACGTCCGCGTATGCAGCACATCCTGCGAACGCGGTCGCGTATCACGAAATTCGCGCGCGACTATTTCAGCCAGAACGGCTTCCTTGAGATCGAGACGCCGCTCCTCATCAAGACGACGCCTGAAGGCGCGCGCGACTTCATCGTGCCCGCGCGACTTCACCCGGGCAAGTGGTACGCGCTGCCGCAAAGCCCGCAACTCTTCAAGCAAATCTTGATGGTCGCTGGTTGCGATCGCTATTTGCAGATCTGCAAGTGCCTTCGCGACGAAGATCCGCGCGCCGATCGACAGGCCGAGTTCACGCAGATCGACCTTGAGATGAGTTTCGTCGAACGCGAAGACGTCATGGACATGATGTCCGGCTTCGCACGCGGCCTCTGGAAAGACCTTTTCAACTATGACATCGGCGAAGTTCCGCGCATGTCGTACTGGGAAGCGATGGAGCGATTCGGTATCGATCGCCCCGACACTCGTTACGGTCTTGAGATTCGTGATGTTTCCGACATCGCTGCGAAGTCCGAGTTCGGCGTCTTCAAGGATGCGCTCGCGAAGGTCAAAGCTGGCCGGAAGGGCGTCGTCAAGGCGATCCGCGTGCCTGCGCCGAATGAGAAGCTCACCCGCAAGGTGCTCGACAGTTACAGCGAGTATGCGAAGACCTTTAAGGCCGGCGGCATCCCGTACACCAAGCTCGGTGCCAACGGCTTCGAGACGGGCGTCGCGAAGTTCTGTGAGCCGGTCAAGGCGGAACTCATCGAGAAACTCGGACTCGTGCCCGGTGACGTGGTGATCTTCGCCGCCGACCACTACGACATTGCGACGAAGACGCTCGGCGAACTTCGCCAGAAGATCGCGCGTGACCTCGAGATCGTGCCTGAGGGCAAGTGGAACTTCCTGTGGGTTGTCGACTTCCCGATGTTTGATTGGGATGACGATGGCAAGCGCTGGGTTGCGCTGCACCACCCGTTCACAAGTCCGAATCCCGACCAGTTCGGAATCCTCGGCACCGATCCGGGTGGCTGCCTCTCGGCGGGCTACGACCTCGTCCTCAACGGCAGTGAAGTCGCCGGCGGCTCGATTCGTATTCACGACCAAAGCGTGCAGGCGAAGGTGTTCGAACTCATCGGTCTCACGCACGAAGACGCGAAGGTGAAGTTCGGATTCCTGCTCGATGCGCTGAAGTACGGAGCGCCTCCGCACGGTGGTATCGCATTCGGTCTCGATCGCCTCGTGATGCACATCGTGGGCACCGACAACATCCGCGACGTCATCGCGTTCCCGAAGACACAGTCGGGCGCGGATCTCATGACCGATGCGCCGGGCCCCGTGGATCCGGAGCAGTTGGTCGAAACGCACGTGCGAAGTGTTGTGCCGTGATTTGAGCGCTCGCGACTGAGCGGCCTGATGAAGCTTCGCTTCATGTGGCCGCTTTCGCTCGCTCTGGCCAGCCTCGCGGCGAGCCGTAGCTTTTGAAGTGGCGCCGCGGGCTGAGAGGAGCGTGATTTGAGTGCTCGAGCGCGGCTCTTGCCGCGCCCTCGCTCTGGCGTGCATCGCGCCAGAGAGAGCCGCCGCAGCGGCGACCGCTTCAAACTTTGAGCGCTCGCGACTCGCTTCGCTTTCGCTCGCTCTGGCCAGCCTCGCGGCGAGTGAATCGCCGCGGGCTGAGGTGGTGTCGTGATCAACCGCTCTGGCGTGCATCGCGCCAGAGAGAGCCGCCGCAGCGGCGACCGCCGTCAGAACAAGCGCTCGCGACTCGCTTCGCGTTCGCTCGCTCTGGC
>CAIWCL010000112.1 GCA_903911205.1 uncultured bacterium
CGGTCCTCAAGGCCGCGGCTGCCACTCGCTACGTCCATGCTTCCACTGCGATCGATGGCGTTTCCAAAGACGACAAAAGCCCGGTGACCATCGCCGATTGGGCGAGCCAAGCCATCGTTTCGCTCGAACTCGCGCGTTCTGACTATGCGCTGCTACCCCTCGTGGGCGAAGAAGAGGCCGACACGCTTCGTGCTCCTGAGAGCGCGTCGTTGCGTTCGCGTGTCGTTGAGGCCGTGAGCCATGCGATCGGAGCCGTGAACGAGCACGATGTTCTCGCAGCAATCGATCGTGGTCGCGGGTTGCCAGATGCACGTTTCTTCACACTCGATCCAGTCGACGGAACCAAGGGCTTTTTGCGGCGTCAACAGTACGCGATTTCACTTGCACTGATCGTGGACGGCGAGGTTTCCGCTGGGGTCGTTGGATGCCCAAACCTCCCATGTTCCGGCACGAGTTACGAGGCTGCCGATGTCCACGGCACACTCGCCTGGGCAACTCGTGGCGGTGGGGCGTTCGCATGTGCATGCACTGCAAGCGACCTTCCTCATGCGACGCCGATTCGTATCGCGCCATGGAAAGCGGGCGCACCCGTGCGCGCATGCGAATCGGTTGAGAGCGGCCACTCAAAACAGGATCTATCTGCAGAACTCCTCGCGGAAATCGGAAGTCCGGGGACACCCGCACGTCTCGACAGTCAATCAAAGTACGTCGTCGTTGCCCGAGGCGGCGCCGATGCGTATCTCCGACTACCGACGAAGAAGGACTATCGGGAGAAGATTTGGGATCATGCGGCTGGCGCACTGGTTGCCATCGAGGCAGGAGCGCGGGTGTGCGATGTCGACGGAAAGCCGCTTGACTTCAGTCACGGACGCGAATTACTCGCCAATCGCGGAGTCTTCGCCGGACATCCGGAAGCCGTCGAACTTTTGGTGCAATCATTCCGCCGACGTGCGCTGTGAGCGAGACGAACCGAGGTCGGAAGACGAAAGGATCGATCGCGTCTGGAGCAAGTCTACGACGCACTGCGCAGATTGCGCAACCGTCGAAGTATGCGATTCGAGTAGGAGCTCGGGATTCTGAGGGCGCTCATATGCCTGATGAATCCCCGTGAAATCGCGGATTTCGCCCGCTCTTGCTTTCTTGTAGAGACCCTTGGGATCACGCCCTTCTGCAACATCAAGCGGTACATCAACGAAGACTTCGAGAAACGGGAGATTCCACTCGTTATGCAATGAGCGCACAAGCTCACGATCCGCTCGAAACGGGCTCACCAGACTCGCCAAGACAATCACACCCGCATCCGCGAGGATCCGGCAGACTTCCCCCGTCCGTCGCACATTCTCACTGCGATCCTCTGCGGAAAATCCAAGGTTGCGGTTGAGCCCATGTCGCAGATTATCCCCATCCACCCGATAGCAAAGTCGCCCGGATCCGACGAGGAGCGCTTCGACACCGACTGCGATAGTGCTCTTGCCAGAGCCCGACAATCCAGTCAACCAGACCGTCGCACCCCGCTGTCCAAGCAGGTTCTCCCGATCCGCTCTCGCGACCGAGCTGCCGTGCCAGACGATATTCGCCGATTTTTCGATCATTGTTGACCTCGCGTTGCGCCGTTCAGCGACTGTTCACCGATACCCTATCGGCCCTTCGGAGCGTGCGCATGGAAGAAACGAAACTGACACATCTCAAAGAACTCGAGGCGGAGAGCATCCAGATCTTCCGCGAGGTCGTCGCGAGTTTCGAACGACCCGTCATGCTCTACTCCATCGGGAAGGATTCGGCGGTGCTTCTGCACCTTGCGATGAAGGCGTTCTATCCAGCGAAGCCCCCTTTCCCGTTGCTGCATGTCGACACCACTTGGAAATTCCGGGAGATGTACAAACTGCGTGACGAGTATGTCGCCAAGGAGCTCGGACTTGATCTGCTCGTCCACGTGAACGAAGAGGGGCTCAAAGCGGGGATCAACCCGATCACCCACGGTTCGCGCAAGCACACCGACATCATGAAGACGCAGGGATTGAAGCAAGCACTCGATAAGTATGGTTTCGATGCTGCATTTGGCGGCGCAAGACGCGACGAGGAAAAATCACGTGCCAAAGAACGCGTCTTTAGTTTCCGAGATCGCCAACATCGGTGGGATCCACGGAACCAGCGACCAGAACTCTGGAACATCTACAACACTGAGGTGAACCGGGTTCCTGGACAGCTCGGCGAGTCCATCCGCGTGTTTCCGCTTTCGAATTGGACCGAACTCGACGTGTGGCAGTACATCTGGCTTGAGAACATCCGCATCGTGCCGCTCTATTTCGGTGCAGTGCGCCCCGTCGTGTACCGCCATGGCGTACCGATCATGGTCGACGACGATCGACTTCCGCTTGAGCCAGGTGAAACGCCACAAATGCGGATGATTCGCTTTCGTACGCTCGGCTGCTACCCGCTCTCCGGAGCCATCGAATCTCCCGCGGCAACGCTTCCGGAGATCATCAAAGAGATGCTGCAGGCGACACAGAGCGAACGCCAAGGACGCGTCATCGATCACGACGGGTCAGGAAGTATGGAAGAGAAGAAGAAGGAAGGCTACTTCTGATGCGTGCTGATTCAAACGCTGCGGAGCAGGAACTCATCGAGAAGGACATCGAGGCCTATCTCTCGCGTCACGAGAGCAAGGAACTCCTTCGATTTCTCACGTGTGGATCGGTCGATGACGGCAAAAGCACGCTGATTGGCCGCCTCCTCCATGACACGCACATGATCCATGAGGACACGCTGCAGGCTGCAGAGCGTGACTCGAAATCGATGGGAACACAGGCTGGCGCGCTCGATCTTGCACTGCTCGTCGATGGGCTCAAGAGTGAGCGTGAACAAGGAATCACCATCGATGTCGCGTACCGCTATTTCACTACAGCAGCGCGCAAGTACATCATCGCTGATACGCCGGGGCACGAGCAATTCACGCGCAATATGGCGACAGGTGCGAGCACCTGCGATCTCGCCATTCTTTTGATCGATGCGCGACATGGCGTTGCGGTGCAGACGCGCCGTCACTCGTTCATCACGAGTCTGCTCGGAATCCGCGAAATTGTTGTCGCGATCAACAAGATGGATCTCGTTGGGAATTCGCAAGCGCGTTTCAATGAGATCGTTTCTGACTACAAGACCTTTGCATCCAAGCTTCCCGCGCGCAACATGCGCTTTATCCCGATGTCGGCGCTCCTCGGTGACAACGTTGTGCATCGCGGCGACGCAATGACGTGGTACGACGGTCCGACGCTCCTCGAGCACCTCGACACCGTTCCCCTCACCGGTCGGCGCAACTTGGTTGACTTCCGCTTTCCTGTGCAGTGGGTGAATCGACCGAATCTCGACTTCCGCGGATTCGCGGGTACCGTCGCGGGTGGCTGCGTAAAACCCGGCGACCGCGTGATGGTGCTGCCGTCACGAAAAACGTCGACGATCACGAGAGTGGTAAGTTTCGATGGCGACCTTGCGCAGGCAACTCCACCGCTCTCCGTGACACTCACACTCGCCGACGAGATCGATTGCTCTCGCGGTGACATGATCGTGCATCCAGGGAATGAGCCGCACGTCGCGCAAGACGTCGCCGCGATGGTGGTCTGGATGGACGACCAGTCGCCACTCGTTCCCGGGAAGGAGTATCTCCTCAAGCACGGACCGAACAAGACTCCAGCGAGTGTGACATCGATCGCGCATCGAGTGGACGTCAATACGCTTGAACGCTCGCCTGCGCCCGCGCTCTCGCTCAACGACATCGGGCAAGTGCGGCTTCGCACAAGTCGCCCGCTCGTCTACGACGGCTACACGAAGAATCGCGCAACAGGCGCATTCATCCTGATCGATCGACTCACCAACATGACGGCAGGTGCCGGAATGCTCCTCGATCCGTCGGAAACTGGCGATGGCCACTGGAAAGACATGCCGCAAGGCGGACACCTTGCACCGTCTGGCCGTGTTGTCAGCGCGGAAGAACGCGAGCGACGCCTCGGACAAAAGCCGTTCACAATCCTTTTCACTGGCCTTTCGGGCTCGGGGAAAACGGAGATCGCGCGCGCGGTCGAGCGACGGCTCTTCGATCTTGGCCGCTTTGGCGCCGTCATCGACGGACCCGCACTTCGCTCCGGTATGAGCCGCGATCTCGGTTTCTCACGTGCTGATCGCTCGGAGAATCTCCGACGCGGTATGGAACTTGCGAAGGCGATGAACGAGATTGGCCTCGTCGCACTTGCGAGTTTCACTGCGCCCGATGCATCCGTCCGCACCAAGGCTCGGGAACTTGTGGGCGGCGAGCGCTTTGCGCTGGTGCATGTTGCGACTCCACTCGAGGCATGTCGTCGGCGCGATCCGGTTGGGCTCTATCGCGACGCATCGCTCGGGGCGGTGAAAAATGTGCCCGGTGTTGACTTCGATTACGACGTCCCGCAGGACGCTGATCTCACGATTCCATTTCACGAACTTGGTACCGCAGATGCCGCGATTCGCACCGCCGTGGAGCGCATTCTCGCGTTCCTCGAGAGTCGTGGCGTGATTGTGAAATAGTCCGCTACTCTCGTACCACCCGCATCGCAATGAGGTCTTGGATATCGACGAGGCCCACTGGTTTTCCGTCGCGATCGACAACCGGAATCTCGTCGAGGCGACGTTCTTGAATAAGCTGCACTGCATCGCGCACAAGGGAATCGACTGTGAGCGTGGTTGGGTGGCGGGTCATGACGCCCGCGATCGGTGCGTCGAGCGCGGAGAGGCCGCCACTGTTCACATGGCGGCGAAGGTCGCCGTCAGTGAAAATGCCGCTCAAGCGGCCCGCGTCGTCCACAAGAACGATCGCGCCCGCGCGCCGACCTTCACCCGCGGCCCGCAGTGCGTCACGCACGGTGCGCGTGTCGGGCACCGCCGCGAGGTTGTGGCCGACTCGGAAGCGCAGCACCTCCGTGACTGGCCGCAGTCCCGCACCGAGCATGCCCCCCGGATGATGCTTATGGAAGTCGTCCTTGCCGAAATCGCGCCGTTGCGCGAGCGCCAGTGCCAGTGCATCGCCGACCGCAAGTGTGAGGGTCGTGGAAGCGGTCGGCGCGAGTTGCAGCGGGCAAGCCTCGGTAATGTCGCCGAGATCAATGTGCACGCTTGCGGTTCGGGCCAGACTCGACTTTGACTTGCCACTCAGACCGACGGTCGGAATGCCATCCATCTTGAGAATCGACGCCAGTGCAACCACCTCTTGTGTTTCACCAGACCATGAGAGGAGGAGCACCACGTCGTCGCTTCGAATGGAGCCGAGATCGCCGTGGACGGCTTCCGCGGGGTGTACGAAGTGCGACGGCTGCCCGAGGCTCGACAGACTGGCAGAGATCTTCGCACCGATGAGACCAGATTTGCCCATGCCGCTCACAACGACATGTCCGCGGCACGACTCAAGGAGGTCAAGCGCCGCATGCAATGAGCCAACTTCGCCTCGCTTCAGCCGCTCAGCGAAGCCGAGAATCGCGCCTGCCTCGGTCGCGAGAACCTCGCCAAGGAACGCATTTTCGTTCGAGCGGATGTGTGGATCGGCAGCGAGATGTGCGTCAGACATCCGCGCAGTGTAAGGCCCCTACGGAACCCACGAAAACGCCCGCGATTCTGTTAGATTGGCCGGCGATGTCGCAGAACGACTGGCTCGTCCGCCTTCCGGTTTTCCAAGGTCCGCTCGACCTCTTGCTGTTCCTCGTGCGGCGAGCAGAAGTCGACATTCACGACATTCCAATCCACACACTGACAGACCAGTACCTCGAATACTGCCGTCATCTTTCGCGGATTGATATCGACGTTGCCGGTGAGTTTCTGGTGATGGCCGCGACCCTCGTCGAGATCAAGTCTCGCTCGCTCGCCCCAGTCGCAACGCCGGACGACGGCGGTGATGGAACGTCGTCCGCTGCACCTGGCGACGACCCGCGCGCTGAACTCATCAAGCAGCTCCTCGCCTATCAAAAGTTCCGGACAGCGGCAGAGGTCCTTGAGGCGCGACGGAAGGACTTCGCCGAGCGCGCGGCGGCGCGCGCACGGCCTGGGATTGACGAGAACGACACGGGCGAACCTGATCCAGAAGACTTCGAACTGGAAGATCTCCATCTCGGCGACCTCTTCGCCGCATTCGAGCGCATCGCAGCGTCGATCGACCTCACGCGCGTCGGCGACCACATGGTCGAGTACGACGACACGCCGATTTCGCTTCACCAAGAAGATATTGTTGATCGACTCACGCGCATTGACGCCCATCGATTGACACTCGGAAGTGTCTTCGACGGCCGAACCCACAGTGAGCGGATTGGCCTCTTCCTAGCACTGCTCGAACTCGTACGGCAAGGCCGAGTTCGTGTTCGTCAGGATGACCTTGATGACGATATTGATGTGACGCTTGCGGAAGAGCGCGGACCGGACGCTCCGACGTTTTCGTAGCGATGTGTTTTGAGCGCTCGCAACCTGCTTCGCAACTTGCTCGCTTTGGCGTGGCCTGTGTGCTTCAAGCGCACTCGCGCATCGCGACCGGCGCAAGATCGCCCCGGCGGGTCCAGCGAAGATTGCGTGCATGCTCGTGCGCGAACTGCAGGTGCTCGAGATAGTGCGCGAGGTCTTCAACACTGAACATCTCCAGCCAACCGTGGTTTGCTGAAGGGTTCAGTTCAAGGATCGAGGCGATGAGCGCGTTCTTCTCTTGCATAAGTTCCTCCGATGGGCGCGGAACACGCCCTCGCGCGCGAAGCATCGGCGGAGGTCTTCACAAGACTTGAATTGTGGATATCGCGTGGAAGAGATCAAACTCGAACGGATCAGCGTCCGGAAAGCAACTCTGCAAGCTTTCGCTTCAGCAAGGCGACACGGAGCAGACTGCGAACGCGCGTGAGCAACTCGAGCTTGTTGACTGGCTTGGTCAGGAAGTCGTCGGTGCCACTTTCAACGGCGCGCTCGTGATCTCCGACTTCGTGCAACGCTGTCACCATGATGACGACCATGTCGCGGGTTGCAGGATCGCTCTTCACCTTGCGGCAGACTTCAAATCCCGACATCTTCGGCATCATCACGTCCAACAGCACGAGGTCAGGCCGCTCACGTTGGATCGCCTCGATAGCTTCGAGACCATCCCGTGCGGTCGAAAGTTTGCAGGGCAACGTCTCGAGATAGGCAAGCATGAGCTCGAGGTTTTGCTGATTGTCGTCCACGAGCAGAATCTTCGCTTGCGCAAGATCCGTCAGCGCGGCTTCATCGATCTGGGGCTGGGTCGCACCGGTCATAGGGGGAGAATAGCAGACGTGCCTTTCCCGTTGTCGACCCACCCGCTTACACGCCAAGCGCACGCGCCGCGAGATCCACGGGGTGCAGTGCCTCACGCGCGGTTCCGTCGTGGATCTGATGACGGCAACTCGTGCCCGGTGCACAGACCACAGCGTCTCCGGACGCGCGTACTGCTGGGAAAAGGCGCTCTTCACCGATCGCCATCGAGAGTTCGTAGCGCTTCTCGGCATAGCCGAAACTGCCAGCCATACCGCAACATCCCGTGTCGAGCATTGCGAGATTTGCGCCGAAGATTCGACGGAGGAAACGCGCGGAAGTTTCCGCGCCCCACAACGCCTTCTGGTGACAATGTCCGTGAAGTACGACGCGATCAATCACCGCATCAGCCGCCGGAAACGCAGGCTTGGTTGGGTGCGCGTCCCATGCCCGATCGAGGAACTCCTCCACGAGTGCTGTTCGCTTCGCGAGGTCGGAACGACGTGCTTTCGCCTCGGTTCGCGCAGATTCGCTGAGTCCTGCCGGGAGCAACTCGAGCCAATCGTCTCGAAGCGCACTCGCGCAACTTGGCTCAAGAACGAGTACCGCGTCTGCGTTGGTCGATGCGACGAGTGCCTCAAGTGCGTGGGCGGCACGCGCGATTTCGTCGCGCGCTTCGGCAAGCATTCCCGTAGAGATGAGACTTCTTCCGCAACAACCAACGTCCGCGAGGACCACTCGGTATCCGAACGCCTCAAGAAGACGCACGGCGGCGCGGCCGATGCCCGGCTCGTTGTAGGCCGAGAAGCAATCACCGAAAAGGATGACCGTGCGCGTGCCAACCTTCGGCTGTCGCTTTGCAAACCAACGGAAAAGCGACGGTCCAAATGCGGGTATCGAGCGACGCGGATCGATGCCGAGAAGCGCATGTGCGAGCGACTTCGCAATGGGCGTTTGATTCGCAAGATTCGCCAGCGCATGAAAGCGCGAACCAAGAACATTGAGCCGCCGCACATGGCCGAATACTCGCGTCGCGAGCGGCACGCCTTCTCGTGCGTGACGCTGCGCGGTGTACTCGGCCTTCAATTTCGAAATGTCGACGTTCGACGGACACTCCGTCTTACACGCTTTGCACGAAAGACAGAGATCAAGCGTCTCCATCGTCTCTGGATCACTCCACCGCGATTCGCCGAGCTGACCAGTGATCGCAAGCCGAAGCGCGTTGCCGCGCCCGCGCGTCGCGTGACGCTCGTCTTTCAGTACCCGGTACGAGGGGCACATCGACGTGCCACCGGATGTTCGACGACACAGTCCAGCGCCGTTGCATGATTCGATCGCGTGATCGAATCCCTCTTCGCGGGTGTATTCGAAGAACGTCGCGACTTCCGGCGCGTGCGCGTCGTGTCCACCGGGCGCGATACGGAGATTTTCGATCAAATGCTCCGCAGGACCGGTGTCGACGATATTGCCCGGATTGAGGAGATTTTTCGGATCAAACGTGTGCTTCACCGCACGCAGCGCGTCGCAAATTGTTGCGCCGAAGTACTCGCCGAGAAGCGGCGATCGCACTCGACCATCGCCGTGCTCGCCAGACAGCGCGCCGCCATAACGTGCGACGAGTTGCGCGATTTCCTTCGCGATCGAAACCATGATCGCGCGATCCTTTGGATCGTGAATGGCGACCAATGGGCGAATATGCAAACAGCCGACAGATGCGTGCGCGTAGTAGGCAGCATGTGTGCCGTGCCGCGATACGATCGCGCGAAACTCCTCAACGAAATCAGGAAGTTTCGTCGGGCAAACGGCCGTGTCTTCAACGAAGGTGAAGGGCTTGCGTGCGCCCGGAACTCCGTGCAACAGCGGCTCACCCGCTTTGCGCAACTTCCACGCCTTCAACCGTTCTGCCGCACCGATGTAGGTCGACATCGAGCCACCCGGCACCGCCGTGCGCAGTGCTTCAAATCGCGGGGGCAACTCATCCGCGCGCTCTGCGAAATACTCGACATACAGCACGGCACCGAGTGAGCCAACCGACGGCTTGGGCATCAACTCCACATACTGCCGATACTCGGTGTTTCGCAACGCGACATCGATCACGACATCGTCGACGAGTTCCACCGCCGCGGGCTTCGTCGCAAGAATTGCGGCGAGATTTGCGAGCGACTCGCGCACGCTGGCAAATCCGAGGATCGCAAGACCACGCTCCTTCGGCCGCGAAACAAGCGCGAGTTCCGCGCGGAGCGTAACCGCGAGGGTGCCTTCGCCACCACAAACGATGTGTGCCAAATTCACACGATCGAACGTGCCCGGCGTCGAGCGCTCAAGCTGCTCAAGAAAGATGTCGAGCGCGTAACCATCGACGTGACGGAGAATCTTCGGAAAGCGCGCGCGGATCTCGTCGGCGATTGGTCGAACGATATTGGCGAGTCTCTCCGCGATGACGCGCTGCGCAGGGTCGCGATCGCAACTCCCCTCTTCGAGGCAATGCACCGAGCCGTCGGCAAACGCCACATCGAGCGAGATGAGATTCTCAACCGTACGCCCATAAAGAATCGAGTGTGCACCCGATGAATTGTTGCCGATCATCCCACCAATCGTGGCGTGTGAACTCGTCGCAACGTCCGGACCAAACATCAACCCACTTGGCGCAAGGTGTTCGTTGAGTTGATCAAGCGTGACACCCGGCTCAACCACCGCACGGCACGCGGCGATGTCGACCGAGAGAATGCCCCGACAATACTGCGAGAAATCAACGATGACCGCATCATTCACCGATTGGCCCGCGAGCGCGGTACCGGAACCGCGCGGCAACATCGGAATGCTTTCGCGCGCAAGATGCGCGACGACTTTCACGCCATCGTCGACAGTATGCGGCACGACGACACCGATCGGTTCGACCTGGTAGATGCTCGCATCCGTTGCGTACAGCATCCGATCATGCCGACCGAAACGAATGTCCGCATGCGCGACGCCGCGCAATCCAGACGCGATTGCGAGTCGCCGCTCGTCACGCGCCGTCGCCTGCCCCACGACAGGAAGGCTGGTCGAATGATTGCCGTTTCCGTGGCGGCTTTCGTGAAGAGGCGCAGGGATCGATGCGGACATTTGGAAAGAATAGTGTCCCGTTCACCCACCGTTTGCGGGCTTGCCGGCTGGCGACTCGGTCGAAGGCGAAATGCCCGCGCCTTCTTTCGAAGACGCTTCACCCTTGGCGCAGAGCGTCTCCAACTTCTCGCGCAATTCGCGTTGCGAACGCGGAGAACTTCCGACCCACACGCCCGCGATCTTGCCGTCGGTTCCAACGAGGAACGTCGTCGGGAACGCGCGGACGAGCCAACGTCGTGCCGCGAGTCCGTCGAGATCAAGCACTCCGCGCAGGGTCGTGTCCGCCGCGACCTTGCGCTTCTCCATCGTCGATCGAATGCGTGCTTCGCGCTCTTCACGCGAACCTTGCTCGCCCGTGTTGACCATCACCACTTCCGCGCGACCTTTGAACTCTTCCGCGAGTTTGGCGAGTTCAGGAATACTCGCAACGCACGGCCCGCACCACGTCGCCCAGAAGTCGACCACGACAGGCTTCGGCCGTGCCTCCGCGAGAGACCAATCGCCCGCTGCACCGACGCGCGGAAGCACGAGTTCCGGCGCGGGATCTCCCGCCTTCAACGGCTCGACGTCGCGGTCTTCTTCCGCGGCCTCTGCAGCACCGGGTCGCCGATCAATCAACGCAGCGAGACCATCCACCTTTTGCCGACCTGCCAGATCTGTGGAGAACATCGCATCGGTGGGTGCCGCCGCGGGAGTGCGTGCGGTGCACACGGCCTTGAAGACGAGTTCCGCGCCCTCTTCCACCATCGGTCCGCCCTTTAGCGAACCGCGCACCGACTCAACGAGTTTCGTGTCTGGATCGTGGAAAATGCGGAGTTCCTCGGTGTCGTCATCAGACACAAGCACAAGGACATCACAGACCTGTCCATCCACTTCATCTTGCTCGACACGCACGGGGACAACGTTGGGAATCGCCGGCATCAACTGCATGGCGACTTCGCTTGGATCATCTTCGCCCAGCGCGAGCGCGAGTTCCACGAAAGGAAGCGCTTGAAAGGCGTTGAATAACTGGTAGTACGGCGAACCATTGTCGCCAACCTCGAGATACGCGAGCGGATTTGTCTCGTGCATCGCAACGATCTTCCCGTTCGCGATGCGAAGGTCGTAGCCACGGAATCCAATCTTGGCACGACGATCCGACCCAAAGAGAAACTTCGCCTCGACGACCGGACCGTTCCCTTCGACGCCGTCCTTGTGCGCGCCAATCTCAACCTTGGTTGAAACCTCGACACCTTTCGCATCGCGATATGCGGCGATCATCTCCTTGAGTCGCGCTGCGGCCTTGACGATGTCTTTCTCCGCGTTCTGTTCGCTCGATGTGTTGGCGCTCGTCGCATCTGCGGCGGCAGCGGGCGGTACCTTGGCGTCGTCCTGCGCCATCGCCGGAAATTCGGCGAAAGCCGCGCTTGTCGCCGCCAAGGCGAGAGTGCCGACACGACGTGTGAAGACGGATGGGGAAAGCCCGGGGATCGCGAAGAGACGCTCGGCCATGGAGACCTCCTGAGAGCGGCACTCTATGCGGACTCGCGTACCGCGCGCGACACGCTCCGAGAGGGAAACGCGGAAGAAGTGCATGGGGAACAGGCCAAAACGCGACAGGCGCGCGAGATTTTCATCCCACGCGCCTGTCGGAAATTACAAACTCAGGTCAGCGAGACGGTCGGGCTCAGCCCGCCTTGGGGGCAGCGCCGGCGGCAAGAGCCTTCTCGCACTCGGCCTTCAGATCATCGACGATCTTGGCTGGGTTCTCAGGATCAATGCCTTGGTGCACTGCGGCGACCTTACCGTCCGGTCCAATCACAACGGTCGCCGGGATGCCGGAGAAGCCATACGCGCGCACCGCATCGTCGGTCATGTCGACGAGGCACGGCATGGTGAATGCCTGTGCCGTCCAGTACTTCTTGACCGCCGCGAGACGCGCATCACCGCGGGCTTGCTCAAACGTGTTGACGCCGAACACTTCGATCGCCTTGCCCGACTCCTTCGCCCACTTCGCGAAGTCGCTGACGTGCGGGAGGCCGCGCTTGCACGGCCCGCACCATTCAGCCCAGAAGTCGATGACGACGACCTTGCCCTTGAGGCCAGCGAGCGAAACGGTCTTGCCGTCGAGGTCGTTGAGCGACCAATCCGGCGCGACTTCACCAACCGCGATTGGCGTCGGTTGAAGTTCTTCAATCGTGGCGACGGCGGTCTTGCCGGTCTCGTCCACCGCGATCGGGCTGTCGAGCTTCTCGAGCAGCTTCGGCTCCATCGTCATCGTGAGTGGGAAGGACACGCCTTCCGGCGCACCCGGGGGAACGAGGTTGACCTTCGCCGACGTCAGAAGCGAGGTCTTTGGATCCATCGTGAAGACGGCAACGCTTCCGCCGTCGCCAGTGAGAAGCACGGTGCCCTTCGAGGCGTCATAGCCCGCGAGCTTTGCACCCGGAACGAGCGCGCCCGCGAGTTCCATGCCGAAGTCCTTCGGCTCGGTCGAGTCGACCATCCAACGCGGCACTGGAAGCGGGAAGCTGCCGAGGTTCTTCTCGAGCGTCTCCACCATCGAGCCTTCGAGCGGCATCGCGAAGAACTTCTTCGGAACCGACACGTCGGTGATGTACACCTTGCCGTTGGTCGAGGTGATCGCGTTGCCGCCCATGTCCACGCGCGTGCCGGACGCGTCGCGCATGAGCGTCATCGACTGCTCTTGCTTGCGACCCATGACGTCGACCGAGATCGACACCTTGTCCGTCAACGCCTTTGCGTCACGGTAGGCCTTCGCCGTCTTCTTGAGCGCTTCTTCAGCCGCCTTGATTGCCTCCGGCGTCTTCATCGCGTCGGTGAACGCACCAGCGATGTCCGGGGCCTTGGGCATGAGGTCTTGCGGCATCGCGCCACCGAGAGCGCCGACGTCGTCCTGCGCGGACACAGGCGAGGAGATGCTCGCCGCAAGAGGAGCAACGAGAAGCGTGGTCGCCACGACCACACGAGAGAGCGAACGGCGAGAGAAGAAGAGGGTCGACATGAATGCTCCGATGAATGAACGCGCAGCTTGAGCGACGTCGCACGGCGACGCGCTGCTCTCTTGTCGGTGCAGGTGGCCTTCAACGACCACCCCCGCTGCTCGCGAAGGGAGCGCGGCACACCGCGTTCACGTCGTCGGGATCAGCGGCCCAACCCTGACCGCATCCGAGCGGCCAGGACAGGCACGAAGGAGAGATTCTACCGATTCCCCGGTGACAGGATCGCGCGCGTCAGGGGCAATCTCCGCAAGCGGGAGAAGTACGAATGCGCGCTCGCGAAACCGGGGGTGCGGCAGCGCAAGGTCGGGTTCGGCGATGGTGGTATTCCCGAAAATGATGATGTCAAGATCGAGCGTGCGCGCGGTCCAACGCGAGCCGCTGCGATCGCGGCCAAACTGGCGCTCGATATCGAGAAGCGCTCCGAGGAGCGCGCGCGGGGCGAGCGTCGTGCGCACCGCGACCGCAGCGTTGAGATAGCGCGGTTGGTCGGGTGGCCCGACAGGCGCTGTGTCCCACGCGCTGCTTGCGGCGAGGAGTTCGATGCCGCGCACTTCCGCGAGCTGCACAACCGCGTGCTGTAGCGTGGTCAGTCGGTCGCCGAGATTCGCGCCGAGTGCGAGATAGGCGACGGGAGATTCAGGTGCGCTCGACACGCACTGCCTCCCCTTCGCTCCAGAGAAGCGACCGCGCGCCTTCGCCAAGGAGCAAGAAGCGCGTGCACGCAAGCGCGAGATGCGCGGTGCGTCGGCGCACGGTCGTGCGATCACCGGGGAAATGGAAGCGCCGACTGAAGATGTCGCCGTCGCGCCGCGCGATCGCCACATAGACCGTACCCACAGGCTTCGCGTCGCTGCCGCCGCTCGGGCCGGCGATACCTGTGGTCGCGATCGCAAGATACGTGTTGAAGCGCGTGAGCGCGCCGCGCGCCATCTCGATTGCGGTTTCGTGACTGACGGCCCCGTGCGTTGCGATCGTCGCAGCCGCGACACCGAGATCTTTGATCTTGCGTTCATTCGCATAGGTGACGGCGCCGCCCATATACCACGCGCTGGATCCGGCGACGTCGGTGAGAAACGCGCCGAGTAAACCACCCGTGCAACTTTCCGCAGTCGAAAGGGTGAGGTTTTGCTCAGCGAGCATGCGGCCAACGACCGCAGCAAGTGGTTCGCCGTCGCGGCCGTAGACAACGTTGCCTGCACGCGTGAGACACTCGGCGACTGTTGATTCGAGCGCTGCTTGCGCGGTCGCGCGCGGCCCCGTGGCGCGCACGCGAATGGACACGATGCCATCGCTTGCGGTTGTACCAACGGATGGTTCGCGGCCGCGCACCATGAGTTCGCCGAGGAATTCTGCAAGTGCGCTTTCACCGAGACCGATCGAATGGAGCGCCGCCGTCGCAACGACGTGTGCATCGTCGCCGAGCGCGGGCACCACGAACGCATCGAACATCGGCTTCATCTCGTTCGGCGGCCCGGGAAGGCAAAAGACTTCGCACGCGTGCGCGTCGGACTCGAAGCGCGCTCCGATCCCTGGCGCCGTGCCGTGCGGATTCGCCAAGAGTCGCGCGTTCGGCGGGCGCATCGCTTGCCGCAAGTTCGAGGCAGGCATCGGGCGCCCTCGCCTCTCAAACCAACCGCGCAGATGCTCAACGCCTGCCGCATCTTCGACAAGCGCGGCGCACGGCGACACCACATCGAGCAGCGCCTCTCGCGTGAGATCGTCAAGCGTGGGACCGAGTCCACCGGTGAGGATGACGGCGGCGTGCGTCGACGCGAGCGCGCGCAGCGCGTCGGCAAGCGCGCGGCGATCGTCACCCACGGTGCGACGCTCACCGGGCGTGCGGCCAATCGCCTGCAACCTACGGGCCAACCAAGACGCGTTTGTATCTTCGATCTGCCCGAGGACCAGTTCATCGCCGACCGAGAGGACCGCAACCGAACCTTTCATGCGTCACCCGCGCGAAGAGCATCGATCTCCGCA
>CAIWCL010000113.1 GCA_903911205.1 uncultured bacterium
CGCGGTTCTTTGCCGGAAGTACAGGATTCGATTTTTTGGTTCGATCTCTTGGTCCGATCTCTTGGTTCGATCTCTTGGTTCGATCTCTTGGGAGGGGGCCGCTGACCACGGCGCCTCAAACTGCGTGGCCCGACTGCGCGGCCTTATTTCACCGCTTCGACACGAATGGTCGGCCCCAGCTCGGCGCGAAGCGTTCGCTCAATCCCGTGGTGAAGGGTCTGATTGGCGGAGGGGCAGCCGATGCACGCCCCGAGGAAGCGAATCTGAACAAGCCCCGCGGGGTCCGCGGACACAAGCTCGATGTCGCCGCCGTCCGCCTGTACGGCAGGGCGAATGAGTCCCAACAGTCGCTCGACATCGTTCTGAAACGCACTCCGGCGGAGTTTGTCCACAGAGGTTGGTGAGGAGGATGCGCTGTTCGTTCCTTCCATGAAGGTCCGATGATACGGTCTCCCTCGCCCTCTGCGAGTCGCCCCCTATGCCGAACCACTTCTCCGCCGCCCGCGCATCCCGTTCCTCCCGTCGCCTGCCCAAAGCGCTCCACGTTGCAACGGTGGTGTGCGCTCTTTCAGTCGCAGGGGCAGTGTTCCTTGCGGGCTGCCGCGGTGGTCCGGAGAGCGTCGACAACCCGGCGGAGGTGCTATCGCGAACTGGTCAATCGCGCGAGCGATACTTCGATGCACTCGAAGCGGCGCGCCTCCGCGGTGTCGACGCGCCGACCAAGGCCGCACTTCGTCGCATGGTGGCCGCCGACGGCTACGCGATCGATGCGCGTGTCATGGCGTTCGATCTCTTGCTGGACACGGACCGCGCGGCGCTTGTCGAGGCGCTTGGAAACAGTCTCCCGCGCATGGGAGATGTTGCGTGGCGTGAACGCGCCTGTGAACTCATCGGTGCACGAAAGATCGAAGAGCTCGTGCCAGCATTGATTCGGTCGTGGGCGAACCCCGCACCGGGGATGGACGCGACCAAGCCACGCCCAGAACGCGTTGCGCTCGCCGCGATCGTCGGCGAGGATCAGATCGGGGCGACCCTCATCCGCACCATGCGCGAGTCGAGCCCGACGACGCAGGCGAATCTCCGCGCGCGATGCTGGGAACTGCTTATGAAACTTGGCGATGCGCCGAAGTTGCGAGCGTTGCTCGCAGACCCAGATGCGACGCGTGGCGATGGAATGCTGATCGATCTCGCGCGAGTCTCAAGCGAACTCGGCGTCCTGCCCGTGACGCGCGAGGAGATTCTCTGGGCACGCGAACTCTGTGAGCCGAAACGTGCGGAGTTTTTCGCAGAGGCGCGGGATGCTCTTGCGAAACTGCCGAAAGATCGTCGCGAAACGCTCGAAATTCGCGCGATACCTGTGGTGGTGGCGTGTGCGAAGCGACGCTCTGATCTTCTCGACGCGACCGACGCGGTGATCTTCGAAGAGATCTCGCGACGCATCGCGGGGCGACGAAAGGCCTCTCCTGACTTTACGGGGTATGGCAACGGATTTACCGAGAGCCTCGCGCAGCAGCGCGATGTGCTCGTGTGGTCTGATCTTGCAGCGATGGCGCTTGCGCTCGACATGCTTGCCGAGCCGGCGCTCTTGCGACACCTCTTCGAGCAGGCCGATCGCGACCGTGAGGATCGCACAACCGAATACGGCGGCGTTCTCGGAATGGATGCCGCGGGGCGTGCGGAGCTTCTTGAATTCCTCCCGCGATCGAAGGCAAGCGACGTGCGATTCGAAAGTCCGCAGGCACTCTTCGATGCGCTCTATACGCGACAGTTTCACTATCACAACCACACACAGAAGTACGACAACGCCGATTACGCAGGTCCACACATGGGCGACTTCACGTTCGCTGACAGTACGCGCTGTAACGGGCTTGTCTTCACGTTTCTTTCGGCGGATCTTCTCGGTGTCGACTTCTATCGGTACGGGAAGGTCGTGGTCGATCTTGGCGCGGTGGAGCGGCCGCAAGGCTGATCCCGCGTGCAACTCGCGATCATCGTTCAACTCACAGTCGCGCTTCTCGCGGGAGAACTTGCGGGGGCGCTGTTGTTCCCAACGTGGGTGGGCGTGATCGCACTTACGTTGGCGCCAATCTCGGTACTCGTTGTTGGAGCGTGGAAAGTGCGTCGTGCGCTCGAGGCGATGGATCACATGCAGTCTGCACCGGTCGATGCGCTGTATGCCTGGATGCCGCGTGCGCCATGGCTCGCAACGATCTGGATCGTCGTTGCGGCGGCAAGCGAACTTCCCAATGCGCTGATGGAGCGGGGGGGCGTCGCCGCAAGCGCGGGAGTTCTCTTTGGCGCAGGCGTGGTGGCTGCGCTTCTTGTGTCGTTTGTGCTGTATCCAGTCGAACGACGTGTGCGCGAGAGTTCCGTGCTTCGCACGCTCGACGAGGGCAATGCGGTGCACCCGATGCCCTCACGACTCGGATACGTCTGGGCGCAAGCACGCGCGGGGCTTGTTCCATTCGTGGTGCCGCTTGTGGTGCCACTCGTCCTCGGCGAAGTTGCCGCGCAGGTTGCTTCGACGCGCGGAGCGAACGATCCTGAGGCCTGGCGGCTCACCGGCATGATTGCCGCCGCTGCGGCCCTCGTCGTACTCGTGCCCGTCATCGTGCCGCCGCTACTTGGACTCAAGCGTCTCGCGCCCGGCTCGTTGCGCGATGATCTTGAACAACTCGCACGTGAAGCGCGCGTTGGGGTGTCGGAAATCTGGGTTTGGCCGACGCAAGGACTCGTTGCAAACGCCGCGGTCATGGGACTTTTTCCGCGGCTTCGTTGCGTGATGCTTTCAGACACGCTTCTTGAGTACATGCCGCGCGAACAAGTGCTCGCGGTCATGGCCCATGAACTCGGGCATGTCGCGCGTCGACACCTGCTCTGGATGATCGCTGTCATCAGCGCGTGTTGGACGCTTGCGGGGCTCGTCGCCGATCCGTTCGCGCGAACGATTTTCGTTGCATTGTCGGCGGGAAGTGAGGAGTCTGAGATCGCCGCGTTGGCGCGATGGTTGGTCCTCGCGCGTGACGGCATCATCGTGGTCGGTGCGCTGTGGATGTTCGGTTGGTCGAGCCGCCGTTTCGAGCGGCAGGCCGACACCTATGCTGTGCAGGTTTTGAGTGCGCGTGAGGGCCGCTCCGACGCATCACCCGCCGCGATCGACGCGATGGTCGGAGCGCTCGGCTCCGTCGCGTTCCTCAATCACGTGCCGCGGGGGAGGCCGAGCTGGCGGCACGGGTCCATCGCGTGGCGACAAGAGTACTTGCGTGGACTTGTCGGGCTTCCACATACGAACCTGCCGATCGACCGGCATGTTGCGTGGCTTCGGTGGAGCGCGCTTGTCCTCGTGTTCGGGTGGCTCGTACTTGGGTAGCTCGTACTTGGGTAGCTCGTTTCGGCACTCGTCTGGCCGACGGGCGACTGGCACGTGCCGATGACAACGGAGCATCCGATGCGCGTTCGACGAGGCCGCGGCTCGGCAGAGGTACACTCGCACTATGCGCTTCACAAAGATGCATGGCATCGGTAACGACTACGTGTACATCGACGGCTCGCAGTACGCGAGTCTTGACTACGCGCGCGCAGCGCGTCTCGTAAGCGACCGCCATTTCGCCGTTGGGAGTGATGGTCTGATCGCCGTTTGCCCGCCGATGCGTGCGGACGCGCATGTGCGCATGCGGATGTTCAACGCCGACGGCAGCGAAGGTGAGATGTGCGGGAATGGCATCCGATGTGTCGCAAAGTTCGCGGTGGACCGCGGTATTGCTTCAGCGAATCCGTTGCGCGTCGAAACGGGTCGCGGTGTTCTTGATGTTGCGTGGAAACGGGGACGCGATGGTCGCGTGTCGGAAGCGACGGTCGAGATGGGTGCGCCGATTCTCGCGCATGCACGGATTCCTGCGCGCATCGTGGGCATGACCGAGGATGCGCTTGTTGTCGGGCATGCGGTCGACCTTGCAAGATGGGGAAGCAA
>CAIWCL010000114.1 GCA_903911205.1 uncultured bacterium
AACCGGACCAGCACTCAAAAACAAACACGCGCGCCCATCGGCGCGCGTATTCGTTGGTTGCTTGCGGGCGGGCAAGCAGCCACCCTTCTGAAAGCGACTCCGGCCCTTTCGGGTCGGAATCGCAGGTCGCGGGGTTCGACTTTCCGTGTCGGCCCCGTCAACTGCCGAGCCGTCCCTGGCTCGGCGGAAACGAATCTCGGGAACATCCCGCACGCACCCGTGGTGCGGGAATTTGCTGGATTTCGGCCGTTGCCTCAACGTCCGCGCTCGGGCGCATCCTTGCGCCTCTGCCATCCACACACCGTTGCCGGCGTTCCCTCGCAGCCTTTCACACGACGATCCATGTCGAGCGTCTGGCCTGTTCGCTTCAATCGCGGTGGAACCTTTTCAGGCTCGACTGCGCATGCATCAGTTAGGGTCGGTCCGCTCGGCGAGCCTCAAGCGCTGCGCCATAGAGTTGGCCGACTTCCTTTGTATCCATCGACTCTTGCTTCCACTGCTCCGTGTCGACGACTTCAAGGTGATCGAAGACGCCAAGCACGGTGACCTTGTCTTTCAATCCGTACGACTCAAGGAGGCGATCAGGAATACGGATGCGCCCTGCCGAGTCGAGTTCGATCTTCGCTGCCTTCGACATCACTTGCGTGTCGAGATTGACTGTCCGTTGGTCCCTCAAAAACTCACGAGGAGTTGCCCGAACCGCCGACTCAAACAACTTCGAGGGCCACAACCAGAGATGCCCATTGCTTCCCGGAAGCGCAACCCACTGAGTCCCGTGCTCTTCCGTCTGAACGGAATCTCGGATCTCAGCCGGGATGGCCAAGCGCCGCTTCGTGTCGAGGGAGTGATCAAACTGCCCGAGAAACATGCGGCGGTCCCCTTTAGGACGTGGTGAAGATACGACACTTTGCCCCACCTTTCAACACCTTGCCACACTTTCCTGCACTTTTTGATGCATTTTTTTGGCGGCCTTTTTGCGCCAATCCCCCCGTTCAAGGTGGCTTCGCTGCGTAACCGCCTCATATTGCGAGGGTTAGGAGATTTTCTGCCACTGGGTGGTTCAGTGGCGCCCGATCTCTCCCCGCCCCCTCGGTTCCAGTTCGCATGCTCCCACCCCCCACCGAAGCGACGCTCGAAGCGTTGACCCGCGTTCCGAACGCCCAGTACCTCCTCACGACGGCCTACGGCGAGGTGCGCGACGGTCGCATCGTGGATCGGGTGCAGCAGTGCGGAACCCTGCCACCGATGCTGCTCGTGGCGATGGAGAAGGGACATGTGCTTTCGCCGTTGATTCGAGACAGCCGAACCTTCAGCCTCTCGCTGCTCGACCCAAACGAGCGACTCCTTCAACGCGTGTTCGGCCCAGACCGACGGATCGGCGATGACCCCTTTTTGACATACCCGTTCACGCGCGGAATGCTCGGCGCGCCGATCGTGACGCGCGCGGTCGCGTGGTTCGACTGCGAAGTCGTGCGTCATCTCGATATGGAGACGAACTACGAGCTTTACATCGGCCTCGTACATGCAGCGGGGCTCGGAACGCCGCCTGCGCAGCGGCTCAACGCAGCGCTCACCATGACCCGAAATGGCGACGCGCGAGCCCCGCGAACGCGACTCGCAGTCGATCGCAGCGGCGCCGCTGAGAGCCCGGCCGAGCGCACGCGCAGCAAGCCTGCGGTCACGCTGCCGTCAACCGCAGTGCCCTCGAAAAAAACGGCGCCGCGGTCGCGGGCGTAGTCGGAACCTCCGCCTCCTAACATCACCGGCACACCGCGGCGATTCCCGCGTCGTGCCTATTCTGCGCGAATGCTTCGGCTTCCTTCGCCTCCAACCGCTCTGCGTGACGATCCCTCAAATCGACTCGGCCTCGACTATGTCGCCGAGGCGTCGAACCTGCCGCAATTGGGTTACGGCATCATCGACATCCACGCCCACATCAACGGGCTTGAAGCGGCTGAAGTGTGGCATCCCATCGCGCGCGCGTTTGGTGTTGAACGCACATTTTCGATGTCGCGACTCGAAGACGTACCCGCGCTCCGGGCGCGCCTCGGCGATGCGATTGACTTCATCGCCTTCCCCGACTTTCACGATGTCGACCGCCGGCGTGGGCACGGAACTGGCTACCTCGAACGCATCGAGCGTTACCGCGAGGCGGGCGCGCGGATCGTGAAGTTCTGGAACGCACCGCGCTTCATTGACTTCGGTCACGAAGCCGGTGAGCCCAACATGCTTGCGCTTGACGGTGCCTTTCGCATCGAACAAATGAAACTTGCCGAGCGCCTCGGAATGATGTGCATGGCGCATGTCGGCGATCCTGACACGTGGTTCGCGACCAAGTACGCCGACCACACGCGCTACGGTCGCAAACTCGATCACTACATTCCGCTTCGCCGAGCGCTTGATCGCTTCGCCATGCCATGGATTGCGGCGCATCTCGGCGGATTTCCCGAGGATCTTGGGTTCCTCGATACGCTCCTCGAAGCGCATCCGAATCTCCATCTCGATACGAGTGCGACCAAGTGGATCGTGCGCGAACTTGGCCGTCATCCGCGGGATGAGGTCATGAGTTTCCTAGAGAAGTGGCGCGGCCGAATCTTCTTCGGTACCGACACCGTGACCACGGACGAACACCTTCGTGGCGGCGACAAATCAAGCGACATGGCGCGAAAGGCCACAAGCCGAGAAGCCGCACACGATCTCTACGCGAGTCGATATTGGGCCCTTCGCATGATGTGGGAGGGTTCAGGCGAAACACCGTCGCCGATCGCGGATCCCGATCTCGCGATGGTGAACCCGACGCGACATAGCCCAAACGACGCGCCGCCGTTGCGCGGCCTCGCACTCCCCCCGGAACTCTTGCGCGTCCTCTACCGCGATGCCGCACTTCGACTTCTCGCGAAGTCGTAGAGCGCACGCGACAGCGCTGCAACGTCATCGCCAAACCGATGGACGAGCCCCGCGCGCGGGCCAGAATCGTGCACCCCAAGCGCGATCGATGTGTGCACGAACGTCGGCAACTCGGCAGCGAGCGACCAGAGCGCAGGGAGCGGCGATGGCATCGTGGGGCCAAGCGCGATGGTTTCGCGACAACGATCCCCAGCGCAACTCACCGGATCGCTCGCGAGCCCGTCTTGATCGATCAACACGGCGTCGACCGCACAGAGGAGTTCCCACGGTCGCGCCACGCGGGGATCGACCACGATGTCCGGCGCTCCCACGGCATCGCGAAGGAAACACGCTCGTTCGAACACGCGCGGCGTTTCAGGCGAAGCGATCAATCGAAGCCGCACACCATGACCGACGAGCGCGACGTGCGCCATGCCGACTGCGCGCGCGACAAGCCCAAGATCCACGCAGTTTGCGGGCTCGTTCGCAACGAGGATCGCGACATCCTGCGGAGCGAGACAAAGCTCACGCCGAATGCGCGAACGACGCCCTTCAGGAACCGGAGGAATCACCGGCAATTCTGCAGGCAGGCGCGCGAGTTTCGTCACTTCATCGCCGGCAATACGCGCGTCAAGAATCGCACGGCCGTACAGCACCGTCGTGCGCTTCCCTTGCCAACCGCCATCGAGTTTCGACACGACGCGTGCAACCTCGCTGCGACGCCAACGCCCCGCAACGCGCCCGACGCGTGTGAGCCCGATCTCGCGCGAAAGGCCAAGTTCGACGAGCGTTCGCGCGAAAGCCTCAGGCCCCAACACGACAACATCATCACCGAGCACCGCCACGCGAACAATTTCACGAAGTGTGCACGCACCACAATCCTCAAAACACACGACATGGACCGTACCGCGTCGGCGTACCACTTCTGCGGGCGTACCGTCGAGTGGAGCCATCGGGCTCACCAGAACCGCCGAGGAATCGTCCGACCCGTCACGACTCACTTGCGGCGCGTCCCGAGATTTTCGCCGAGATCAACACGATCGTGTTGATAGAAGAGCTGCGCGACTTCGAGAGCAATCTTTCGCGCAAGTTGATCTTCAATCTGCGTGCGGCCCGCGCGTGTTCGAAGTCCGTCCGAACTCTCTTCTCGAATGATCGCCGTCACTTCACGACCATCAGGCATCGAATCCGCCGCTGGATAGGTGCGCACGCGCAGTTCAAGATCCAGCACCTTCACCTGCACGATGGCCGTCGGACGAATACCACGATCATCGGTGCGTCCGCTGAGGTCAAAAACCGTCGGCTGAATGTGAATCACCTGCGCACAGTCAAGCGCTTTACCCACCGATTCCACCGTCATCAGTTTCTGCGCGTTTCCCGCAGATCCTGAGCGCGCAACGGCGATCGCGTCGCGCGACGCGACGGTCGAATCGAGGTGACCGCGCTCCATGAGATCAAAGCTGATCGCATCGCCAATTGCGGTACGGAGTGCCGTGCGCGGAAGAATATTGCGTGGATCGTCGACGAAAATCACGGTCTTCTTCTTCGGAAGCGTGTACTCGGCATCGATCTGACCCGGGCCTTCAATCGCATACGCGACGGGTGTCACAATGTTGCAACCGGCGGCAGCAAGAACACCGACAGCCGAAGCGAGAGCGAAAATGCGTGCGACGGTCGACATAAACAAATTCCTCTGAAGCGAGCCAACATGCAGGCTCAAGAACAACCGCGGTCGATCCAGACGATGCATCAGTACTCGGGGTACTTATCTTCGATGTGGCGATAGAAGAGCCACGAAGATTTCTGAATGAAGAGCGTCAGCAGTCCGCGCTCGATCGCCTCGCGGCGCGCGTTTTCTTTACCGATGCCCTCTTTATTCGGGAACTTCGCCACGATATTTGCCGTGAATGCAAACTCGTCGGGAGAGAGTCCGTCGGCTTCAACAACGCCGATGTTCGCGGCGGCGACGCCATCCCAGATGTAGCTATTTCCAACGGGATTCAGGCGATACTCATAGAGATCGATGAAGACAAGGCGATCAACGCCGAGTTCCTTGGCAATCTCGCCATGCGGCAAGGCACGCCACTGCGGGGTGCGGTACTGCCAATCAAGAATCTGCCCGGGCGGAAGCACCGACGCGTCCTTGACGTACAACTTGATCCGTGCGGAGACGTTTGCCGTGATGTTCGCCACAACCGCCGGATGCTCGACGAGCGTCGCGTAATCCGCGTTCACGATGACCGCAGACGTGTGACCTTCGAGCCCCTCATACTGCGCCGGGACATCGAGTTTCTTCCCGCGTTCGATTTGCTGACCGATTGCGCCGACGGCCCCTGCGATGCATCCCGTCGAAGCAACAACGCCCCCGAGGACTGTCAGCGCAATGAGTGCCCGAAGGTTTCGAGCGAAACGGCCAACAACGGTGCGATCGCTGTGCGCGCCACCCTCAGCGGGAAGGGACGAGTCTGGAGAGGTGTTGGAGTTTCGTGTAGCCATCATCAACCCATCCATCCGCACATGAGCGCGGTCTTGTAGCCCCATGCGAGAAGCGCCGCGATCCCCGCGAACCACGCGAGACGGGCACCCCACATTCGCTCATAGATCGGCCAAACAGATCGGCCTGTCGCGAGCGTCCAAAGTGCCGCGACAAGCGTCATGCCTGTCGCGATCGCCAACACACAACCCATCGGCTGCGTGGCGAAACTTTCGACGAGCCTTCCCTTCGAAGCGAGGGCGAAGGCTGTCGTCATTCCGCAAGACGGGCATGGTACCCCGAAGCGCGCTGGCCAAGAACAGGCGGGCAGACCGAGTGCTTGATGCGTCCCGAAACCTCGTGAGGCGGGTGGCAAAAGCCACGCGACGACCAGAAGGCTTCCACTCGCAGCGGCGGCCATCGCCGCAGCAAAAAACCGCCGACGAACCTCAGCAGGCTCCAAAGCCGCTGGCCGAATGCTCGTTGGGTGCGCCGCGAAGATGGGCGCGGACGGTACGGAAGGCGCTTCTTCGGCCTCTGCCATGTGCGAAAGGTACCCGGAAGCGGGCTTGCGCGACTACCTTCGCGGTATGCCCGACGTCTCCTCGGCCCCACCTCACCCCTCGCAGCTGCCTTCCCCGCATTCGCCTTCGCGTTCGCGTCTCCGGTGGCTCGACGGCCACCTTGATCTGGCATACCTCGCAGTCAATGGCCGCGACATGCTTGCACCCGTCAGCGCCGAGAGTCCATGGTGTTGCACACTCGCGTCGCTTCGCGAAGGCGGCGTCCGCGTTGCGCTCGGCACGATCTTCACGGAACTCGGTGGCGACCCGCAGACCGAAGCCGTCGCGTATCGGGATTCGGATGATCTCGAAGGCGCACATCGAGCTGGTCTTGTCCAACTCGAATGGTACGAACGCATGGAGCGCGAGGGGCACGTCGCCATCATTCGCTCGCGCGACGATCTCGCACGCACGCTCGCTGGTGAAGGTCCGCTCGGCGTCGTCATCTTGATGGAGTGCGCCGACCCGATTCGCTCTCCCGAAGAGGTCGCGTGGTGGCACGCACGCGGACTCCGCGTTGTTGGACTCAGTTGGGGGCACGGAAGCCGTTACGCGGGCGGAAACGCTCGCGCAGGCGGACTCACGGCGATCGGGAAACGCATGGTGGAAGCACTCGATTGCTTCGGTGTGATCCACGACGCGTCACATCTCTCCCGCGCGGCGTTTGACGATCTCTTGACCGCGACCGATGCGCGCGTGATCGCAACCCACTCCAACGCCCAAGCGCTGCTCGAACCGAGCGAACGACATCTCACCGATGCACAAATCGCGGCGATCGCAGCGCGTGATGGTTGGATCGGCCTGAATCTCTACGGCCGATTTCTCGCACACGGCCGACGCGCAACGCTCGCAGATTGTGTTGCGCATACCAGACATGTCGCTCGCATCGCGGGCGCCCATCGCGTTGGGCTCGGAAGCGATCTCGACGGCGGCTTCGGCCGCGAGCAACTGCCGATCGAGATTCAGTCGCCCTCGGAGTATGCACGACTCCTCGATGCGCTCCACGATGCGGACTTCGGCATGCTGGCCGGTGATGCATGGCGTGAAGGCTTCACGCATGCAAATCTCTCGCGCGTGCTGCTGCAGGCGTTGCCGGCGTCATGATCGCAACGTCTCTCGAGGAGAGGTACACCGCGCACGGGCGTCGGATGAACACGGGCGTCGTAAGAACACGGGCGTCGGATGCACCTGACGACTCTCGAACGCAACACTGCGAAGTGTCAGGCCGAGATTCGAACCGCAAGCACCCCGCGGCGACCAGCGACTTCCACTGTCAACGCAACGTGGGTCATGGCGCCGTCAATTGGGCGCACTTCTTCGAAATTCGCAAAGACGACATCCACGACGATGTCGTCGTTCGAGGTGTACGCCGGAACCGCCGCGCGCAGAATTTCATCATGTTCGCGCATCCAACCGCGAACGGCGAGAAGCGCCGCGAGATCCGATGCACGACCGACCACATGTACACGGCCGGTCGCATCGAGACCAACCTCGACCAAACGATTCCGTGGTGCACGGAATGGGAACGGCACGATGCCTTCGAGATGCTCGAGAAGCGGCGGCGTGATGTCGCTCGTGACGGACCGCGCACGCGCAATCACCGTAGGTTCTGGTGCAAGACTCGCGTTCGTCGCCGAAGCCGCGATTGGCTCGCGCGTGCGACGAAACGCATCAAGTTCCGCAGATGCGCGCCCGATTTCAGCGCGGAGTGCGTCCATACTTGAGGTTGGCAGCGCGACCGTCGGCGAAGCAAAAGTGCTGGAGGCTGTGGACGTTGTTGCGTTCGAATGTGTTGGCGGGACGTCGAATGAGCGACGTCGCGGTGTCGCGCGAACTTCGCGTGTGAGCTCATCTGCGGTCGGCGGAGTTGGCTCAAGTCCGATGGTGATTGGAATAGGCGAATCGTCGCGCGTTGCACGCGAACGAGGCCCGCGACGATCCGCATTGGCGGCGAAGCGCTCGCGATGAGCAGACCGCGATACGCCAGAGATCGACGCTGATCGTGAGGCATCTCGCGCTGTTTCTCGTGCTGTCTCTCGTGCTGTCTCTCGTGCTGTTTCTCGTGCTGTTTCTCGTGCTGTTTCTCGTGCGATTTCACTGGTTGGAACGATCGAGACCGTCGTACGTTCTTCGCGAACGTCTGCCGCGCGTTGGGCGCTGCCAATCATCGCGTCGACTTCCGAAAGCGTCGGGGTCGGAGCATTGAATGTGCCACGGAATGCGCTATCGACCGGCGCAACCGCTTGAAGCCCGCCAACGACCGCAACCTCAAAGCCAAGGAATTGCCGCGTCGCGCCGCGCAAGCGACGCGCGACACCTTCGACCGCCGTATCGTCGGCACCGAGGACAGCAACGGAGATCGGAATCCGCGGCGAGCCCTCACCGCCTACGAGCGTGGTGTAAGTCTTCACGAGTTCGTACGCAGCAACAACCGCGACTTCATCCGCACCCGAGAGGACGACAACATCCGTCACGCCTTCAGGCACTTCGACGGCGCCGCCGGCCCGCGACACAACCATCCAGCGCGAGACGATTGGGGCGATCATGCGAAGCGCCTCAACGATGCTCGCCTGTGGGGAGATACTCGGACGACGCGTCCCCGCGCGGAAAACCTCGAGTAAAACGGCATCATGCTCGAGACGCACGAGGCACGTTGCACCACCCGTGCACGCTTCGCGATCCGCGAACTGCGAAATCCACAAGCCGCTCATCACAGGAAGATGACCAACCACCACAAGGGTGCGGCGCGATGCGTGCGCCTCGCCCGCGAGCGAGCCCTGCGCATCACGCGACGGACCGATGAACGCGTCGAGCGCCAAATCGTGCTGACTCGCGCTCATCGCACACCTCCCTCGTAGGAACGAGCACTGCCGACCGAAACAGAAGCGGGAACTTCGACGAGACTCGCGCCGAGCCCCTCGCGCGCGGAATCGCGATGTGGATTGAATCCATCGAGTTGCTCTGTGCCATCCACGACGATGCGATACGCATGTCGGCCAGGCGGCAATTCAACCTCAGCTTCCATGCGGAGGCCGTCCGCACTCGCCATCAACGGCGTTGCAATCGGGTTCCAACCATTGAAGTCGCCGACCACGAAGAGGCCACGGGCGCTTGCGGGCTGGCTGAAGACAACTTGTCCGTCGCGCGTCGTTCGCACGCCGAAACCCGCGCCCATCGGGCTACCTTGTCGTGAGCGTTCCGCCAACGCGCGCAGGCGCGAGACGAGGTCGGACGCGCGAGAAAGCCCGTTGCTGGTTCCGGCGCGCGAAAGCGCTTCTCCATTGCCAGCCGCCGCTTCATCGGCGGTGGGCGTCAGATTCGACCCGGACGCCACGTCACCTGCACGCGTACTGAGAGACGACGCGAAGAACGCGCGCTCGTCGGCGGTGACACCTGCGTTCGATGGGGCATACCCATTCGCATGTCCACCGAGCATGTCGCGCGTCGTCTCGCGGAACGTCTCAACGATTGGTGGCGCGCCTGCGTGATCTCGCAAGGCGGTTGACGCGGGCGCATTCGCTTCAAGCCACGCGGCAAGCGCGAGGAAGTCTGCTTCCGCTGCGGAGCCGGGCGCGAATTCGATGATGGACTGCCCGTAACTCGCCGCATCCCGCAGTTCTTCGTGCTCGCCAATGACGACAGGCATGAGCGCGTCAGGGAAACGCTTGCCGAGTGCGGCGACGACATCGCGTGAGAGCGCGCGCGATGCGTTGTACAGCGTCGGGAGGAGTCGGAATGGGATGTCGCGACCAAAGCGGCGCACGACCGCGCCGATCGTCTCGATCTGCTTCTCAGCGCCCTTCAAACTGAAGAAACCCGTCTCGACAGGCACCATCACGAGATCAGACGCGCGCAACGCGTTGTAGGTGAGGAGGCCAATCGTCGGCGGGCAATCGATGATGCACCAATCGAAGTCGTCCTGCCATGCTGCGAGAACGCGCGCGAGTCGACGATCGCGATCGAAGCGCGCCGCGAGTGGACCGGTCGGTGCTTCGAATGCGGCGAGCGCGACGCTTGAAGGAACGAGGCGCAAGCCCTGCGCGACTTCCCACATGTAGTCCTCTGCAACGAGTGGCTGCGCGCCGTCGGCGAGCATCGCGTCGGCGATGGTTCGCTCAAGCCCTTGCTCTGGCACGCCAAGGCCAGCGGCACAGTGCGACTGCGGATCCATGTCCACGAGCATGACGCGCGCGCCTCCACGAGCGAGGACGGCAGCGAGGTTGACTGCAGTCGTGGTCTTGCCACAACCGCCCTTCTGATTGACGATGGAGACGACGCGCATGACGTGCTTATCGGCTTGGCGACCGGAAACACGCGAACTTTCGTCCGGTGCCGCGCTTCGCGGATTCATTCCCGAAGGACCGTCGAAACGTCAGAGGATCGCCTGAAGACCCGCTTCCACCACGGGCTCGGGGACATCTGACGCGACAACCACGTCCCCAACCGCGCGCGGCAGGATGAGTCGAAGCCCGCCGCCCTCGTTCTTCTTGTCGAAACCCATACGACGTCGAATCTCGAGCGGAAGGTCGGGTGTGCTGTCGATGCCGAGCGATGTGGGCAACGAAAAGCGCCTCAGTAGGTTTGTCACGCGAGCGGTCATTGGTGCCGCGTCGAAGCCAGACCATGATTCCGCCGCGATCGCTGCCGCGACCATCCCGATCGCGACAGCCTCCCCGTGCAGGAGATCAACCCCGGGCAGCGTCTCAATCGCGTGACCGAAGGTATGGCCGAGGTTGAGGGTCGCCCGGACGCCGCGCTCGAATGGGTCGGCGGCCACGATGTGCGCCTTGATCGCCGCGGACTCGGGAATGAGCCGCGCCAGCGCCGCGCTGTCGCCAACCGCGAGAAGTTCCGCGTCGCGTTCGAGCGCTGCGAATCGTGCCTCGCCGTCGATGATCGCGTGCTTGACACACTCTGCCAGGCCCGAACGAACTTCGCGCAGCGGAAGCGTCGAGAGGAAGTCTGGATCGGCGAAGGTCGCTTTGGGTTGCCAGAACACCCCCGCGAGGTTTTTGCCAAGCCCGCCACCCGGAAGCGCGAGGTTCACTCCAGTCTTTCCGCCAATGGCGGCATCGACCATCGCGAGGAGCGTTGTGGGGACTTGCACGAAATCGATGCCCCGCATGAACGTCGCGGCCGCGAAACCCGCGAGGTCGCCCGTGAGGCCTCCACCGAGCGCGACGACGAGGCCGCGACGATCGAGGCCGTGTGCGAGTGCTGCTGCCCAGACGCGCTCAACGGCGGGGATCGCCTTCTCAGTTTCCTTCGCCGAAATCGAAACGGTGGCAACTCGCGCTCCGCCGCCACGCAGCGCCGCGACGAGTGTTCCGCCGTGCGTGGACGCAATCGCGTCATCCACGACGACGAGGACCGCGCGGCCTGCGAGAGCGATCCCCTCGCATCGACACATCTCCGCGAGACGCGAGACGAGCCCGGCGCCCACCACGAGCGCGGTCGGATGGCCGGGGATGTCAATCGGGATGCGCGTGTCGTGCATGTGGAGAGTCGACGGGAATTTCGACGGGAGCCACACCGGAAGCGGCGCGGGGAGGATCGTGTGAGAGAGCGTGCGTCGGAACGATGGAACTTCGCATCATGGCGAGCGCTTCGGCCGGATCATCCGACAACGGCACACGCGAGGATGGCGCGTCTATCGGCTGCGGGTGCGTTGGCGTTGCAGCAGATGTTGCCTCGCTTGAAATCCCCGGAAGACTTGAAGTGCCTCGAAGACTTGAGATGCCTCGAAGACTTGAACTGCCCGGAAGACTTGAAATGCCCGGAAGACTTGCGTGCCGCACGATCGAACTGGACCGACGCGTTCCGCGCCCCCTCCTTGCCTGCGCCGCGCGCGCCTTGCCCTTCAACAGCATGTGCGCGATCGCAAGCACGATCACGATCGCAAGCAGCGGACGGAGTTCGACGGGAAAGCCTGTCATGGGAGCGAGAGTCACCTTCGCGAGAGTGGCCTTGCCTTAGCGGCGTGAGCGTACCGCCGAAACACAAACGCCCACGGCGTGCCGCGGGCGTTTGCAAAGAGTGACCCCAAGGGGATTCGAACCCCTGTTCTATCCGTGAGAGGGATATGTCCTAAACCAGGCTAGACGATGGGGCCAAGCCAGCTTTGTGTTCGGCGGCTCTCACACCGGACCGAACGCTGAAGCCGGGAGCATAGCAACCCCGCTCGCGCTGTCGAAGGGGTCGTCCATGCCGCAGCGCAGGTCGAGATCCGAAGCCATTGCAGCCCCTTCGCAGCCGAAGGACATCTTCTCTCCGTGCGTCGACGCTGGTCGACCAATTCCTCGGAGGGTTCCGCGTCGCAAGTGCCTCGGTTCTACGGCCCACTTCCCGCGGCCGTCGAAAAGGCCCCCGAACAACCGCCCACGAACCACGGCCCCCGAACAACCGCCCACGAACAACAGCCCACGAACAACAGCCCACGAACAACAGCCCACGAACAACGGCCCTACTTGTCGCCGATCTCCGCACGCAATCGCTGGTAGATCGGGGCGAAGCGACCCGACTCCCGGATCCCCTGCTCGACGAGGCGGATCGCCTCATCCTTCCGGCCCGCCTTGACATATGACATGACGAGCGCCTGATCGCATGCGACGAGATCCTCCGCGGCCATCCGTGGACGAGCGGCAAGGATGTAGGGAATCGCTTCCGCCCACTCGCCGCGCAACTGGTGCAGTCGGCCGACGTAGCGCTCGGTCAAGCCGCTCCCCGACTCGCCGTGCTCGAGCAGGAAGCAACCCTCTGCGATGGCTTTGGCAGCCTCAGCGCGATCCGCCTCCGTGAGCGCTCCGGTGAGCCTCTCGCGGCATGCGAGCAGGAAGTACGTGTACTCGAGGTTCCACGACGTGTAGTCGGGCACCTGCCGCCGCGCGATCTCGTAGTACCGAGCCGCTTCCTTCGCGTCGTTTCCTCGAAGAAGCGTGCGCGCCACCATGCCCGTCAGCGGCCGCAAGTATCCGCCGTGCGGTGTTGCGCTCTGCCACTCGCGGGCCGTCTCGCGAATGGCGGGAGGCATCGTCGCCTCGAAGGCGACGCACGCGCCGTCGAATCGCGCGAACGCCTCGGCATTCGAGCGCTTCATGAACGGCACTCCGAAAAGAACGCGCAGCGTGTGATCGACGCGATAGTCGTCGTACGCGTTCGTCCCGAGCCGCTCCGCGTACGACTGCCAGTCGGGAAGTGCGGCCGCTGCGGCGGGATCGACCGCGATCTTCCCCTCAAACCGCGAGAGTGCGTCGACCATCATGCGCGCAGCCTCAGCCTGCCCTCGCACGGTGAGGTGCACATGATCGTCGAGGAGGTCCCAGCCCGTCGCGCCCTCAGGGCTCGCGTCGCGGAACTGCTGCGCAATGTCGCAGAGCGGAGTACTCCGCTCCTCCGCCGCCCGACGCACCGCATCCTCCGTCACACGCACGGGACGCCAAGGCATCGTGTCGAGGTCGCGTGCTGCAAGAAACGCCTCGCGCGCCGCTGCTCGGTCACCCAACGCCGCGCGCGCGCGCCCGAGCCCAAAGTGAGCGCCCGCATGGTTTGGGGCGAGCGCAAGCACCTCCGCAGAGAGCGCCGCCGCCCTCGCCGGATCGGCCGTGAGCGCGTCGCGCGCTTCACTGAGTTTCGTCGCGACGGTCGACCGCGCAGCGTCATCGAGCGCCGAGAGTTCCTCCTCGCCGATCGGCGCGAGGCCTGACTCGTTGCTTGCGGTCGTACAGACGAGAACGGGAACGCCCGCCTCGCGCGCGGCCTCAATCATCGTTCCGACATGCGCGCCGATATTGCGAGCGGCCGCCGACCGGAGCGGCGAGTCGGCCGAGATGACGGTCTGCCCGATCATCTGCTCCATCAGCGTTCGATCCTCGTCTGCACCACCCTGGAAGACATCATCGAATGCCTGCACGAGCGCGAGTCCGCGCACCGCGCGCATCCAAGGAAGCGCACCCGTCGGTAGCGTGCCTGCGGCGTTGATCGAAGCGGTGCCGTAGGCACCGAAGAACTCGTTGTTCCCGACATAGAGGACAACGAGATCAGGGTCCTGCGCGAGCGAGGCCTCGACCGCCGAAACCAGCGGAAAGCTCGCCACCGCCGTCGTGCCGAGGTTGATGACCTCGACATCCCGCCCCTTCCACACGTCCTCGAGCATCGCCTCGAGGAACGCGCTCATCGCCAGGTTTCGCGGCTGCGGGTAGCCCTTCGCCGCCGATTCGCCGACGAGCATCACGCGCACCGTACCCTCGGGCTTCGGCATCACGAAGTTCGTGATGTCTGCGAAACCGGGCCGCGATGGATTCGCGAAGAAGTACGGCTTCATCGCGCCGGCATCGACGAAACGCAGTTCGCGCCCTTCGCCGAGTTCACCCGCAGTGCGGAAGATCTCCGGATAGCCACCGTAGCCCGCGAGTCGGAGCGCTCCTTCGGCGAGGCCGAGTACCGCGATGGGGAGCGCGAGTGTGATCGAGAGGAAGAGGCTGCGCTTCCAGCGTGGGAGTGGCTGTTGGACCGTCTGTTCGGACATGCGCCGGAACCTTTCGTCGAACGGTGCGCGCGGCACCAAGAAGTATCGAGGAAGTCGCTAGAACTGCCGCTTCGGATCGTGCGGATCGCGCGGGAGCGGCCGCCACATGGAGCTGCCCGCGCCAGGACGCAACGCGAGTCGGTCACGTCCGACCAGCCGCCCGCCGAGCGCAAGCGGCGTCACGACGAGATAGAAGACGACGCCAAGCGCGAGCGTCCCGAGAAGCGTGCCGACGGTCCAGACGAAGCCCATCCAGAGCCAATAGGCGGGAACTCCGACGCGCGTCCCGGTGCCCGCGGTCACGAGTGCGAACGCCCCGAACCCCCAGAGCACATTCGACATGCCAGACATGGCGGCGAAGACGCCCCAGTCGATGAAGCGGAAGCACGCGCCCATCACCGCGAGCGCTGCGGCGGTCGTGAAGGCCCAGCGTTGAAGTTCCTTCGCAGACGGATGCCAGTGGATTTCGATCATGGGGTCAATCAAGCATGCCGGGAGCAGCCCGTCGGGCGGTTCAGAAGATCGTGTAGATGAACGGCGCGGCCTGCGTGCCGCCGAGGATGATGAGGAGTCCGGCGAGGAGAAGTACGACGATCACCGGGATCAACATGTAGGCCTTGTGCGCCCTGATGAAGGCGAACAGTTCGGAGAGAAACGAGGTTCGTCGCATGGTGGAAAGCTCCGTCGGTTCTTGCGGAAGTACGTCTCTTCTCGGGCATTCGCCCGCTGCTCTTCAATCGGGGCGGAACGAACGCTTGTACTCCTCGGCGCCCGCCATCGGTGGCTGCGCCTCCTTGCGGATCAGGTGATTGCCGACAACGAGCGTATCCATGTCGGTGAACATGAAGCAGCGGTACGCGTCGCCCGGATCGTGCACGATCGGTTCGCCGCGGATGTTGAAGCTCGTGTTCACGAGGACGGGACACCCAGTCCTCCGCTCGAAGGCTGAGAGAATCGCATGGAACCGCGGCGAGCGCGCGGCATCGACCGTCTGCACACGCGCGGAGTCGTCGACATGCGTGATCGCGGGCACCTCGCTGCGGAGGATCCGGAGTTTGTCGGTGCCGGTCGCGCTCTTCTCTTCCGACGTGAGCTCGCGTCGACGTCCGCGCGCGACGGGCGCTACGAGGAGCATGTACGGACTCTCCGAGTCTAGTTCGAACCACTCGCGCTGACGTCCCTCGAGGACGGCCGGCGCGAACGGTCGGAACGATTCGCGGAACTTGATCGCGACGTTCATGCGTCGCTGCATGCTCGGGTCGCGTGGGTCGCCGAGGATCGAGCGATGTCCAAGGGCGCGCGGCCCGAACTCCGCGCGACCCCAGAAGTGGCCAACGATGCGCCCCTGCGCGAGGTCTGCCGCGATCGCTTCGACGAGCGCCGCGTCGTCAAGTTCTTCGGAGACAGCGCCCATCGCGGCGAGACGCGCGCGGATCTCATCATCGCTTGACGCCGGTCCGAGATAGGAACCTTCCTGCGAGTCCTGCGCAGAGACGTTTCGCGGGTTCCCGAGATGTCCATGCCAGTGGGCAAGCGCCGCGCCGAGCGCCCCGCCCGAATCACCCGCGGCGGGTTGAATCCACAGTCTCTTGAATGGCCCCTCGCGGAGCAGTCGACCATTCGCCACACAGTTGAGCGCCACGCCGCCCGCGAGGCAGAGGTTGTCCTCGCCGGTCTTCGTGCGCACGTGGCGCGCCATGCGCAGCACAATCTCCTCGGTCACGCGCTGGACGCTCGCGGCGATGTCCATCTCGCGCTGCGTGAGCCGACTCTCAGGGCTCCTCGGCGGTCCACCGAAGAGCGCGTGGAATCTCGGGCTCGTCATCCGAAGGCCGGTGCAGTAATCGAAGTACTGCTGATCGAGCTGGAAAGAACCGTCCTCCGCGAGCTGAACGATGTGATCGAGGATCGTGTTGACGTAGCGCGGCTCGCCGTAGGGAGCGAGACCCATCAACTTGTACTCGCCGGAGTTCACACGGAAGCCGCAGTATGCGGTGAAGGCGCTGTAGAGGAGCCCGGGCGAGTGCGGGAAGCGCATCTCTTCGCGGAGCTCGATGCGGTGCCCGTCACCAACGCCCCAGCTCGCGGTGGCCCATTCGCCAACGCCGTCGAGGGTCAGGATCGCCGCGCGCTCGAAGGGGCTTGGATAGAACGCGCTCGCCGCATGCGACTCGTGGTGTGTCGTGAACAGGATCGGTCCGTCGTAGACGCGCTCGCCCGGCGTCATCGCCGCCGCGAGTCCCTTGTCAATTTCTCGGGGGAGATGCAGCTTCTTCTGAAGCCAGACTGGCATCGCCGTCAGGAAGGATCGGAATCCGCGTGGCGCGAACGCAAGCGAAGTCTCGAGCAGCCGCTCAAACTTCAGGATCGGCTTTTCGTAGAAGACAACCGCGTCGAGGTCGGCGACGCGGATCCCCGCGAGATCGAGGCAGGAGCGCACGGCAAGCGATGGGAAGCGCTCGTCGTGCTTCCGTCGGCTGAACCGCTCCTCCTCCGACGCGGCCACGACACGGCCGTCCCGCACAAGGGCGGCCGCGCTGTCATGAAAGAAGGCCGAGATCCCGAGAATGTGCATGACGCGGACGATTCGTGGCGAGAGCGGCGAAAGAAGGGCGAGAGCGGCGGAAGAGTGGCGATCGGCTCGAGTGTGACGATCAGCCTCACTGGAAATGCGACAGGCCCCTGCGCAAGCGGTCTCGCGCAGGGGCCTGAAGATTGTCGGCTGAAGGTCGCTTACGCCTTGCGCGAACGGCGACGGCCGGCGGTCAGGCCGACGAGGCTGATCAGCGCGATTGCGCCCGGCGCCGGCACGACCGTGTAGGAGAAGATCGGGTTCGAGCCGCCTGAGGTGTAACTGTCGCCCCAGTTCGAGACCGAAACGTTCGGGTTTGCGAGTGCGTCGATCGCTCCGTCGCTGCCACCGCCACCCGACGAGTATGCGTCGAAGTAGAAGGTATCGCCGACGCCGAGTCCGAGCGATGCGAGCGATACCGTCAGTGTCAGCGTGCTCTGCGTGCCCGAGGCGAGCGAGATGGTGCCGAAGTTGCCGTTGTAGGTAGCGCCCGTCAGGCCCCAGCTGCCGGAGCTGTAGGTGCGGTTCTCCGCGCCGCCGCCACCGTCAACCCACGAGCCGAGCCAGGTCGTCATGCCGCCGGAGGCCGAGTCCATGTTGATCGGACGACCCCAACCGTTGCCGTTGCTCGCCGACGCGCCGCCAGCGGCGATGCCGATCATGAACTTGCCCCAGTCGGTGGACGAGATGTTGCCTCTCACCGTGAGAGCGAACTGGATGTCCGTGGCGGTGTTCGACACTTCCATCGACAACAGATCGAGAGTTCCCTCGCCGTTCGTAAGGCCTTCGGCGATATCGAAAGCGGCGTCCGTGTAGATATCCGGCGCTGGGGCTGCGATCGCGGTAGCGGCGAAGAGCGAGAGGGTGGCGCCACTCAGGGTGGCGACAGCAAAGCGGGACTGCATGCAACAACTCCTTAGGTTGTACGTGGGGTGTATTCGGTTGCGTCGTATGGCCCGGGAAGGAAAGACCGGGTCAAAGGGGACCAGAGGGAACTGCGAGATCAGAGCAAACGAGATGGCACCTCGAGAGTGGAATCAGCAAGCGGAGGGGAATCCGTACGCAGAGTCGTGCACTTCGTGATGCGAGAAGGAACCGAGGATGGTGCTGCATGAGGACAGATGCAGACCCATAGACGAGCAGATCGTGTCACGAATTTGTGTCAACACAAGTGGTACAGGCCCATTTTCCGGAAGAATTGGCGGAAAGAGCACCGGACCAAGCATCTAGGCGCAGCAGCACCGAAGTTCTCGCCCCGTGCCCGCAGACCATCGGGACATTCCCGTGTTTCCAACCTGTGTTTCCAACCTGTGTTTCCAGCCCGCGTTTCCAGCCCGCGTTTCCAGCCCGTGTTTCCAACCCCTCGCTTCGTGTCGCGTCGTGGTGTCACTTCTCGGCGCGGACGGTTCGGCGAAGCGCCGCGTCCCTTGAGCGCGAAGCGCCGCGTCCCTTGAGCGCGAAGCGCCGCGTCCCTTGAGCGCGAAGCGCCGCGTCCC
>CAIWCL010000115.1 GCA_903911205.1 uncultured bacterium
CGCTTCGATCGTGAAACTTTCGCCCGTCGTATCGAGGATGCGCGCCGGATCGTTCACGACGAAGCGGCTATTCGCGTCAAGCACCGCAGAGCCGTCGTTCGGCTCAGCCGTCGCTGGAATGATCGGTTCGGCGACGCTGTCACTCGCGGTGACTTGCGTTGGAACTCCATCAAGCATGAACGGACCGCTGTCTTCAATCGACGCGCCCACCGTTTCAAGCCGCCAATAGGCAAGCGTTGCACTCTGCGCAATTTCACACACGTCTGGAATGCAGTTGGCGTTGCAGTCGCTTGCTGTCCCTGCTGCGAAATCCGCGGCATCTGGCGTGCCATCGAGGTTGCAATCGTTGCAAGCATCTGGCCAGCCGTCGCCGTCGCCATCTGCAACGGGGTCAAACGCAGAGGTCGGGACCACCTGTCGTGTGCTGCCCGGAACTTGCCACTCAAGTTTCGCTTCGGCACCGCCACCGCCTTCGTAGTAGTCCATGCGGAAGAGGTAGCGTTGACCTGCGACGAGTTGCACCGTCGCACTCCACGTTGTGGGCGACTGTGGCTGCCACTTGTTGATGAGCGTAGCGCCGCCAATCCAGAGGCGTACGCCATCGTCGGTGGTGGTCCAAAAGGTGTAGGTGCCCGTTGCGGGCGCGATGAGCGTGCCGGTCCAGCGCACGGCGAAGTTGTCGTTCGGAATCGAGGGATCGGGCGAGTCACCGTTCCACTGGAAGGCGATCGTCTCGTCGATGCGCGAGAGGAGGCGCTCCGTGAACTGACCTCCACTTTGGCTACGCCAGTACTGGCCGACGAGCCCGCTCGGCGCAGCCTGCTCCGTTGCTTCAGGCAGGCCGTTGTCATCGCAGTCGTCGCAGGACTGCGCAAGCGCGCCACCCTCGATCGCGACGAAGGAGAGGGCGGAGAGGAATACAGGCAGCGTGCGCTGCGCGAGCGTGTCGAGGTAGGTCGAGTGCATTGGAGTATGAACGAGTGTGTCAGCCGCAGTTGCCCCATGCGGAGAGAAGCAGCGAGAGATCCGCGGCGTCGGTGGTGCCGTTGCCGTCAACGTCGCCGCCGACCGCGCCCCACGCGCCGAGAAGTTGCGAGAGATCCGACGCTTCGACAGCGCCGTTCCCGTCAAGATCCGCCGGGCACGCGGGGCCTGAGCATGGAGTGGGAATGCCGGCACCGGGATCGGGCAGCGTGCCGTTCGCGATGTCGCAATCGTCGGGAATGCCGTTGTCGTTGCAATCGGGAACCGCCATGCGGAAGGCCGATGTCGGCACGGTCTCGTAGGCCGGATCGCTGCCTGCGGATGGCGGGGCCCATTCGAGGAAGCAGAACTGTCCGCCGTTTCCTTCGTGGAACTCCATTCGGAAGTCGTACGCGGTGTTCGCGGCGAGTTCAATCGCACCGAAGCCGATTCCAGCGTTGTCGAGCCAGCGGTTGATGACGATTTCGCCGTCGATGTACAGGCGCACGCCGTCGTCCGAATCGCTGCGGAAGCGCCACAGGCCCGATTCTCCGCCCGTCGTGATGGTGCCGGTCCAGATGACAATGAGATCATCACTCGGCGCGGTCGTCGGTTGCCAGTTGTTGTTCGCGAAAGCGATGTTCCCGTCGCGGCGAACCGCGACAAGCGCTCCAGGTCGATACGGATCCTTCGAATTCGACGAACCAAGCCGCGGGTAGTAGCGGCCAACAAGACCAGTCGCAGACGCTTCGCATGAATCGAGTACGCCGTTCGCGTTGCAGTCGGCGGCACCCGCGGCAACATCGCAGCCATCGAGCAGTCCGTTCGCGTTGCAGTCGGTCGCAAGGCCTTCCGACAGCTCGAAGCCATCAGGCAGGCCATTCGCATTGCAGTCGCCGGTTTCGCAGATGTCGCTCACGCCATCACCATCGCCGTCGTAACCAGGGCGATAGCGATCACCCGAGAGCGCCAACCAGTTGGGCGTACCACTCGGGCGCCAACGCAGGCGCATGCGTTGGTCGCCGCCAAACTCGCGCAGGGTGAGTTGTATCAAGTGCGTGCCCGCTTCAAGGTAGAAAGGACCGCGCTCTTCGTTGCCGGTGTTCGATCCGAACAGCAACACGCCGTCGACCGAAAGCGTCGCGCGATCGTCCGACTGCATCTGGAAGTCGTAGTTGCCGCTCTTCGGGACGATCAGCGAGCCGGTCCATCGTGCTGAGAAGTTGTCGGTGGGTACGCCTTCCGGCATCCACTCGTTGTTGTTGTCGTTGGTCACATTGAAATCAAGGCCGAGCGGTCCGGATGCGTCGAGGCGCTTTGCGATGACCGGACCAGAGAAGTCGTTCGTCGCGTAGTAGCGGCCCGCAAGGCCGACGAGCGTTGGCTCGCAACTGTCGGGAAGTCCGTTCTGATCGCAGTCGACCGTGGTCGACTCGCAACCATCGAGTACGCCGTTGGTGTTGCAATCAAGCGCGCTGTTCGCCGCGATATCGAGGGCATCAGGCAGCGAGTTGCCGTTGCAGTCGCCAGAATCGCAAAGGTCGAGCACGCCGTTTGCGTTGTTGTCGACGCCCGCGCGGAAGTTCGTGTTTGTGATCACATTCCAAGTCGTCGCCGACGAGGTCTTGCGCTCGACCTTCATCTTCGCTTCGCCGTAATCCTCGCGAAGCTCGATGCGGATGTAGTGCGTGCCGGCCGTCACTGTGATCGGCGTCGCTGGCACGACTTGGTTGCTGACCACCCCGTTTGAACTGCCGATCAAGACGCCGTCGAGGTAGAAGCGGTAGCCGTCGTCGGCCGAGATGCGGAACTGGAACGGCGCGGTCTGGTTGAAGATGAGTCCGCCGGTCCAGCGCACGCTGAACTCGTCGCTCGGGACGCCCGCGGGGAGTGCCCAGTTGCTGAGGTCAAACGAGCCGGTGCCA
>CAIWCL010000116.1 GCA_903911205.1 uncultured bacterium
GGTCGCCGCCGCCGCGGCGACCGCGACGACTTGGAGCGCTCGCAACCTGCTTCGCAACTTGCGCGCTTTGGTGTAATCCGCGCGACGATTTTGAGCGCTCGCAACCTGCTTCGCAACTTGCTCGCTTTCGCGTGAAGCAATTCTGAGCGCTCGCGACTCGCTTCGCTTTCGCTCGCTTTGGTGTGAACAACGCCAAAGTGAGCCGCCGAAGCCGCGGCCTCGTCAATCCTAACTTCCCACTGCAAAACGCCGTCGTCGAGCGATTTTCACGATTTTCGAACCCGCCTGAACCCCGGGCGTAATCACTCCTGCCAAGCGCGCGCCGCTCCGTCCGTCCGACGGAGGTCCGGAACTGCGGGCGAGGAAACACGAGCGATTCGGGACTCACAACCGCACGGGGTGCGTGCGATGTCCCGTCGACACATCGCAGATACGGAAGGTCACCATGAAGAACGCAACAAACATCACCGCCCGCTCCCGTCAAGAAGAGAAGTCTCGCACACTTTCGATGCGCATCGCGAACCGCTCTGCGATCGCTGCCACAAGTGCGCTCCTTCTCTGTGCTCCGCTCGCAGCCTTCAGTCCTGCAACCGAAGGAGTTGCTCGCGCGGCAACGTCTCCAGCAACGGCCGTCGATGCACGTGCGGAAAGTGCGAAGGGCGAAGCGCGAAGTTTGTCGCGCGCCTTCCGCGGCGCCGCAAAGACACTCTCTCCGAGCGTCGTCACGATCAACACGGTGTCGAATGCCAAGCCGGCACAAGGCTCCGCGATGGGTATGCCTCCCGGCATGATGCCTCCCGGATTCCAAATGCCTCCGAATATGCAGGCGCCGAAGCAAGGTCCTGCACGCGGAACCGGTACTGGCGCTGTGATCTCGGCCGATGGATACATCGTGACCGCCAATCACGTCGTCGCCGACGCTGATGAAATCGAGATCGTCTTCCAGAATGGCCGAACAGAGAAGGCCGAAATCGTCGGCCTTGATCCAGGCACCGACATCGCCGTTCTCAAGACGAACGCCACCGGCCTCGTGCCAGCGCAATTCGGCAACAGCGAAGAACTCGACATCGGCGACTGGGTCGTCGCCATCGGCGCGCCGTTCGGTCTTGAACAAACTGTGACCGCCGGCATCGTGAGCGCGAAGAGCCGCAGTGACGTTGGTCTCGCGACGTTCGAGAACTACATCCAGACCGATGCCGCGATTAACCCGGGCAACTCGGGCGGACCGCTCGCGAATCTCGACGGTGAAATCATCGGCATCAACAGTTGCATTTCGTCGAAGGGCGGTGGCAACGACGGCATCGGTTTCTCCGTGCCAAGCGCGGTTGCGAAGCGCGTCGTCGATGCGATCATCGCTGACGGTCGTGTTGCCCGCGGATGGCTTGGAATCTCGGTCCAACCAGCCGATGACGACATGGCGGCAAGCCTCGGTGCCGACGGTGCGATCGGTGTTGTCGTGAACCAAGTTGTGCCCGGTTCGCCGGCGCAGCTGGCTGGCCTTGAAGCCGGCGACCTCATCACCGAAGTTGGAGGCCACAAGATCCGAACTCCCGGTGAGTTGATCGCCACCATCGGACATCGTTCGCCCGGAAGTGAACTCGCGATCACCGCGTTCCGTGGCGGCGAAATGGAAGAATTCAACGCCACGCTCGCTGAACGCGAGAGCGACGAGAAGGTGAAGACAAAGACCCCCAAGGCGAAGCCATCTGCAACCGCGCTTGAGCGACTCGGCCTCACATTGACCGAACTCTCCGCGAGCGATGCCGCCAGCCTCGGTGTCACGGCGGAGGAAGGCGCGCTCGCAGTAGAGCGCGTCGAGGAAGAGGGCCCTGCATCCGCCGCAGGGATTGAGCCGGGCGACGTGATTCGCCGCATCGGCAACCGCAACACCCACACGCTCGACGAGGCGAATGCTGCACTGGACGCCATGAGAGAGGGTGCGTCCATCCCAGTGCTCGTCGAGCGTGAGGGTCGCGCGCGGTTCCTGCTCGTGAAACCGAGCGAACGCGCTGAAAGTCCCGAGGAAACACCGACTCCGCGGCTGCAACGTCGCAGCCGTTAATTCCCTCGAGTCCATCTCCCCAAGTTCGAACTCGCAAGGACCAATCTCCCAAGTTTGAACTCTGAAGGACCAATCTCCACGTGCTGCGTTGGCACGTGGGCCTCGGTGCGGTGCCCCCCACGCAACGAGGTTCGAACCGCCCCGGCATCCTTCCGTGCCGGGGCGGTTCAC
>CAIWCL010000117.1 GCA_903911205.1 uncultured bacterium
CCCCGCTCCCCTATCTTGTCCGTCCCATGCAGTCCCCGCTCTCGCCCGCGCCGACCTCATCCGCCACCACTTCGCGCCCGACCTCGGCCGCCGAAATCCGCAAGGCGTTCATCGACTTCTTCGTCTCGAAGGCGGGCCACACCTTCGCGCCATCAAGCGCCGTCGTCCCCCACGACGACCCGACCCTGCTCTTCACCAATGCGGGCATGAATCAGTTCAAGGATGTCTTCCTTGGACGCGGCAAGCGCGACTACACCCGGGCCGTCAACACGCAGAAGTGCATTCGCGCTGGCGGCAAGCACAACGACCTCGAAGATGTGGGAAAGGACACGTACCACCACACCTTCTTCGAAATGCTCGGCAACTGGTCGTTCGGCGACTACTTCAAACAAGAGTCGATCCGTTGGGGTTTTGAGTTGCTCACGAAGGTCTACGGTCTCGATCCAAATCGCCTTTACGCGACGTGGTTTGAAGGGAATCCAGCAGCAGGACTTGAGCCCGATCTCGAAGCCAAGGCCTTGTGGGAGTCGCTGCTTCCGAAGGATCATGTCATCCCCGGCAACATGAAGGACAACTTCTGGGAGATGGGTGAGACCGGGCCGTGCGGACCGTGCACGGAGATTCACTACGACCGCATCGGTGGCGGCCGCAATGCAGCGCATCTTGTGAACTCGGGCGATCCCGATGTCCTTGAGATTTGGAATCACGTCTTCATCCAGTTCAATCGCGAGCCCGATCGCTCGCTGAAGCCGCTGCCAGCGAAGCATGTCGATACAGGCATGGGCCTCGAGCGACTCGTCTCAGTCATTCAAGACAAGCGCTCGAACTACGACACCGACTTGTGGGCGCCTGTTTTTGAAGCAATTCGCGCACGCACCGGCGCGCGGCCATACGGCGGAAAGCTCGATGATCACATCGATATCGCCTACCGCGTCATCGCCGATCACATTCGTTGCCTCACCATGGCGCTCACCGATGGCGCGTCGCCGTCGAACGAAGGTCGCGGCTACGTGCTTCGCCGCATTCTGCGACGCGCAGTGCGTCACGGCCACCAAACGCTCGGCGTGCGTGGGCCGTTCTTGAAGGATCTCGTGCCCGCGGTTGTTGCGAGCCTTGGCGGCGCGTTCCCTGAACTCGCGCCCGCTGCGAAGCGCGTTGCGCAGTTGATCGAAGAGGAAGAAGTCCAGTTCGGAAAGACACTCGAGCGCGGCCTCGCGCTTTTCTCTGACGCCGCCGCGCGTGTGAAATCTGCAGGTGGACGCACGATTGCTGCGGAAGATGCGTTCCGATTGCACGACACATGGGGCTTTCCGATCGACCTCACGCAAGTGATGGCTGAAGAAGCGGGACTCACCGTCGATGTCGCTGGTTACGAATCGCTGATGGAAGCCGCGCGCGAGAAATCGCGCGCCGCAGGCGGTGCGGAAACAGGCATGCACTTCCCGCCGGATGCGATTGCGAAGCTCGAAGAGCTGAACGTGAAACCAACCGACGATCACGGGAAGTTCGCCGGCAAGCCCACCGCCGCGACGCTGATGGCGATTTGGAACGGCAAGAACTTCGATGAACACGTCGAGGCTGATTCGTCGTCGCTGCTCGCGTTCATCTTTGACAAGACGCCGATGTATGCAGAGATGGGCGGACAGGTTGCTGACCACGGCACCTTCCGAACCGATCGCGCAAGCGGCCACGGCGGCGACATCGAGCGCGCTTCGGGCGGCAATGCGGTGTATGAAGTCGAAGACGTGCAGCGCGCGGGCCAATTCGTGCTGCACATCGGTCGACTGAAGCATGGCCGCATGAGTTGCGGCGAAACCGGGCAGTTGATGCTCGCGCGCGATCGTCGCGACTCGATTCGCGCGAATCACAGCGCGACACATGCACTCAATCTCGCGCTGCGCGCCGTTGCGGGCGACGAGGTCGAACAAAAAGGTTCGCTCGTCGATGACGAGAAATTGCGCTTCGATTACGCCGCGAAATCGGCGCTCACACTCGCGCAGATTGCGGAAGTCGAGAAGCGCGTGAACGCTGCAATCGAAGCGAATCTCGTGATCGATGCGCGTGAAGTGCCTTTGGCGAAAGCGCGCGAAATCAGCGGAGTTCGTGCGGTTTTTGGTGAGCGATATCCAGATCCTGTGCGCGTCGTGTCGATCGGCGCGACGGTTGCCGAACTTGTTGCGAAGCCTGAAAACCCGAAGTGGAAAGAACTCTCGATCGAGTTCTGCGGCGGAACGCACCTCGCGTCGATGGGTGAGGCGAAGCGATTCGTGCTCGTGTCGGAAGGCGGCCTCGCGGCTGGCGCGCGACGCGTTTTCGCGTTGACTGGCGCGCGCGCACTTGCGGCGCAGTTCGCGGCGGAAGGCCTCATGTCGCGCGTTGCCGATGCGGCGAAGCTCGATGGCGAGGCGTTGGTCGCTGAGCTCACCGATATGACCAAACTGGTCGAGTCGCTCGAACTCGGCGCGGTTGCGCGCGCTGAGTTTGAGCGTGCGGTTGAGCCGGTGCGCGAGAAGGCAAAGGCCGCGCGCAAGCACGCAGAAGGTGCGGCGCGCGATGCGGCGGTTGCGCAAGCTCGCGGGATCGTCGAGGTACACGCCGCGAAACCGGCTGGTACACCGCTCGTCGCGATGATCAACGGCGCCGACGCAGCCGCGCTTCTCGCAGCAATTGATGCGGCGCGCGCGAAGCTCACCGAGTCGCCAATTCTCTTCCTCTCGCCGGACTTCGACGGCGGCAAGGTCGCGATCGCCGCGACATGCCCAAAGAGCGCAATCGACAAGGGCCTCAAGGCTGGCGACTGGGTGAAGGCTGCTGCGCAAGCCTGCGGCGGCGCAGGCGGCGGCAGGCCCGACACCGCACAAGCCGGCGGCAAAGACCCATCGAAGACGCGCGAAGCCCTTGATGCGGCTGAAGCTTTTGCGAAGAGCAAGGGGTGAGGCAGCCGAAGCGCCTCATCGTGCGATGACTGCGACGGCTCGGCGTTCCACCAAGATTTTCACCAAGGCGCCTTTCGCGCCGCCGTGATCGCCCCAGCGATTGCACGAGTCGTGCGCAATGCGAGCGCTGTTTGGTGGCGCAAACTCTGACGGAATCGCGCGGCGCTTTCGCGCACGAGCACGCGCGTCGCGTCATTCCCGTCACACCCTTGAGGTCTGCGCATAGGGCACACTCCCGCTTCGGCGCGTGTGCGATGTAGTTCAGAGCACAACGACCGTTTGAAAGCGGTATAGGTGGATGGAATGCTCTCCGCGCGACAACCGCGGTCGAGCGACTCCGCGTTGCCGGCATCCGGTCGCGCAACGCCGCGCTGAGGCCGCCCCTCGGCGCGGCGGCCGTTTTTGCCGCATTTCAAGTGCATTCTGCCACGCCGCCCTCCCGTACATTGGCGGTATGTCGAGTTCGGAATCCACCGCTGGTCACGCGTCCCCCGCTTCGTCGAATGTCTCATCGCTCTTGAAGGAAGACCGCATCTTCCCGCCGTCCGCCGCGCAGGCGGCCGCACTTGGCGGAGCGTGGTGCGGGTCGATGGACGAATACCGCGCGCGCCACGCGCGATCGATCGCCGACCCTGATGGTTTCTGGGCCGAGATCGCGCAGAACTTCGACTGGTTCACGCCGTGGTCGAAGGTGCTCGAGTGGAACTGCCCCGATGCGCAGTGGTTCGTCGGCGCGAAGACCAACATCTGCCACAACGCACTCGACCGCCACGTGCTCGCGGGTCACGGCCACGAAGTCGGCATCATTTGGGAAGGCGAGCCGCAACTCGCGAACGGCGCGCCCGAGGTCAAGCACCTCTGCTACGGCGAACTCCTTGAAGAGGTTTGCCGCTGCGCGAACGCGCTGAAATCGCTCGGCGTGAAGAAGGGCGACGTCGTCACGCTGTACATGGGCATGGTGCCCGAACTTGCGATTGCGATGCTCGCGTGTGCCCGCATTGGTGCCGCACACAGCGTGATTTTCGGCGGTTTCCCAGCGCCATCCATCGTCGACCGCGTACTCGACGCGAAGTCGCGCGTCATCATCACCTGTGACGGTGCGTGGCGACGCGGACAAGTCGTGCCGCTGAAGAAGAACGTCGACGAAGCGATTCACTTACTCGCGGCGCAGCAGCACACGGTCGAACACTGCGTCGTCTTGCATCGCACGAAAAATGCCGTCGACTGGACGGCTAGCCGCGACCACGCGTGGCATGAACTCGTCGGCGCACAAAGCGACGAATGCGACTGCGAGCCGATGGATTCGGAAGACCTCCTCTTCCTGCTCTACACCTCGGGCTCGACCGGCAAGCCGAAAGGCATCCGCCACACGACCGGCGGCTACATGGTCTACACCGCGTACACCGCGCAGCAAACCTTCAATCTGCGCGCAGGTGCCGGCCACGTCTACTGGTGCACCGCCGACATCGGCTGGGTCACCGGCCACTCGTACATCGTCTACGGCATCCTTCCGAACCGCGTGCCCACGCTCATGTTCGAAGGCGCGCCGAACTGGCCCGCCGAAGACCGCTTCTGGGAGATGGTCGGGCGCCACCGCGTGACGCACTTCTACACAGCACCAACGGCGATTCGCGCGTTTATGAAGTGGGGCGACGAGCATCCAGCGAAGCACGATCTCTCGAGCCTCAAGGTCCTCGGCACCGTTGGTGAACCAATCAATCCTGAAGCGTGGATCTGGTACCACGAGAAGATTGGCCATGCGAAGTGCCCGATCGTTGACACGTTCTGGCAAACCGAGACCGGCGGCCACGTGATCACACCGCTCGCGTGCGCAACGCCGACCGTGCCCGGCTCGTGCACGCTCCCCTTCTTCGGGATCGATGCGGCGGTGGTCGACGAACACGGCAATGAACTACCTGCAAACACAGGCGGTTTGCTTGTGATTCGGAAGCCGTGGCCATCGATGCTGCGCGGCATCCACGGCGACCGCCAGCGCTTCATCGACACCTACTGGTCGCGCGTGCAGGGCATGTACCTCGCGGGCGACGGCGCGCGTCGCGATGACCGCGGTTACTTCTGGATCATGGGCCGTATCGACGACGTCATCAATGTGTCAGGCCACCGCCTCGGCACGATGGAAGTTGAGAGCGCGCTCGTATCGCATGAGGCCGTGGTCGAAGCCGCCGTCGTCGGCATGCCGCACGACATCAAGGGCACGGGCATCGCGGCGTTCGTGTCGCTTGCACCTGGTTTCACGCCGAGCGACGCGCTGAAGGGTTCACTGCGCGAACACGTCTCGGGCGTCCTCGGGCCGATCGCGAAGCCCGACATGATTCGCTTCACGCAGGCGCTGCCGAAGACGCGCTCGGGCAAAATCATGCGCCGACTGCTGCGCGATATCGCCGCTGGTCGCGACTCGAAGCAAGACACCACGACGCTCGAAGACTTCAACGTGCTGGCTTCGCTCCGAGGAAACGACGAGTGACCGCGCGCGGGAAGAAGCCAACATCTGCCAAGAAGAAAACGACTGTGAAAGTCGCCTCACATTCGCGCGCGAGCGCCGAGCACCATCGCGTGCTCCGCAAGCAGCACGAGTCGGAGGCCGCGCAGGATTACTGTGAGGCGATTGCCGAACTCTTGGATGCAGGCATCGAAGCGCGTGTTGGTCGACTTGCCGAACGCTTCGGTTTGTCGCATGTAACGGTGAGTCGAGTCGTGCGCCGATTGACTGGCGAAGGTTTCGTCGATGCGCGGCCGCATACCCCGCTCGGGCTCACGGCGAAGGGCCGTGCGCTTGCCGCCGAAGCACGAACGAGGCACGTCATCGTTCTTGCGTTCCTGCGTTCGCTCGGTGTCGATGAAGCAACAGCCCAAGCCGACGCGGAAGGCATCGAACATCACGTGTCGCCGGCGACGTTGCGCGCAATGGAACGCGCGATCGCCCGCGGAAGGTGATGTACCGCTGCGGCGGCTCGCGTATCGGAGCGGTCGCCGCTGCGGCGGCTCCCTCTGGTTGTGCCCTTCGGAGTGAATCCTCAGGGCACTGGAGCGTTGTTCGTGATTCCAGCCACAGCGAGCAAAAGCGGCGGACGCGAACCGAAGGTTCGCCCCGCCGCAAGTTGCGAGCGCTCAAAACACGCCTCACTCCACCGTCACGCTCTTCGCGAGATTGCGCGGCTTATCGACGTCCTTGCCGCGCATGACGGCCGCGTGATACGCGAGCAACTGCAACGGAATGACGGTGAGCAACGGCTGGAACATCTCGATGCAGTCCGGCACATAGAAGACTTCTTGCGCGAGGCTCTTGATGTGATCATCGCCTTCGGTTGCAACCGCGATGACGTGACCGCCGCGCGAGCGCACTTCCTCGATGTTCGAGAGCACCTTCTCGTACTGCGAATTACGCGTTGCGACAAAGACGACGGGCATCCCGTTGTCGATGAGCGCGATCGGTCCGTGCTTCATTTCCGCCGACGGCATTCCCTCGGCATGGATGTACGAGATTTCCTTCAGCTTCAAAGCGCCTTCCAGCGCAACCGGATAGTTCACGCCACGGCCGAGGAAGAGCCAGTTCTCGCGATGAATGTACTTTGCGGTTGCTGTACGAATGCGGCCCGACCACTCGAGCGCACGCTCAATCTTCGACGGGATCGCTTCGAGCTCGCGCAAGAGATTCGAAACGTACTCTTGCGAGAGATAGCGACGACGACCAATGAAGGTCGCGAGCATCGAGTTCACAAGCACTTGGCCAGTAAACGCCTTCGTACTCGCCACGCCGATTTCAGGGCCGACGCGCAGATAGACGCCAGCGTCTGTTTCACGCGCAATCGATGAACCAACGACGTTCACAACGCCAAGCGCAAGCGCGCCACGCTGCTTCGCTTCTTGAAGCGCCGCGAGCGTGTCAGCCGTTTCGCCAGACTGGCTCACCGCGATGACGACGGTGCCATCTTCGACGATCGGATTGCGATAGCGGAACTCACTTGCAAAGTCGTGCTCGGCGTGCACTTTGGCAAGATCCTCAAAGAGATACTTGCCGATCATGCACGCGTGCAGCGCGGTGCCTTGGCCCACGAAAACGACACGCTTTGCGTTCGCAAGTGCACGCGCATGAAGACCAACGCCACCGAGACGAATCTCGCCCTTCGCAACATCCACACGACCTTGGAGTGACATGCGCAGCGCTTGCGGCTGCTCAAAGATCTCCTTGAGCATGAAGTGTTCGTAGTGGCCGAGTTCGATCTGCTCAAGATCAAACTCAAGCTCGCGAATCTCCGCGGTGATTTCGATGTTGTCGACCGTGGTCGTGCGGAAACCCTCGCGGGTAATGCGCGCGACGGAGTAATCGTTCAGCGCAATCGCTTGCGTTGTGTGCGACACGATGGCGCTCGCATCAGATGCAACGACGTACTCGCCGTTTCCGACGCCAACCATCAGTGGCGAACCCTTGCGCGCAACGACGAGCACGTCAGGCTCTTTCTCGCAAACCACCGCGATGGCGTACGCGCCAGTGACCTCGCGCAGCGCAGCTTGCACGGCCTTCTCAAGATCACCTGCGTAAAGTTCGCCGATCAAGTGCGCAAGCACTTCGGTGTCAGTCTCACCGTGGAAAACGTGCCCCTTCTCACTGAGGTACTTCTTGAGCGCGGCGTAGTTCTCGATGATGCCGTTGTGGATGATCGCGATGCCGTGGCCAAGCTGTTCGTCGTCGCGGTGTGGGTGTGCGTTCTTCTCCGTCACACCGCCGTGCGTCGCCCAACGGGTGTGCGCGATGCCAATCGTTCCTTGGAACCCGCCACGGTCATGGATGAGCTTCTCGACGTTCGCGACGCGACCGACCGAGCGCGCAATCTTGAGGCCACCATTCATGACGGCGACACCCGCAGAGTCGTACCCGCGATACTCAAGGCGCTTCAAGCCTTCGAGAAGAATGTCTGCTGCTTGGCGACGGCCGATGTAGGCAACGATTCCGCACATATGTTCGAGTTCCGTTCAGGTTCAGGGGACACCGCTCCACGCCTGTAGGCGAGAGAGCGCGCGGAGATATCGGCTGAACGAGGGCAGACCTCTTGCGAACGTCCTGACGAAACTCCAACCAATCGATCGACCACGACGAATGGCCGATAACGACTCGGCGCATCACGCGTCGAGTCGTTTGAGCCTCGCGCTACGCACCGAAACAGTCGTTGGTTCGCCACCGTGAATCTGGAATCCGATCTTTCCACCCTTCGCGCGCTCCTTCGAGTCATCATGCACTGTGACCGTTGGAACTCCGTCAAGGAAATGTTCCATTCGGTTTCCGCGCGCGACCACGCGATACGTATGCCACTCGCCGGTGTCGGGAGCCGCACCGTTGGCCCCCGCAAGCGGCGCCGTGCTGCGATTGCCGTCGGCCGCGATCGTAAGCGCGGTCCCGCGCTCGGCCAGAATTCCGCGCCCGCCCTCCTCGTAGCACATGGCAACGTAAGGCGCATTCGGATGCGCGTCGATTTGCGGCCCGCGTAAGCGATGCTCACCGAACAACTCACTCCGGTACTGGACGCCGGAGTTGTTGCCGTTCACTTTGAGCACAACCTCGAGTTCGAAATCACGGACTTCGCCGTTCCACACAAAGAACGTGTTGTGCGGCGCAGGCTGCGCCTCGGTCGTGCGACCAACGAGCACACCGCCTTCGAGCGCCCAGAAGCGCGGGTCGAACGTAAAGCCCGCGGTCGACGAGCCGTTGAAGATCTCGAGGTAGCCGTCGTCGTCGGACTTGACGAAGGCCGAGTCGCCGGCGTCTCCGCCCGCGCGGAGGAACGCGAGGAGATCGAGCAACTCTCCTTCGGACAGCGTATCGACGAGGTTCGCCGGCATCGGCGAGAGCGGGCTGCGCGCAGCCGACACAATGTCTGCCTTCGCGAGCGTTTCGCGCGCGTCGGAGAGAAGGCTCGCACGCACCTCGATCGCATCGGCCGACTCGCCGACCTTGCGACCGGTCACGACGCTGCCGTCCTTCATGCGGAAGTCGGTGTTCTCGTACTGATCGCTGATCGTGCGGCTTGGCTCGACGAGGCTCATCGCGAGGTCCTCAAGCGAGAATCGCCGTGAAACCGCGGTGAGTTCAGGCCCACCGCTGCCGCCGATCCCGCCCGCGCGGTGGCACTGCGCACACTGCGTCGCGCGATAGGCGCGCAAGCCCTCGGCATAGTCGCGACCGCCAACGAGTTTCGGTCCAAGCGCCACCATCTCGGCGACGGTCCACGCGCGACCGGGGCCGCGCGGCATGGGCAGCGAGGCATCTAAAGATCGCCCACCAATCGCAGCGGCCAATCGATCGCGCTCACCTTCCGGTGCCTTCGAGACGAACTCCTCGGAAATGCGATTGAGGAATCCCGCGAACGAGTTGCCGCCCGTCCCCTTCTTGAGTGCCGCAAGCGAGCGACCGAAGCGCTCGCGCAGATCGGCGTTCCAACCGGCCTGCGCGTTGCGGATCGCATACGCGATGCCAATTTTCTGGGTCGCGGGAGCGTTCGCGAGCATGTCGGCGACCGCCTTGCCGTACGGTCCGCCGCGCGCAAGAAGCGCCGCATCGACCGGCTGCTGCACGCTCGTGTCAGGCCGCTCAAGAAGCGTCACCGCGATCATCACGGCCTCGGGCGCGCCGAGTTTCGCCAACAGATTGGCGCGGTGCATGTCGAGTTCCCATGCCGTGCTCGCGTCCGACGCGGCTTGTGACGCCGGATAGTTCGCGAGCAGTGCCGCGCGAAGCGCATCGCCACCACCGACCGAAGTCGAACGCGACGCGAAGCGCAACATCCAGAGTTCGCACGCGCGCAGCCACTCGCGCTCAAGCGCCGTGCCCCGCACCTCTGGCTCCAACGCGACAAGACGTTCGGCAACAGGCGTACCGTCGACGTCCCCCTCACCCATGCGGCACAGCGCGACAAGTGCGAGGATCGAGGCCTGCGGCTTCATCGCGGAAACCGCGCGCTCACGCCAATGCTTCAGTTCTTGGTGTTCAAGCGCGATGCGCGCGGCGCTGCGAACTCCCTCATCCTGCGACCCGAGCGCATCGAACGCCTTCGCCACCGCCGCAGGGCCGGCAGCCCACTCCATCCGACGGTGATATTTCTCGAGTTCGCGCCGCTCGACGAGCGCCGCCGGCACCGGCATCGGTGCCCGCTTGATCGCGATCGGGTTCTCCGCGCGCACACGGAACACCGCGCTTGGCAGATTGCGGCCGCCGACGGAGAAGTACATCGCTCCATCCATCACCACCGCATCAGTGAGCGGCAACGGACGACCAGCGACGAAAGGCTCGACGCGGAACTTCGGACTCGACGAGGCACGCGATTCATCGGTGATGAAGCCCGCCCACATCGTGCCGAATGTCCAGTCGAGGAAGAACATGCACTCGTTCCAGGGCGAAGGAAATTGCAGACCCGCCGACGAGAGCACTCCCGTCGGCGACGCAGGACCGATGTCAACCGCAGGTGTCATCGAGTCGGGGCTCCACGCAGGCCACTTGCCGCTGCCTGAACGCCAGCCGTAGTCAACACCGCTCGCGAGTTCGCACACACGAGTCGGGCGATACCAAGGCAAGCCCATGTCCCACTCCATGTCGCTGTCGAAGGTGTACGCACGCCCAATCTCGTCAAACGCCACGTCGTACGAGTTGCGGAAACCCGCAGTCACGAGTTCCCACTTCGAGCCTTCGCGATCGGTGCGCGCGATCCAACCTCCGGGCGCCATCACACCAACGGCGTGACCATTCGCGTCCCACAATCGATCGAACGCGATGTCTTCTTCCCAATGTCCGTCGGAACCAAAGCGCGGCAAGCGCGAATCCGCAAGCGCAGGCTCAGGAACTGCACAGTGATTTCCGCCGACAACCCAGAGCGAGCCATCTGGTGCTGCGACGATTTGGTGCGGACCGTGCTCGCCGCCATCCTTGGCAATCGCGACGAGCATCTTCTTCTCGTCGTACTTCCCATCGCGATTGTTGTCGCGCAAACGCCACACGCCGCGCGCATCGCCGCCACCTTCGTTCACGACGGCGAAGAGATCATTCTCAAGCACGAGTACGCCATGCGCGCGACCGATCTCGGGCTCGATGAGTTCGATCGTTGACTCGCTCGCGGGGCGACCAACCGCTGCCGGCGTGATCGCGAACATACGACCGTACTGCGCGCTCGCGACAAGTCGTCCGCGCGCGTCGTCGGTGGCGAGCGCCACGATCGACCCGCGCGAGCGCGGCGCGACGTACACGAGTTCACAGATGAACCCTGGCGGAACAGCGATTGCGCGAGCGATATCCGCGATCTCGCCGGGCGCGCCGCCGAAACTCTCGGCGATGCCATCACCCCACGGTCCTTCGCCGAGATTGGCGAGGACTGCCGACGGAACCGGCGTCGCACTCCACGCGCCACTCGCCTGCCACGCTGGATCCGTGACAACACGCGTGCGCGCGCCGTCGGCTTCGGTCCATTCGATCATCGCGCAAAGTCCGGCCGGACCGCCTTCATTGCGCGCATCGACGATGAGTTCATGGACACCTGCAGCGAGCGCACCGAGATCGACCTCGGTCGGCTCGTCCCACGCAGTACTGCGCGCGATCTCCTTGCCGTCGAGCGTCACGATTGCGACGTTGTCGGCGCTCATCACAAAACGCGCGGCCTTCACACCTTCAGGCACGCGGAACCGTCGCGTCAGGGTCACCGCATCTTCCGTCTTCGATCCAGGCGCCCAAATCCACATGGGCGTCATGAGCGGAACGGTCTTCGATGGAGCTGCTGGCGCACTGGTCGCAGGCGGCTTCTCCATTGCAACATCTTCCGGTCGCGGCGCGTCCAATGCCTTCTCGACATTCTCTCGCGCACCCGCAAGCGCCTGCGACTCTTTGCTCGGCCGCGAAATCACGGTCGTGAGCGCGAGAAAGAGCACGGTGCCAAAGAAGACGGTGGTGGTCCCGACAAGTCCGAGCGCGGTCGACTTCTGCATGTCGCGCATCTTCGCGAATCTCGCGGGGAGGCGAAAGTGCTGAACAAAGTTTCCTGCGGATTTCCAATGGTTTCGTACGATGCCGGGATGCCTGAAGATCTTTGGTCGCCTTTGCGTGCCGAGCGCCGCGCGAAAGCGGCGCCGCTTGCAGTGCGTGTTCGCCCGCGAACGATTCAAGAGATCGTCGGCCAACGACATTGCCTCGGAGAAGGGGCACTTCTCCGACGTTTGATCGAACAAGATGCGCTGCAGTCGATGATCGTCGCGGGACCACCGGGTACCGGTAAGACGACGCTCGCCGAAGCCATCGCCCATCGCACCGGGGCTGCTGTCGATCGCGCGCATGGAGCAACGACGGGCGTGAAAGAACTGCGCGAAAAACTCGAGATCGCGACCCGTCGACTCGGCGAGTCCTCGCGCCGAACGCTTCTCTTTGTCGACGAAATCCACCGCCTCGCCCGCAATCAGCAAGATGCGTTGCTTGAAGGCGTTGAAGCCGGGAGCGTTGTGCTCTTCGGCGCGACGACGGAAAATCCAACTTGGGCCGTTGCGCCTGCGCTGTTGTCACGATCGGTGGTCTTTCGATTTCAGCCGCTTGATGAAGCAGATGTGGCCACAGTGCTCCGTCGCGCCCTGACACATCCAGAAGGCGTTGGAATACCCGAACTCCGCGTGGACGATGACGCATACGCGCACTTCGCTCGCGTTTCTGATGGCGACGTTCGACGCGCGTTGTCTGCGCTTGAAACAGCTGCAAACGCGGTTCGCAACGACTCCAGCCCTCGTATCACGCTCCAACTCGCGCAATCCGCGCTCGACGGCAAAATTCCCGTCTTCGACAAAGATGGCGATGAACACTACGACCTCGCGAGTGCGCTCATCAAGTCCATGCGCGGGAGTGATCCAGATGCGGCCGTCTATTGGCTCGCACGAATGCTCGTCTCGGGCGAAGATCCTCGCTTCATTTGCCGACGACTTGCGATCTTCGCCAGCGAAGACATCGGTAATGCCGATCCGCGCGCGCTACAGACCGCCGTCGCCTGTTGGCACGCAGTCGAACGCGTCGGAATGCCGGAATCGCAGCTCATTCTGTCGCAGTGCGTGACATTTCTTGCCGTCGCTGCCAAGTCGAATGCCGCGGCGAGCGCGATCTGGGAAGCGATGGATGATGCGCGCGATGGCCGCACTGTTCCAGTCCCATTCACCATCGTCGATCAGACGAAACGACGCGCTGTTCGCACCGCTGACGACGGAACACCGCTCGCGCCGGATGCGGGGAAGTACGAGTATCCGCACGATCGCGCCGACGGCATCGGCACACAGGATTACCTCGGCGTTTCGAAGACGTACTACCGACCAACCGAGCGCGGACTTGAAGCGGCGATTGGCGAACATCTCGCCCAGATCCGGACGCTGCGAGCGGCCGCGCAGGCGTGCCGAGTGTCGGAGGGCAATCGAGGGCCTTTGCGCGAAGACGCACAAACGCACACGCCAAGAGCTGCACATGAGGATCAGCCATGAGGATCAGCCATGAGGATCAGCCATGAGGATCAGCCATGAGGATCGGTCATGAATGATGAAAAGCGGCGTGTTCGCGCCGAGATACGCACTGGCA
>CAIWCL010000118.1 GCA_903911205.1 uncultured bacterium
ACTCTTCAACCACGACTCTTCAACCACGACTCTTCAACCACGACTCTTCAACCACGACTCTTCGACCACGACTCTTCGACCACGACTCTTCGACCACGACTCTTCAACCACGATTCTTCAACCACGATTCTTCAACCACGATTCTTCAACCACGATTCTTCCCAGCCCACCCCTCGCTCGTGCACTCCTCAAGCTCCACCTCTGACCGCGACCGTGTCCTCGCCGCGACCGACATCTTGTCGATCATCGGTGAAGTTGTCGCACTGCGGCCGAAGGGTCGAGAGCACGTTGGCCTTTGCCCCTTCCACGACGACCGCTCGCCGTCGATGGCGGTTGTCACACATAAGTCGGGTATGGGTGGCGCAGGCTTTTACAAGTGCTTTGCGTGCGGCGCAGCTGGCAACGCGATCGACTTCGTCATCAATTACCACCGCATGGAGTTCCCGGAGGCGCTTCGATTCCTCGCGGCGCGCGCGGGGATTGAATTGACGCCGTACGTTCCGCAAGGACGTCCTCGGAACGACGGCGAGCCAACGCGTGATGACATCCTTCGCGCGAATGCGTTGGCGGAGAAGTTCTTCCGACGGGTCTTCGCCGATGCCGATGCGGGCGCTCGGGCTCGCGCCGAAGCAGCGCGCCGCGGCTACGACGAAGTCACCATCGAAGCGTTCGGTCTCGGTGCTGCTCCAGCGAAGTTCGACGCGCTTGCCGACGGCGTCCGACGCGCGATCAAGAACGCAGGTTCCGACTACCCATCGTTCGATGCATTCGTCCAAGCGGGCGTCATTCGTCCTGCGCGATCAGGCGGCGGGTTTGTCGATCTCCTCCGCGATCGTCTCGTCTTCCCAATTTGCGACGACCTCGGACGTCCGATCGCCTTCGGTGGCCGCAAGCTCGATCCCGAGCAAGAACCGAAGTATCTCAACAGCCCCGAGTCGCCCGTCTTCCACAAGTCGAAGGCGCTCTACGGAATCCATCGTGCGAAGCGGAAAATCGTCGAAGCAAAGACGGCGATCATCACCGAGGGTTACACCGATGTGATCGCGTGTCATCGCGCGGGTTTCACCAACACCGTCGCGACACTTGGAACCGCACTCACCCGCGAGCACGCGCGCATGCTCCGCCGATTGTGCGACTCGGTCGTACTCCTCTTCGATGGCGATGAAGCGGGCCAGAAGGCTGCTGACCGCGCGCTTGAAGTCTTCTTCAGCGAGTCGATCGACATCAAGATCTGCGTACTCCCCGACAATCTCGACCCAGACGATCTCCTTCGCCAAGAAGGCGGCAGCGAGCGATTCCGCCAGGCACTCGATCGATCGTCGGATGCACTCACGTTCATGGCTTCCCGCATTCGACGCCAACTCGAAGGGCGCGGGCTCTCGGGCCGTCAACAAATGATCGAGCAGACGACCGCAAAGTTCGTCGACCTCGGCTTGAACGCCATGGGCGGACTTCGTCGGCAACTTGTCATGCAAATGATGGCCGACCTCTTTGGCCTCGGTGTTGCCGATCTCGATCGACTCGCGCGCTCGCTGAAGCCGCGGCCGACAGCTTCGGCCGCGAGTGTGGCGGATGCGCGGTCGAGCGATGAAGGGCCCAGATTTGAAAGCGGTTCGAGTTCGACCGCGCCGAACGGGTTTGGGAGCAGCTCGACCATCATCGAAGTTTCCGAGGTTTCTCCGGCGCTTCGGTCCGTGTTCCCTGGAAGCGCCGCTCGACTGCGCGCTCGGCTCCATGCGGAGCGCCGATTGCTTGGCGTCCTCTGCTGCGATCCAGCGCTTGCCTCCGTTGCGGTTCCGGTTTCAGACGCCGGCCACCTCCCACTCAGCGAAGCGATCGCGCCTGAGGAGTTCGCGGACGCTGGACACGCGGCAATCTTTGCCGCGATTCGCAACGCCGCAGAAGATGCGCGTGTACTGAACTTTGATGGCTTGATCGGCGAACTTGCCGATGGAGCCGCCAAGCGCCTAGCATCGGATCTTTACCTGTTCGGAACGGAAGTCCTTCGCGCAGCAACCACAACCGCGGTTGCTGGCGGAGCCCGAACAGCCGCGGACGAGCTCGTCGTGAGTTGGTGCGACCTCGAAAACCTCGAGCGTCGAGAACGCTTCAGGAACGGGATCAGCCAGAACGGCTCTAGCCAGAGCAACTTGAAGCAGAACAGCTTCAAGCACGTTGAGAACAGTCAGAGCGAAGGTATCCACGCTGGGAGTTCGCATCCAGCCGAGCGCCGCGAGCACACCGTCGATGGAAGTCCACCATCTGAGGACCCATCGAAAGACCCATCTAGGCACCTCGAGTCATTTCGAGGTGACGGAGTACATCGCACACTCGATCCAGAAACTGCCGCCGCACGGCTCGCGCAATTGCGCGAGCGGGGCCATGACGCGACGGCAGCAAGCACATTTTTCCAGCGCCGCTCGACCCCGGCGAAGGATTCAGGACGGAGTAGCACACCGTGAGCATGACACTAGACACCCTTGAAATCGCCTCGCCCGTCCTTCGGGAGCTCGTCGAGCACGGCATTCGCCGTCGCTGGATTAGTTACGAGGAGTTGAATACCTGCCTTCCCGACGAGTTCGTTGATCCTGAGAAGATCGACGAGTTGCTCGTCTTCATGGGCGAACACGCGATCGAGATGGTCGACGAAGTCGAGATTCGTCGCAACAACTACATCTGCTTCGACGCACCGCTTCAGACGAACCTCAAGTTCCAACGCGACGACCCGAAGAAGGGCGCACGCGCCGACGGCGTCGCACACGCTGGACCTGCGCAGCCCTCCGCTGCCGCGCTTGCCGCTGCTGAGCTTGAGATCAAGAAGAACAAGCGCAAGAAGAAGGCTGCCGAAGGCGAAGCCCGCGGTGAAGAAGATGGTCCGGATCCAGACGACTTCGACGTCGAGGAGGACATCCTCGACGACACCGAGATGCAAGCGGCCGTCGAGAAGGCGCTCGCCGAGCAAGGTTCGAAGAGGATCGACGACCCGATCCGCATGTACCTCACGCAGATGGGCACGATTCCCCTGCTCACGCGCGAGGAAGAGATTCGCTTGGCGAAGAAGATCGAGACGACCCGCATGATCTTCCGTCGCAAGGTGCTCGAGAGCGATTATGCCGCGGGCGAAGCGGTGAAGATCCTCAAGGACGTGCACGCACAGAAGCTGCCGTTCGACCGCACGATGCGCATCTCGACTGCCGAGCCGCATGCGAAGCAGAAGATCGAGCAACGCATTCCTGCGAACCTCCCGACGATCGAGCGCCTCTTGAAGAGCAATCTTCAGTCGTGGGAACAACTCGAAGCGGGCGGCGTGAGTGCGTCGCAGCGCGCAACGCTTCAACGCGAGATCACGCTCCGTCGCCGTCGCATCGGCACACTGCTCGAGGAGTGCTGCCTTCGTACGGGCCGCATCATTCCCCTCTATCGAAAGTTGCTCGGCATCGTTTCGAAGATGCGCGAGATGCAGCGCAATCTGACCAAGGCGGAGAAGAACCCGGACCGTTACGACCCTGAGGACGTGTATGTCATGCAGGAGGAGTTCGACGGCCTCCGCAATCTCGTGCTTGAGCCGATGGATGAATTCGAGCGCCGCATGCGCGACATCCAACGCGTCTTCGGTGAGTACGAACAAGCGAAGCGCGACCTTTCGGGCGGAAACCTCCGTCTCGTCGTTTCGATCGCCAAGAAGTACCGCAACCGTGGCCTCCCCTTCCTCGACATCATCCAGGAAGGCAACACGGGCTTGATGCGCGCGGTCGACAAGTACGAGTACAAGCGCGGTTACAAGTTCTCGACGTACGCGACGTGGTGGATCCGTCAGGCCATCACCCGCGCGATCGCCGACCACGCGCGCACGATTCGCGTTCCGGTCCACATGATCGAAACGATGTCGAAACTGCGCAACATCCAGAAGGCGTTGCTGCAAGAACTCGGCCGCGAGCCGACGATCGAAGAAATCGCCATCAAGGCGAAGATGCCGATCGAAGAAACACGCCGCGTGATGAAGATCTCGCGTCATCCGATTTCGCTCGATCGTCCGGTCGGCGAAAGCGAAGATTCGCATTTCGGCGACTTCATCGAAGACGAGCGTCAGGCAAGCCCGTCTGATTCCGCGACGAGCGACATGCTGCGTCAACGGATCAACGACGTGCTCAAGACGCTCACCTATCGCGAGCGCGAGATTCTCAAGCTCCGCTACGGCATCGGTGACGGTTACACCTACACGCTCGAAGAAGTCGGTCGCATCTTCAAGGTCACGCGCGAACGCGTGCGCCAAGTGGAGTCGAAGGCGATTCGGAAGCTTCAGCATCCGGTGCGTCGCCAACGTCTCGCGAGCTTCCTCCCGGGTCACATGGCTGACCTCGAGGGCGAGCCCGATGCGACGGGCGATGTTGCAGATGAATGACTCGTAAGCGACCAGAACGTTTTCTCCGCCGAGACACACGTCCCGGCGGGGAGCGCCAACCCAAGTTCAATGAAGTCGCGCGGCGCAGATTCTGTGACGCGCGACTTCATTTTTGCGGCTCCGAACAACAGGGCGCCTTCTGCGAACTTGTTCGTTCACACGGCTTTATTCCGCACACAACAGGAACCTTCGCCAACGCAACATCATGCTGAAAAGGCTGCGCCAAGAATCAGTTCAGCACGCGGAAAGCGGAACATGGCAGCCCCCTGCGACTCGTTCGCAAAGAGTGCGCGACATTCACGCGACGCACCTTGACACAAGGGTTTTTCATCTCATGATCGCTCGATGGAAACCAGTCGCCGTCCAAAGAGCTTCTTCGTGTCAACCTCCATGGCTTGCGCGGCGACGCGCCTCGTTTTGCCAGTCACGTCCCTCTGCTTCGTGCAACCCTGCGTCGCGGCTTCGATTGCTGCGCGCTCGGCGGTCGAAGCCTCGCGCAACGCACACATCTCCACACCGACATCGGCGCCTCTAGTAGGAAAAGTTTCGCGAACACAACCGGTAAGTCGTTCGCCGCAGGCCTCCACGCTGCCACGCCCGATTGAAGAAGCCGCCATCGGGCAAGCGATCGATGAGGTCACGGGGCTTCCCTCCTATCTGGTTCAACTGCGTGCATCAGCTCGCAACACCAAGCCATCCGTGGCTTCCGAGCTGATCGATCGCGTACTGGATGAAACCATCGGCGAGAACCGGGTGCGCTTTCGCTACGAGCACGCCGTCATCGGCTTCGCGGCATCCATGACTGCCGCCGAAGCAGATCGACTTCGCCAACACGAACTGGTGGCACGCGTCGAGCCGGATCTGACCGGCGCGATCACTGGCATGATGGGTGACGCACCCTCTGATCCCAACAGCCCAAATCCTTGGGGATTGCGACGCATCTCGCAGGCCGAAGGTCTGGCACCTGCGTTCGAACCGTGCGGGGCCGACGGGTCGGGCGTGACGGTTGTCATCATCGACAGTGGAATCAACCCCGATCACTCGGAGTTTGCTGGGCGTGTGCAGCGGCTCGTCAACTTCTACACGGGCCCAGATGCGAATGGTGGACGTGATATCCGAGGTCACGGCACGCACGTCGCTGGATGCGCGGCGGGTGCGACAACAGGTCCTGCGCCGGGTGCGAGCATCGTGTCGCTCGCGATCACCAATCCAGAAGGGAAATACAACACCTCCGCTGCCGTCGCCGCGCTCAACTGGCTGCTCATTCCCGGAAACGTGCAACTTCCGGCGGTCGTCAACATGTCCTTCAGCGGCGAGCACCGCGGGGCATCCGCGGCCGTGTTTGAGGAGGCGGTGGCGAACGTGATGCTCAACGGGATTCCCTTGGTCACCGCGGCGGGCAATGAATCGTGGCCTGCCTCATGGATGTATCCGGCGGCGTCCGCGTTCACGCTCACCGTCGGCGCCACCGATGCCGACGATCACCCGGCGATCTTCTCGAACTTCGGACCCGGCGTAAGCCTGTGGGCTCCCGGAACGGGAATTCTCGCGGCGGACTGGCTTCGTCCAAGCGGCGGCCTGACGATCAATGGAGGCACGTCCATGGCCTCTCCGATGGTCGCCGGCGTGGCCGCGCTGTATCTCGAGCGACATCCGCCCACTGCGGCAGAACTCGCTCTTCCCGTGACCATTGCGTCGCGAACCTATCTCGCACTGCTTTCATCCGCCGTGCGCGGCGAACTGAGCGACCAAACCGATCCTGCACGAGTCGCCCCCGGAGGCAACGGAACACTCGGGGGCGCTGCAAATCGTCTGCTTCAGGCATGTGACCGAGTAGCGCCGATCCAATGCGCGGACGAAACACCGTGGATGGGCGAGGCGAAGTCGATCATTCTCGGCGACGGCATCACTCCGATTGATGCATCGTTCAGTTGCGTACGAAATGTGCGGCATCCCTCCGGCCCGATCACGGTCACCGTGAACGCCATCAGCCTCGGGATTGCGTTTCAGGGCGGTGCGCCCGTCGGAGCGAAAGCGCGCGTCGGGATCATCGATGCCGCAACTGGTGCCGTCCTTTGGAATAGCGACACCGCGCTCATGTCCGACGGCTTCGAAGTGATGTCGATGCGCACTGTTCGCTCGAGCAGCGTTGCTGGCGTGTACATCACCTGGCAACCCGTCGCAACGGCGGGAGACGTTGGCTTCGGCTATGCGATGACCGCCACCATCGGTGGTGGAACGAGTTGCACTGGCGATCTCGACGGGAGCGGTTCCGTTGATGCGGCGGATTTGTCGAGGCTCCTTGCGGGCTGGGGCGCGTGTCCCACAGCGCCAGCGCCATGTCTCGCGGATCTCAACGGCGACAGCGCTGTCGACGCCGCGGATCTCTCGTTGATGTTGGCGGCGTGGGGTCCATGCATTCCCACAACGGCTCCTGGATTCGTTGCCGATTGCAATGGTGCTCCTGTCCTCCGGAGTTACTACGGCGATAGTTTCCGCGACGGGACGGGAACGACGGTTCGGCCGATGCGCCCAGATCCGATCAACGCACCGAGCCTGGTGTACCCAGTGACGCTCGATTGCGCGTCGGTCGGTTGGGATTCCGACGAAGGCAATGTCAGCGTCGTGAGCTTCGACGATCCACGACCGGGCGCAGGGACACTCGGCAACGGATTCTGTGGACAGGCCACGATGGCGCAGAGCTTCAACGCGGGCGCGTTTTTCTGGGGACGCGGACTCGGCTGCGATGAGGTTCCAGGCCTCGCGCCGCTTTCGACGTTCGCAGGCTGTGAGAAGGGCGAAATTGGAAGCGGCTTCCCGTTGGGAGCGGACCAGCCCGCCCAATATCCCGCGCAATCCATCGTTGTTCGACAGGTGATGCCCGAAGGTGTGACCTCGATCAGCCGCATTCGCATGGTGGCGAACGCCGGAAACATCGCCGGATCCTCTTCGGTCAAAGTCACAGGATGGGCCAACGCTCCGAGAGCCAGCCGACCCATGCCCCCGACGGGCTTCAGCGTGCGAGTCACGGTTCAGTTCCGAGACGGTGGTGCGCCGCTTGTGGTCGATCGACCAGCAGTCCTTCAGCCGTACGGCCCCGATGCCGAAGCAGCTGGAGTTCCGGCGTCCGCGCGACTCATGACGATCGAGAACGTGCTGCCGCCGACGACGCGAGAAGTCCTTTCGGTTGCGGTTCAGCCACTGCCTGAAGGGATCGACAGTCTCTCTTGCGTCCGAGCAATGTCGTGGGCAGGACGCCCGCTTGCGTCGAGTGAGTCCGGCTTTGGCGCGGAATTCACGCCTGACGCAGGCCGAACGTGGCTCCCGATGTTGATGCCAGATGGCTCGCGATTCCAAGCATCGATGTGCATCCTGCCGTGACAGCAATGAAAGCCGCGCCCGCCGACGACTGCGAGACGGCGTGCGCGTGCGCGATGCACGCGTGACAGCAAGTCAGTGAGATCGCACTCGCATGCTCACATACTTGAGGTCGGTGTACGCATCGAGTCCGTGCGTGCCGCCCTCTTTCCCCAAGCCCGAATCCTTGCGTCCACCAAACGGCGCTTCCGCCGTGCTCGGTGCGCCGTCGTTTGCTCCGACGACGCCGCAATCGAGCGCTTCGGCGACGCGCAGGAGACGATCCACATCTTGCGTCATCACGTAGCCAGCAAGGCCGTACGGCACGGCGTTCGCGAGCGCAATCGCTTCGGCTTCTGAGTTGAAAGCCATCGCTGCAACGACAGGGCCGAACGTCTCTTCACACGCACAGAGCATGCTCGGATCAGCGTGCGAGAGAATCGTCGGCTCGTAGAACCGCCGCGAGAGGCCCGCGATGGCGGCGCGGCGGCCGCCAATGCGCAACCGTGCTCCGCGTGCGACGGCGTCGGCGACGTGCGCTTCGACCTTCGCGACTGCCGCGTCGTTGATCAGCGGCCCCATGCGCGTCGACTCAAGCGTTGGATCGCCAATCGCTGTCGCGAGCGCTTGCACCCGCGCTTCGAGCCGTACGAGGAAATCGTCTGCGATCGGCGCGGCCAACAAGAAGCGATTCGCGCAGATGCACGTCTGGCCCATGAAGCGGAACTTCGAGAGCATCGCCTGCTCCACCGCGCGATCAAGATCTGCGTCGGCGAAGACCATGAATGGCGCGTTGCCACCGAGTTCGAGCGCCGTCTTGATGAGGCGTGGCGCGCATTGCGAGGCGAGAATACGGCCAACATCGGTCGAGCCAGTGAAGCTCAGTTTGCGCGTTGCTGGGTGTGAGATCAGCGCACCCGCGACTGTCGGCGGATCACCGATCACGACGCTGAACGCCGCCATCGGGGCGCCTGTATCACGCGCGATCTGTTCGTAGATTCGCGCGAAGGCGAGTGCGGTGAGCGGCGTTTCTTCGGCGGGCTTTACAACCTGCGAGCAACCCGCGGCAAGCGCTGGCGCGAGTTTGCGCGCAATCATCGCGAGCGGGAAGTTCCACGGTGTAATCGCGACCGTTGCGCCAATCGGTTCGCGCAGCACGAGGACGCGTCGATCTGCCGTGCGCGATGCAGGAAGCTCTCCCGCTGCGCACTCCGCCGCCGCAGCAGCGTTGTCGAAGAAACTCGCCGCGTACTCGACCTCCCCACGGCTCTCGACGATCGGCTTCCCGCTTTCCGCTGTGAGGAGCGCCGCGAGACCCGCCGCCTGTGCACGGATGCCGGACGCCAGACGACGAACGAATTCGACGCGCTTGAGAACCGAGAGCGCGCGCATGGCACGTGCAGCCTCTGCGTTTGCCTCTGCCGCGCGCGTCGCGAGCGCTGCGCTTGCGCCCGTAATCACCGCAAGTGTCGCGTTCGTTGCCGGATTGACCACCTCAAGAGGCTCGGCGTCTCCAACGACAAACGCACCGCCGACGTATTGGCGTGTTTCGAACTCGTGCATGGGGGGCTTCTCCCGGCGGCTCAACGCTGCTTCAAGTATTCCTCAAGACGCTCTGCCTTGCGCACAAGGAAAGGAACGTGCTGCTCCGAAACGCGAATGAACTTGACCAGCACCTTCATGGTCTGATCAAACTCTTCCGCGAACTTTTGCTGCTCCTGATCCTTCCAGGTCCCTTGGAGTGCGCCCATCTTCGCGCCCATGGCGCTGATTTGTCCTTGCAATTCCGCGTTGAAACGGTGCAGGTCTTGGGCGAAGCGACGGAGTTCTTGCGGGTCAGCGATTGCCTTTGCCATGCGCGCAGTCTAACGCGCGCCGACGCCAACCGACTTCTGCACTCGGCCAACACACGCCACAATGAATGTGCGCTTACAACCGATCGTCACCACACTCGTTTCGCACGCGGCGAATGGTTTCTTCCATCATTTCAAGCGCGTTCATCGCTGCGCGCAATTGCCGTTCGATCGGGTCAATCGACCGCTCTTTGAACGCCCGGGCGGTGTCGTCGCGCCAATGCTGCTCCACCTTGTACCACGCGTTCATGAGATCCCTGTGCGCGGAGTTCATCCGAGCTTTCGAATCAGAGAGGCTCATGATGATCGCTCTCCGGAGGCGGGACGTTCACCAATCGCGCGCAGTGCTTCATCGCGCGCCGCCGCCAACGCGCGTTCATCCGATTCAAGCTCCGCGCGTTCGCGATCCGCCTGCGCTTCTTCTGCCGCAGACTGCGCGTCGCCACCGCGTCGCATGGATGCCACTTTGGTCCGCGCGCGCTCAAGTTGTTCTCCGAGCGACACCGTCGGAGTCGCCAGATACGCCTCGAGCGCCAACGCCATGTTGCGAAGTCGGAGAATGCCGTCTGGAAGATCGCGATCGATCATCGTTGCGATTGGCGACATCGCACCCTTAAAGAGGCTCACGTCGCGGTCGAGCGTCGCGAGCCACCGACGAGTCTTCTCGAGGCGATCCCGCGCATCCTCCGCGCGACGCTTTGCGCGCTCCACGGCTTTCTTCTCGTCGATGATCGACGGGCGCTTTCCCGTTCCCATCGTCTGCATTTCTTTGCGATACAGCGCACTCTTCGCGCCAACGAGTTCTTCGTCGAGCCGCGGAACCATCCGCCGCCAATGCAGCATGCGATCCCGTTCGAGCCAAACGAACGTCGACTTCACTTCGCTGTCCGCTTCGGCGACGGCAACACCAACTTCCTCGCGGAACTTGATCAGCGCCCGACGAAACTCGTCGAGTGCTGCGACGTCGGTGATGTTGGCTTCGCCAGCCACCGCGCGTCAGGCTGCCTTCTTCTTGGACGGATAGAAGAGAAGCATGAGTACGAAGCATCCAAGCGCCATGTACATCGGCACACTGAAGAGTTTCGTGTAGTTCATGACTTCGTCCACAATCGCGTACTTCGCGACAATACTCGTCGCGAAAAGGCTACCGACGATGATGCCGATACCAACGATGACAAGGTTGAAGAGATTCTGCGCCGTCGCGCGAATGTCGGGAGTCGTGTTTTCATCGACCACCATGAACGCAACCGCGATAAAGCAGCCGAAGCAGAGTCCGTGCATCGCGATACCGATGATCACCGTGGGCAGCTCAGGGGCGTATGCAAAGAGCGCCATGCGTGCGGCATAGGCTGCGATACCCGTCAGCAAAAGTTGCTTTCGCGAGAAGACTTTCGTGCAGAACGGAAGCGCCGCGAGCACGGCGATTTCGGTCATCTGGCCGATGGTCATCAATCCGCCGCCGCCGACGCCAAAGATCTGATTGATCCAATTCGAGAATGCATCCGCACTCTCTGAATTCGCCGCTTTCTGCACCTTGGTCACGAAATCGCTCGTGAAGACAAAGTAGAACTGGTGAATCATGCTGATCGGAACAGCGATCAGGAAAAGGACAATGAGCGGACGGCGGAAGATCTCTTGCACTGCCTCAAGCCAGGCGGTCTTCTCGGCGGCGGACTTCGTCGGCGGTGTATTGGGAAGCGAGAGGCAGTACAGCGCCATCAAGACACCGAGGCCACCCGCGATCTGGAACCCAATCGCACGTCCCGCGTTGAGTGTGGTATCCGAGTCGTTGTAGAAGCGGAACAAAATCTGACCGAGCGTGATACCTGCCGCAATCCATCCGATCGTGCCCCAGAGTCGCACCGTGGGGAAGTCGCGATCACGATCGGCGAGGTTTGCGAACGCCATGGAGTTCGTCAGCGCCATCGTGGGCGCATAGACCAACCCGTAGACGAAACTGATGCCGAGGAAGACCTCAAATGTGTCGGCTGAGGCGAGGAAGAACACCAAGATCGCACCGATCAGGTGGCTCGCCGCGAGCAGTTTCTCGGTGGCGAACGAACGGTCAGCGAGTTGTCCGGCGATAAAGGGACCGATCAACGCGCCCACCGCGCCGGCCATGAGGCACATGCCCGTTTGATCGAGCGAGAACCCGCGGTGACCCATCAAGAATGGGTAGAGAATCGGAAGCCACGCACCCCAAATCGCGTACTGCAGGAACATCATCACCGAGAGGCGGGTTCGGACGTACGGTGCAGTTGCGGCGATTTGCATGTGATGACTACTCCAAAGGGTTTTGCCAAAGAGCTTGGCAACGAGGTTTTGCGGCGGTCGCAGCGCGACCAGGTTTGGGCACCGCGCGGTGCCCCCGCTCACAATTCCCGAGCGCGCAATCTAACGGAATCGCGGCCGCGCGTCCGGAAACCGCCCGCCTCGCGCCTCCGTCGTATACTCGCGCCCCATGCTTCCTCGACGACAGACCCGTCAGATCACCGTTGGCGATGACCGAGTTGGCCGCGTGCGTATCGGCGGCGACGCCCGGATCGCCGTCCAAACCATGACCGCGGGCTACACCCACGAGATCGACGCCTGCGTGCGTGAAATCGAGCGTTACGCGGCTGCCGGCGCAGATGTCGTGCGCGTTGCTGTGCCTGAACGCAAAGACACCGAAGCGCTCAAGGAGATCCTGAAGCAGGTCTCTGTACCGATCGTTGCCGACGTCCACTTCCACTACCAACGGGCATTGGAAGCCGTGGAGGCTGGCGTCCACAAGATTCGCTTGAACCCTGGCAACATCAGCGATCGCGAACAGGTCAACAAGGTGATCGATGCCTGCAAGGAACGTGGGATTCCGATTCGCATCGGCGTCAACGAAGGCTCGATCATCGAACGGAAAGACAAGCAAAGGCGCGCGGAAGAACTCGGCAAGTTCTTTGCAGGCCACAAGTCTGGCCACATGCTCGCGTTGATGATCGCGAAGCTCGAAGAGTACCTCGACATCTTCGATGCACGCGACTTTCACGACGTCGCGATCAGCGCGAAGTCGATGGATGCCTCGATGGTGATCGAC
>CAIWCL010000119.1 GCA_903911205.1 uncultured bacterium
ATTGCCGTTCGCCGATCTCATGGAACCCGCGGTTCGCTTCGCGCGCGAGGGCTATCTCGTGGCGCCGCGCACGGCGGAACTCTGGGCACGCGCGTATCCGTCGATGTCACGCCACGACGAGTGGAAGCGCGTCTTCGCGCCTGAGGGTCGCGCGCCGTTTGCCGCCGAGCGCGTGGTATTTCTCGATCACGCGAACACGCTCGAGGAGATTGGACGCACGGAGGGCGCGTCGTTCTACACGGGCGCGATCGCGAAGAGGATCGCCGACGCCGCGCGCGCGGATGGCGCATTTCTCGATGAAAAAGATCTCGTGACGCATCAACCGCAGTGGGTGAAGCCACTCGAAGCGCCGTTCGCTGGCGCAGCCATGCTCGCGATTCCGCCGAACGGACAAGGAATCGCCGCGCAAATCGCGCGCGGAATTCTCGAAGAGTGCCGCGCAAATCCGCGCTTTGCCGATCTCTCGCCCGATTGCGCCGACAGCATCCATCTCGCAGCGGAAGCGATGAAACTCGCGTTTCGTACAGTGCATCGCGAGGTTGGTGATCCAGCTGCGATGCGCCTGAAACCAGAGGAACTCTTGGCGCGCGAGTTTCTTGCGAAACTGGCCGCTGAAATCGACTCATCGCGCGCGAAGGACTTCGAGCACGGCCCGCCGAAGACCGGTGGCACGATCCTGCTCTGCACCGCTGATCGCGACGGCAACATGGTGTCGCTCATTCAATCGAATTACACCGGTTGGGGTTCGGGCATCGTGATTCCCGGCACGGGCATTGCGATGCAGAATCGCGGCGCATGCTTCACGCTCGAACGCGGCCATGTGAACGAATACGCGCCTTCGAAGTTGCCGTATCACACGATCATTCCAGGCATGTTGATCGAGCGTGATGAGAAGGGCGCTGCGCTGCCGCATGTCGCCTTTGGTTGTATGGGCGGTTACATGCAGCCGCAGGGACAACTGCAAATTGCCTCACGACTTGAAGATGCGCGCGCAAATCCGCAGGCCGCACTCGATGCGCCGCGGTGGCAGGTGAGTGACGGCCTGAAACTCGACATGGAGCCAGGATTCGCAGACACGACACTCGCGGAGCTCCGTGCGCGTGGGCACGAGGTGAAAGTCGCTCTGGAGAAGTCGATCACCTTTGGTCGTGCGCAGTGCATCAAGCGTGTTCCGCATGGGTACATCGCCGCAAGCGATTGCCGCGGCGACGCACAAGCAGTGGTGGCGTGAAGCGAGGCATTTGGCGTCTTTGCGCCGTGCGTTCAACAAGTGTCACTTTTCGCTCAATCTGGCAGACGCTGGAATTCAATGGTGAAAGTGGATGGAGTTTGCGGCTTCACTTCGTATGAACCATTTGGCTCTCGCGCCGCGCCTTTGATTTCCCATCCGAGTGGGGGGCGCACGCTGATCGCATCTCGCCCGGTCGCGGTGATTTCAACACGAATGACGCTCGGATTCCATGCGAGCTTGTTCACCGTCACACCGCCACGCGCGCGCAGACCACGCACTTCGCCTGTCTTCCACGAGGGCGGCAGCGCGGGAAGAATGTCGATGATGTAGCGCGGCAGCGCTCCCGGTTCGAACGCGTCCTTCTCCGCGACGTGTGATTGCATGAGCGCTTCGGCGACGCCGGCAGCGCCGCCGAAATTGCCATCGATCTGGAACGGCGGGTGATCGTCGAAGAGATTGGGCAGTGTCGACTTCGAAAGAAGCGCACGCAGGTTGTCCTCGACGGCCTTTCCGTCACCGAGACGTGCGAAGAAATTGATGAGCCACGCGCGGCTCCAACCAGTGTGGCCGCCGCCGTTTGCCAAGCGGAAATCGAGCGTTTTGCGCGCTGCTGCGAGAAGTTCTGGTGTGGTGTCGCAGTTGAACTGCGCACCAGGATGCAGGCCGAAGAGATGCGAAATGTGACGGTGTCCTGGCTCTGCTTCGCCGAAAGGACGCGCCCACTCCATCAAACGTCCATCTGCGCCGATCGATGGCCACGCGAGATTGTCGCGCGCCACACGCACACGCTTCGTGAGTTCGTCGTCATCGCGCGCGAGCACCTTCGCGGCATCGAGCAAGTTCGTGAAGACATCCCAAATGATGGCCTGATCCATCGCGTTGCCCATACCGATATTCGCGTGTTGGCCATCGGCGGTGATGAACGTGTTCTCAGGCGACGAACTCGGACCAGCAACAAGCTTGCCAGTCGCAGGATCGACGCAGAGGTAATCGAGATAGAACTCTGCGCACGCGGCAAGCGCAGGCCACGCGCGCTCGCGCAGGAACAACTCATCACCCGAGTGCGCGTAATGCTCGAAGTAATGACGCGTCAACCAGCCACCGCCGTGCGGCCACATGCCCCACACGGTAAGGCCGATCGGCTCGGTAAACGCCCATGCGTCGCTTGTGTGATGCACGACCGAGCCACGCGCGCCGTAGAGTTTTTCCGCAGAAATACGGCCGTTTTGAATCAATCGATCGGTGAATGCAAACAACGGTTCATGGCACTCGGCGAGGTTCGTCGACTCCGCGTGCCAGTAGTTCATCTGGATGTTGATGTTGGTGTGGTAGTCCGCGTTCCACGGCGCAGCGAGGTGCTCGTTCCACAAACCTTGCAGGTTGGCAGGCAAGAGTCCGTTCGGCCGTGAACTTGAGAAGAGCAAGTAGCGACCGAATTGGAAGTACAGCGAAAGCAGCGCAGGATCATTCGCACCGTTGCGGAACTCCGCGAGTCGCACGTCGGTTGGTTTCGTCGCCTGTGGCGATGTGCCGATGTCAAGAGACACGCGGCCCATGACTTCGCTGTACCGCTTGGTATGCCGCGCGAGCAGTTCGTCGAAGCCGACGGCGAGCATCTCCTTCGCGCGCGACTTCACCGTCACCCGCGGATCGGCGATGCGCACGGCCGGATTGATCCCGGCGATGAAGTCGGTCGCGCCCGTGATGACGACGGTGTAGGCGCGGGTTTCGGAGCCGGTACGATCGCGCCCCTCGACCTTGCCGAGGCTCCGCTCGGGCAGGCGTTCGATCTCTACCGTGCTCGCGTTCCGCTCGTCGAGCTGCATCGCGACGCATCCCGCGTAGCGCACGCCTCGATGCTCGCCGTTCACCGCGGTTCCGTAGCGGGTCTGGAGGTGCGTGGTGCGTCCATCCGTCTCGACTCCCTCGATGTCCGCTCCACCATCGACGAGCTCGTCGCGGCCCGAAGCAATCGCTGCGACGAGCGGCTTCTCGCCGAGCGATTCCCATCGCACGACGATCGCGTTGTCCGTAGCGCTCGCAAACATGCGGTAGCGATAGCGCGCGCCGTCGGCGGTGAATTCAGTGGTCGCGACGCCGGTTGCGAGATCAAGCGAGCGACGCACATCCGTCACCTTCTCAAACGGCGCGCTCCAACGCGTGCCCACCGTCTTCAGTGTTTGATACGAGCGCACCCAATCGGGCGTCATGAACTCGTCTTGCATGATCTTCTGCGCACCGAGCACATCGCCCTTGAACCAAAGTTGACGCGCACGGGCGAGTGAACCGGAAGCGGGTGTGCGGTTTCGGTCGATCGGTTTGCCGGCCCAAACGGAGATCTCGTTCACTTGAATCGTGCCGAATTCGTCGCCAAACACCATGCCGCCGAGTTCGCCATTGCCGATCGGCAGCGCTTCGGTCCATTTCGATGCGGGTTCGTCGTACCAAAGTTCGAGTGGCGACGCGGTGGTGGGCGGTTCCGATGCCGGCGCCGCGGCGAGCAAGGGAAGGATGCAGGCGAGACAGGCAAAGATGGAACGCGCAAACATGGAGGCTCCTCTGATGTGCGCGCGATCGTAGTGGAACGCTGCTCTCACATCGCGCCGCCGTTACAGTGTGCAGCACCCGGAGAACTTCCATGCGCATGACATCGCTTGTTGCCACGATCGCTCTCACCGCTTCGGTTCCATTCCTTGCCGCACTGCAGAGTGCACCATCGAACGAATCACCGAAGGCCACACCACCTGGCTCGGGCCAGAAGCTTGGTGCGACAAGTCAGCAGTTCATGAACGACGGCTCACCGATCAAGGTGGACGAGAAGGTCATGCTCTTCAACGGCAAGGATCTCTCGGGTTGGAAGGCGTTCGTGCCGGATCTTGCGAAAGGTGGCAAGGACCAGCTTTCGGTGTGGAGTGTGAAGGACGGCGTCTTGCAATGCGCAGGTCGACCGATTGGGTACATCCAAACCGAAGCGCTTTACGACAACTACATCCTCGAACTTTCGTGGCGATTTGATCCGGCGAAGGGCGAGGGGAACTCGGGTGTGTTGCTCCGAACGATTGGCGACGATGTCGTTTGGCCAAAGTCGATGGAGGCGCAGCTCCACTCGAAGAACGCTGGCGACTTCTGGAACATCGGCGAGTACAAGGCGACGGTCGATGCGAAGCGCACGAACGGTCGTCACACCGTGAAGTTGCGCGACACGAACGAGAAGCCGCTCGGCGAGTGGAACCAGTACCGCATCGTCGTCAACAAAGGCACGATCGAACTGTGGGTGAACGGGCTCTTGCAGAACATCGCGACGAACGTCGAAGTGAACAAGGGCCGCATCGCGCTCCAATCAGAGGGCGCATACATCGAGTTCAAGGACATTCTGCTGCGGCCGATTGTGGATTGAGCGCTCGCAACTGACTTGCGGGCTGCGCTTCGCGCAGGTCCGCAAGTCTTTGCTCGCTTTGGCGTGAACTACGCCAAAGGGAGCCGCCGCAGCGGCGACCGCGACATCTTTGAGCGCTCGCGACTGAGCGGGCTGCTGAAGCTTCGCTTCAGGTGCCCGCTTTCGCTCGCTTTGGCGTAGATCACGTGTGTGCCCGCTTTCGCTCGCTCTGGCGTGGATCACGCAAACCCTCGCTCTCGCCAACACGCGTCAATACACATCCGGCCGTTCATACAACTCTGCGCCACATTCAGGGCAGCGCCCGCGCAAGAGCGACTCCCGCGCGTTGTAGCCACAGTTTGGGCAGTGACTTCGATCAATCCGACGCTGTCGCACGATCGTTCGGCCTCGACGATAGACGTACCAACCAAGGCGAAGCGGGGAAATCACGATCGCGGAGAGAAGTGCGAGAAAGCACCACCAGACTCCGATGGAGAAGATCCACGCGACGATGTGGGTCGACTCCTCTGTCGTGGTGCGCACAATATTTGC
>CAIWCL010000120.1 GCA_903911205.1 uncultured bacterium
GAAGTCCGCGAGAGCCCTGAGAGTCGCCCGAGGTCTGAAGTCCGCGAGAGCCCTGAAGTCCGCGAGAGCCCTGAAGTCCGCGAGAGCCCTGAAGTCCGCGAGAGCCACGAGTCGGGAGCCTTTCGCGCCGGCGGGTGACCGAACCGCGCGCGAACTCCGCATCATTTCGAAAAAACTTGAGAAACCGTGACACGGTCGACGCCCGCGTTGCGCATCTGTCCTTGGTCGGCGACACAGCGTCGACCGCGAGCTTTTCGAATTCCACGTTTGCACGCAGGGCGCCAGCGGATTGGCGCCCTGCGTGTTTTTTGGATTCTTTTGCCCTCTGCGCACGGTGCATCACTACGAAATCCGGTTTCCGCTTCTACAGCGCATGAACCGCGCGCGAATGTTTCCAAACCCCGTTGCCGTCATGTGAGCATCCCATGCATCGACCCCGTTCGACCAATTCCACTTCGTTGTGCGCGCTCCTCGTATTGGCCTTCACGGGCGTCATCGCACCGATCTGCCACGCCCGCGCGACGGGCGACGAGTGCACGAGTCCGTTCGCAGCGGTCGTGGGTTTCAATGGCTCCACCGACACCGCGACGATGACGCCGTCGGCCAACCCGCCCGCGGACCTCGAATGCACCTATCTCGCGTGGAACAACTCGAAGGATGTGTGGTACGTCTATGAGGCTCCGACGGCGGGCGCGTTGTCGCTGTCGTTCTGCGGATCAAACTTCGACACATCGGTCGTGATCTACCAAGGCACCTGCGGCGCGCTGACTCGTATCGGGTGCGACGACGATCACTGCCCAACGGCCACGAACTACCAATCTGCAATCACGGATCTTCCGGTCGCTGCAGGTTTGGTCTACATCCGTGTCGGCGGCTACGCCGGAGCGACCGGGCTCGTGCACTTCCAACTTGGATTCCGCGCGTCTGACGGCATCGGCACGCACTACTCGACGGGGTACAACCTCTACGGCGTGACAAACCCGCAGCCTTCGCTTGGCTACATCAAGGCGATCGAGACTGAGGCGGCGGCGTTCCACGGCATCGCGATCCGCACGAACGGGACTGTGTACTGCTGGGGCAGCAACAACTATGGACAGTGCATCGCCCCCGCAAGCCTCGTGGATGCCACCAAGGTCGCGGCCGCGCGCGAGTTCAGCATCGCACTGCGCGCAACGGGAACTGTTGCCTATTGGGGCACGACCACAACGGCCTACATGCCACCTGCGGGGCTCGCCAATGTGACCGACATCGGGGCCGGGGCGTATCACAGTGTCGCGTTGCAGAGTTCCGGCACGGTTGTCTGCTGGGGCGAAAATCTCGTTGGTCAATGCACGGTGCCCGCTGGTCTCCCCGCATGCGTCGATATCGATGCAAGCGAGTCCTACTCGCTCGCGGTGCGCTCCGACGGGCAAATCGCTTCGTGGGGTACCGCGCCAACGCCGCCCGCGTCCCCGGTGACCGGGGCGCTCAAGGTTGCAGCCGGTGGCAACTTTGCCGCCGCGCTCCGCACAGATGGCACCGTCGTCTGTTGGGGCGCGAACGCGAACGGACAGTGCAATGTGCCTCCCACACTGACGGGCGTCACCGCGATCGCAGCGGGCAGTAGGCACATGTTGGCGCTGAAGTCGGATGGAAGCGTGGTCGGCTGGGGAAACGCCAGTTCGGGGCAACTGATCTTCCCCGCAGCCGCTGGTCCATACGCGGCGATCGCAGCGGGCAACTCCAGTTCATTTGCCATCTCGCGCGGCGACTGCAACTCGAACGGCATCTTCGACGGACAGGAACTGTGGGCAACCGATTGCAATGGCAACAGTCGACCAGACTGCTGGGACTTCGCGTCGGGCTTCGCGGAAGACTGCAACTCGAACGGACTTGCCGACGAGTGCGAGAAGCAACTGCAGGTCGCCACCGGCAGTGGCGCGCTGTCGCCGATCGGATTCACCTCACCAAAGACCTATGTGATTTCTAGCGCAGCACCTGCCGTCAGCAATGTGCAACTTGAAATCACCGCGACAGGCGACTTCAGCGGCGACCTTGAGTATGTGACGCTCTCCTGCGGCACGCTCTTTGAGCGCAATGTCCTCGGCGGAACAAGCGACTGCACCTATGTTGGGCCGATCACGCTCACCATGAGTGCGGAACAGTTCAACGACGGAATCGGCGCCGACGGCAAGTGGCGGATTGATCTCGTTCCTTCCAGCGCCGTGAGCGCCTCACTCTGCCCAACCGGAACTTGGATCGCGATCTCGGTTTCGTACCTTGCCGCGACGAGCGCCGACTGCGACCTCAACGGAGAACTCGACAGTTGCCAGATCGCGGCCGGCACCGTGGCCGACACCAACGGTAACGGCATCATCGATTCGTGCGAGTCGGCCTTTGACGCATGCCCAACAGACCTCGATGGCGACGCCGTCACGGGTGCGTCGGACCTCTCCACACTGCTCGCTGGATGGGGCAGTGCAGATCCAAACATCGACATCGACGGTGACGGCTCGGTTGGCGCGTCAGATCTTTCCGCGCTTCTTGCTGCGTGGGGCGCGTGTCCAGTGAACTGAGCGAAGACCAACTCCCGTCGATCAATGCACAACACAACGCGCCACCCGAAAGGGCGGCGCGTTGTATGTCATCTGTTGAGAGGTGCGATGTTCGCCGGGCTCACTTACGCAGCCTTCCGCTGCGCCTTCGTGAGCCGCTCAATCGCATGCACGATCTGTTCCGCCACCACGCGCTGATGCGCGGGATTGAAATCAAAGTCAAACGACACACCCGCATAGATTCGGTGCGAACTATCCATATGTGTGTGCACCACACGCGCCGCGCAACAGACTGGCACAGGCATCACGTCGCCGAGCGTGAATCGAATCCAGAACAGCCGATGTCGCGAGAGCACCGCTGTGTCGTCCGGCTCGACAAGAATGCCAAGACCGCCGCCGCCGAGATTGACGAGCGTCGCGCCAAAACCAGGCCCGACGGTCGGCAGCAAATCATCGCTTGGTGCCGTGGCCTTCTCGCCAGCAAGCACCGCACGAAATGCAATCTCGCTCGCGCGCTGCGCAGGCAACACCGAACGCGGCTCAAGCAACGGCCAAATCTCAACCTTCGGCAAGTTGATCGCCGCAACATCCACGCGCGTCGCACGACGGAAACAACGCTCGACATGATCTGGAAGCGCGAGTCGCACCGCCCGATGGGAACGCGGATAGGGCGCCTTTGGCTGCCATGCTCCGATCACTTTCGTGCGGAACATCCAACGGTTCTGCCCGATCGCAATGGCGCCGACGAGTTCGGTACCGGTCGGCAATTCAACCGCGCGGCCGAGCGCGAACGGCAGATCCACCGCGACTTCCGTTTCGCAGAGGTCGAGCACACGAACGCGCCAAACAAGGTCGCTCGAACCGAGCACCGCTTCATCGTCGGTGCCGTCGCGTGCGACAGCGATTTCAATTGCGCCTTCGCGTGAACGTAGTTGCTCGAGTGAGCGTCGCCATTCGGTCGTACGTGATCTTGATGCTGGCATAGAGAGCTCCTTGCGGGTGCGCGCCCCGGAATGAGGTACGGTCAAGCCCGCGGACGCGAGGAAAACAACGCCCTCGACGACCCTCTTTCAATCGGCACGTCGTCCCGCGCGGTTTTGTCGGATCGCGTCGCGAAGTGCGAGAAGGAGAGAAAGGTGGGAATCGGCCCCGCGGGCGGCTTCATTTGCGCCGCCAACGCCGCCGTATCGGACGCTATAGAAGCGCTCGGCAACCTCTGCGAACGCATCCCCGAGCGCCCGGTGTCGGGTCCGCAAATCGTCCGCGAACGCCCGAGGCGTCAAATGCGAGGGCTTGGCGTAACCCGCCTTCGCAAGCAGATCGAGCGCCTCCACGTAGAACGCGGCGTCGCGCACAAGCCGTCGCTGCTCCGCACGCGTTGCGCCGAGCACGCCGAGCCGCGCGCGCAATCGGCGACGTCGATTGGTCACGATCAGTACCGCGAGGAGCGCCGTACAGCCACCGATCGCGATTGTCGCAAACCACGCGCCACCTGCCCGACCGAGCGAGAGATCGGTTGCGATCGCGCGCATCTTCGCGAGAACTTGCGACAGACGTTCCCCCGCGGCCTCGCGCCACGAGCCTTGCACACGACTCGCAAAGGTCGACTGCACCGACGCGTCATAGCTCACAACACGCGAGTTCCAGAAGAACTCAAGACTTCCGTACATCCACCGGAACCGATCGACAAACGAGCGATTGCGCTCCTGTAACTCAAGCAAACTCTCTTCAGGCGTCGCGTCGATCGCCATCCATGCATCGGGCCCTGTGCGTACTTCCACCCATGCATGCGCGTTCGATTCACGCACGATGTAGTGCTCACTGTTCTCGTCATACTCAATCGCGATAAAGCCTGTCACGATGCGCGCGGGGACGCCGAGCGAGCGCAGCACTGCGCAAAGTCCGCTCGCGAAGTACTCGCAATGACCGCGTCGATAGCGCGTCAAAAAACTCACAATCGGATCTTCGCCTTCCACGCGCGGGAGCGTCGAGAGGTCGGTGGTATAGGTGAAGTTCGTGCGGAGATACGCAGCAATCGCACGCGCGGCTTCACGGCCCCACACCGCACGCTCGCTCGCCGTTGCATCGGCGTCAGGGCGTGGCGGCAATCCGCTATTCGTCTGTACCTCCGCGAGGATCGACTCCGCAATCGGCTGAATCGCATCGATCGGCAACGAGAGATATGCACCGCGCGGAGCATCCCCGGTGCTGAGTGCCCGCAGCATCTCCGACGTTGGTTGCGGCTGTACTTGAAGCCGATAGTTCCAATAGCGTCCCATGCGATCCGTTGAAACGTCACGCAAGACAAGCGTCGCCGGATCGATCGACACGGAACGGGGTTCACTCGTTGCAATCGCGATCGGCGCGTAGATCGAGAAAATCGCATCGGTCGCAAAGGACCGCATCTCAATCTCAATCGTTGCCGCTGCGCCTGGCGGATCCGGCTCGTTTCGCGCAAGCCGCGCAAAGGCACCATCTTCGGGCGTGCGTACCGTGCGGATGCCCGATTCGGCACGCAGTGGCACCCATCGCTCACCAGCTGCGTCGTACCAACCGAGCACCGCGCCCCGCAGAAGCAGTGGTCTCAACATGCGTCGCGCAGAACCATCTGGATCGACCCAGCGCACCGTGAAGAGTTCACGCCGACTTTCGGTGATGCGATCGCCCCGGCGCAATCGAATCTCATCCGTGAAACCACTCACACTCCGGCCCGCAAGATTGGCGCCGCCAATTTCAGCGAAGCGTGGAAAGAGAATGAACACACCAACGCCACCTGCAAGCACGACGAGAATGGACGCGGTCACGAGTCCACGAAACTGCGGAGCCGATCGGCGACCAATCGCGATTTCAATCGGCGGAGCGAAGCCATGACTGGATTCGCGTGAACGGCGTGCTTCATCGGCGCTTCGCGCAAGTCGCCACAACATCGTCGCCCAGATCGCCACGCAGACATAGACGATCACAAGAAGCCCGAATGCGAATTGAACGCTCTCAAGGCAACCGGCAATCACAAGCATTGTTGAGAGCGCGAATCGTTGCCGTTCCTCCGTCGGAGTGCGACGCGCGAAGAGCTTCGCAATCAGGATCCACACCATTGTGCGACCGAGCGCACCCATTGCGTCCGCAAGTTCGCCGGTCGAGACAAATCGGAACGCTTCCCATGCGATCGCGCCGACCACCAGCGTGTTCGCGACCCAATCTGGCAGCGTTCGTCCGCGCGGCCCTTCGGTGACGTACCAACTGAGCACGGCGAGCACGACGCCGAGAAAGAGCATGGAGAAGTCGAGTTCCGCGATCGAGAACGCCACGATCGCGACAATCGCCAGGAGAAAACTTGCAATCCGGTGACGACGGAGAAGCGTCATGCGCGACCCTCCCTACGTGAGTCGTCTCCGAGAGTTGAGCCGCTCCGAACAACGAGTGTTTCAAGTTGTCGCGCGGTGAAGTGCCATGCTTCCGACGGCGCAAGCGACGTATCCGCGCGATCCGCGTGCACCACGATGGTGGTTGCGCGTTCATCGCTCGTAGAAAGTCCAATTCCGGCAGTTCGAGGCAACTCAAGATCAAGCGCAGCGAGAAGCGACATGATTTTCTCGCGATGAAAATGGCCCCGCCGAAGCGCGACGGGCGGTACGGTCAACCCCGCAACCGACAATGCGTACTCGTAGCCAAGTTGATCGCAATAGGCGACGAAACTCGCCGCGAGCACAATCGCACGTTCTTCAAGCGCACGAGCATCTTCACCCTCCGCGATGCGAAGCGAAGTCGTGGGTCTTGAGAGATCGAGAAGAATGCGAACCCGAGGCGGCACGCTTCGACTCCGCTCAATCGACGCGAGTTTGCCTGTTCCTGCGAGACGCTTCCAAGCAATCTGCCGCACACTGTCGCCGGGGCGGTACTCACGCACGCCGAAAAAGTCGTCCGTACCACCACCTTCACTCGACATGCGCTGGCCGCCCGCGCCACCCGCGGTCACACGCTCAAGTACGCCTTCTCGGAGCGGAAGAATCTCTGGATGAATGAGCACTTCCGCGGGCTGTGTGAAGAGCAGCACCTTGCGAAGGAGGTCGAAAGGAAACGTCGATGTCACTTCGAAACGTGCGAGACGGAGTGCCCCGCGACGTGTAGGACGGAAAACCGCCTCTGCATGCACACGATCCCCCGGCCCGACGTGCAAGATCCACGCCTCGCCCGCAGGCTCAAGACCCCCAGGTTTCGTTGCGTCGCTCTCCGCCACATGAAGGTCGTACGCGGGAATGATGCGAGACGTGTTGCGTATCTCGTAACGAACGAGCAGAGGCTCGCCAACGCGACCACGCCGCGGCTCAATCCGCGTCGCGCGAAGCGGCATCATCATGAAGCCACTGACGATGCCCGACGCGACGAGGGCTGCAAGTAAGCACGCAAAGACCCACACAAGCAGGTTGTTCGGTCGCGAGCCTGCGGCAATTCCAATCGCGAGAACGACACCGGCGTACACGATCCCCGCGCGAATGACGCGGGTTCGGCGCTTCGGGATGTCGTTGGCAACGGGCACAATCCCATTGTGGCCGGGATCTTGGAGGAAGTCGATGGAAGCGTGGGAGATTCCGTGTTCCGTCGCCACAGGCTCGGAGGGGGAGCGGATCGAGTGCTATCGCAGAATCGACGCGCTCTCAGGGGTCGCGTCGACCGGCATCGGATGTCCCGGCACGACCACACCGCGCACAAGCCAGTCGCCCACCCGTTCGATCGGGCACTCGATTCGTCGCCCTTCGGAAGTGCGCTCGTCGGACGCCGCGTCGCCCTCCACGGGTTCGATGCGATTGGCGATGCCGCGCACGCTTGTCGCGTCGGCCGTCTCGACCTCAATCCAGACGTGTTCAATCCCCGCGCGCCCGGAGTCTCCACCGCCGCCGCCGTGGCCCGCTTCCTGCGTTGCACCAGTTGCCGTCACCGCGACCTTCGCAAAGTGCGCCCGCGTGCGATCGGCACCGTGCGCTGCGAACGACGCGACGAAGGCATCCCACTCGGCCCGCGCGCGACGCTCGCGAACCTCGACCACGCGCGGCGCGAGAAAGAGCGCGCGCTCACCGCGCCCGATCGCCTGGAGTTCCTCGTGCGGCGGCATCCATACCGGGCGGAAACGGCCCCGCTTCCCCGCCGCGCACACCGCCGCACGTGGCCCGCGCGCCAGTCGCTTGCGATCCTCGAGCGATCCCGGCATGCCGTCGCTGAGTGTCTCCGCGGCCTCCGCTGCCGGAACGAGCGCGACGCGCAGGTCGGCGCCAGCCTCGAAAGGCACGCCGGCACTTGGCATCGGCTCGGTCGCGAGTCGCGAGGCAAGCGCATCAAGCAACTCGAGTGCGGGACGCAGTTCGTCCGCAGGGATCTCGAGCATCTCGAGTTCGGGTCGACCGATCCGCCAGAAACCCACGGTCGACAGCCAGTAAGGTCCGTTGGCGCGGTCCTTCGCCACAACCTCGATCCGGTAGAGATGTCGCTCGTCGAGCAGCTGTCCGGGCGGCGAGGCGAGGAAGAGCCGTTTGATCTCGTCGAGGCGATACACGACCCCGAGATCAGGGTTCAGCATCAATCGCGTCCGTGTGCCACCAGCGCGCGCGACAATCGCGCCCAGTCGCGCGGCATCAAGCAATGGATCAGCCAATTCAAGCAGCGCTTCGACGAGAATCGACCAACGCGCGTCCGCGACTTCGCCATCAGGAATATCCGCTGCACCGACGCGCTCACACCAGACGAGGATGGGCGACGTGCGACTTGGAATGCGGCATCGAAAGGCCCATTGCACTTCGTCGGCATTCGTTGGAAGCGGAGCGATGTCTTGCGGTGCGACACCGAAACTCTCACCGAGCGCGTCGAACGCATCAGCAGGATCGGGCAACTCATCGCCACAGATAAACGCGACATACCGCGACGATGGATACTCCTCCATCTCCCATGCGCTCTCGCGTGGCAAACCAATTTGAATGGGCAGATGTTCACGGGCCATGGCCGCGAGTCTACGCGAAGTGCGCATGGGACTTTTCGCGTCTCAACGCGTTTCTGCCTCAGGGAAATACGGCGCAAGCCGTGCCGGGAGCCGGACAGGAAACACCTCGAGCTCGTGCAGAATCTCCTCTGCCGCAGGCTGATCAGCAAGGAGTCGCGCGCATTGGAGCAGTGCGCGTTCGTCGACGTCGCTGACCCGTGCGCGGAGCCACGCCGCTTCAGCGCTTCGAGCGGCGACTGCTTTCCAATCCTCCTCTGAGCGCACACTCGAACCCGCCATCCAGGTCGAGACGAACGCGTGGAGTCTTCTGAGCGCGTCTTCACGCGCGACGTCGGTACGCACGAGGACTTCCTCGACCGCACGACGTACCTCTTGCGTCTCCACACGCTCTTCGTGTGTCATGCGTGCCCCCGCGACGAATGCGTCCATCGCAAGCAAACCGCGCTCTCGCGCGGGTGTCATCGTGGGTCGCGTCATCGCGCGCCAACGCTCATGAAACGCGCGCTCAGCGGCCGCACCAAGCACGCGACCGAGTTCGCTCGCAAGTTGATTTCGAACAGAGATTGCGTGCGCGCCACTCGGAATCGGATACCACGGCTCGCTCGGCAAGCGACCGTCGCGCGGCCGATCGATGAGACGCACGAGAAACGCGCCTGTATTGTGAAGTTGCGCTGCTGCCGCTTCTTGGTGGCCGGCGCGAAGTTCATCCGCGCGCGCAAAGACAAGCGCCTCGGCGGCCTCCCGAATCGCGTCATCCGCGTCCATCGTTCGCACAACTTCAAACGGACTCACGATCGCCTCAGGAGCCAATCCACCGATCGCGTACCACTCCTGCATGTCCGCAGTAGCCCCGATCAACGAGAGAAGTTCAAACTCCACGCGAGCCGTCGCAAGACGTGCGTCGTCGTTTGGAACTTCTGCGAGCCTTGCCGCTTCTGCAAGCAGTCGCTCGTTCGCGGCTTGATCGAGCGCGCGAAAAGCGGCGGTGATCGATGCAGTCTCGCGCAGCGCATCGCGCACACGCGACTCCGTCGACACCTCGCGCGAACTCTCTTCGGCACCCCGTTCCAATCGACGACCAACCTCGCGAAAGCGCTCGATCAACGAGGCGGTCGACTGCGCGAGGCGCGTTGCTTCCTCCGAGCGAAATCGCTCGAGGCTCGCGGCACGCTCGACATCAAGCCGCAAACCTGCAGAAAGAGCGCGCACAACACGCGGCGAGAGCGCAGAGCCCGCGAAAGCGCGCATGCCTTGATCGCGCGTCTGTCCGATCGTTTGATCAACGTCAGACTCCTCGATCAGCGCCTCAGCTTGTTGCACATTCTCACCATTGACGAGCGCGACAACAGCATCGGCACTCTCCTTGGCGCTTCGACGGCCCGCGGAAACTTCGATCGAGAAGAATTCAAGCGATTCGCCTGCGACTCCAGTCGCGGCGTTGAGCTCGCCGTACAGCGGACCGACCAGTTGCAGCACCGCCTGATATGCCACCGCGCGCTCTTTCATCGAGGCAGAAGCAAGCCGCGGTCGCAAGTTCTTCTCTCGGTTGAAGTACTCGTCGAATGCACGCTCAACGCGCGTTCGACGCGCCTCATCCTGAGGAAATCGCTGCTCGACCACGCGCAACGCAACCGCGCGTAATGCGCGGAGCGATTGCTGGCTGCGGAGACCAATGTGGAGAAACGCTTCAACACGGTCGAGGTAATCGATGCTGCGTTCGCCGTCCGAAAGCGCTTCGCTGCATGCGCGATCCTCTCGCAACAACGCGAGCCGAAACTTCTCATCTGCCTCGCGACGCGTCACTTTGCGAAGCGCTTGACTGGCTGCATCCACTGCCGCGCTCGCTGCTTTGATCCGTGCATCCGCGGCCTCGATCGCCTCTTTCGTCGCATCAGCGGGCAAAGCCTCGCGTTCAAATTTCGCGGCTGCGACTTCACTCTCTGCGTCGGTCACTTGATCGCAGTAATCGAGATACGCCTCAAAGCGTTCTTCCGCCGCACGACGCGCAATGGGCGCGAGTCTCGCATACGCCTTCGTCGCCGCGCGGGCTATCACAGCGTCAGCGCTCGGCGGCCCGGTCATCGCAAGCACTTCGAGCGGCCCAGGTGCTCGTTGACCATGTGGAACCCACACGGCGCTTTCGCGCCAAAACGCACCGCGCGCGCGCAGCAACTCGATGAAGGGGTTCGCTCGATCAGGAAGTGCGGCGTCGAGCGCAGCGCAGAATTGATTCTCCGCGTCTCCGAGTGCGCGACGCATACGGAGATGCGATTCCCACATCGCACGTGCAGCGCGTCGCTCTTTCGGAAAGCCCGTCTGTTCACTCGCGACAAGCGCGCGCACGAACGGATCCCACGATGCGCGCACAATGCGACCGACTTCTTCGTCGTACTCGACATAGGCGCGATCGATATCGTTCCACCACGCACGATCGAAGTCGGGCGTCCACGAGGCCGTTTCGCGCAGATCTCTCAATCGAAGCGGTGTTCCCACACGATCGAGATCGCACTTGTCTGTCCCGCACGCTGCAAGCAGAAGTGTCATGCACGCACACGCGAAGAGCATGAGGACACGGCAGACGATCGGCGAGGAATTGCGAGCCGTCACGAAGTCAGCGTATCGAATCGGCCGCGGGAAAGAAACGGTCAAGCCACACGGAGAGGCGCGCGCCACTCGGAATTCCGCCGGGGGCACAATCCTCGCAATAGGCCACGATCCCATCGGGCCGGACCAGATAAACCGTTGGCCGCGGCGCATTCCACGCGAACGCATCGGCCGCTGCGACGACGGTTCGAACCCGACCACGCAGCCGCGAAACAGCAAGCGAATCCAGCGCTTCCACGTCTTTCGCGCGAATCGCATCGCGCGAAGGTACGGCAAGAAGAAGTGTCCAATGAAACGCGTCAAACAATGCGCACCACGGACGCGGCGCACCAAATCCGACGGAGCAATCCGCAAGCGGTGGAACGCGCATGCCCGCGCGAATGGCGGTGAGTGACGCACTGTGACTCGCGAGATGACTCACGAGCGCCTCGTCGCGCGCGAGGACAAAGGACGTCTCGCCAAGATCGCGTGTCGCGGGCGATGGGCCGGTGGGCGCATGCGTCAAGACTCGCGCAAGTGTCGCGCGAATTCCGCGGGGCGCATCAACTTTGAAACACGTTGGATCATGCGCCGCGAGGAGGCGATGCGTCGCATCACTCGATGCATTGACGTGTTCGAAGTGCTCATGCCGATCAACCGAATACCCATCGAGAATGGAAGCACGTGCACCGAGACGAAGATGCGCCGCGATGCGCCATGCGAGATTGGTCGCATCGCCGATACCACCATTCATGCCATTTCCGCCAGCCGCGGAGCAAAGATGCGCCGCATCACCTGAAAGGAATATGCGTCCAAAGTGATATGTGGGCAACGTGCATTGATGCATCACGAAGAGCGACGACCACGGAATCGCACGAATATCGGCGCCAAGAAGCGCATGACGGCCGAAGCCCGCGCGATAGATCCGCGCGACTTCTTCCGGCGCGACACTGCCATGCGATTGTCCCGGAAGTTCATCCTCCTTCAACGTCGCGAAGAAGAGTCGACCGTGATCAAGCGGGAACTGCAAACTCACGCGATCAGCGTCAAAGAGTACCACCGATTCGGTCGCGGTCGCTCCTTCGGCAACTTCGAGTTCGCCGGCAATCCAACGCTCGGGGTAATCGGTGCCTTGCATGTGTAGCCCCAACGCATGCCGCACCGCACTGTGTCCACCATCTGCGGCGACAACAAATGCTGCTCGCAGTGCGCGATTGCCGTGCGGAGTTGCCAGCGTCACCTCAACACCAACATCATCTTGCGTCAGCGAGAGAAAGCGCGCGCCGCGCTCCACCTCGACGCCGCGTGCGAGCAGCTGATCCTCGAGCAAGGCTTCGGTGCGCCACTGCTGCACATTTTGGAGCGCGGGATACTGCGAGTCGATCGCTTCAAGCGTTCGATGCATGATTTGCTGTCCGTCACCGTTGAAAAATCGCACTTCATGCACTGGATTCGCGTACGCAGCGATGCGATCTGCGACTCCATATGGCGCGAGTAATTCGAGCGTTCGTGCGTGGACCGCACTCGCGCGCGCTTCACGATGTCTCGTGGGTGCTTCATCAACAATGGCGACGCGAACACCCTGTGCCGCCAGCGCCAACGCTGCAGAAAGACCTGTCGGGCCAGCACCCACAACAAGTACTTCACAGCCGCGCGGCACGGCCTGATTTGGATCGTTCATCTGCGAATCACTTTCGTCGTCGAGTCACCACCGCATCAAGCGATCAGACGACGATGTTCACCATGCGGCCGGGAACCACAACAACCTTTTTGACAGCACGACCCGCAATCGCCGCGACCACATCAGCGTGCGCAAGTGCGAGTGCCTCAATCGCGGACGCCTCGGCTTTCGCAGGAACCATCAGCCGCGCCTTGATTTTCCCTTGAATCTGCACAGGCATTTCAATCTCGTCATCCACCAGCATCGCGGGGTCGTACGCCGGCCACGTGCTTCCGAAGAAGCCCGCGCCGCCTGCAGGATGCAGCCCGAGTCGAGCTCCGAGTTCATCCGCGAAGTGCGGCGCAAATGGCCACAAGACTCGCGCGAAGCGCGCGAGTTGATCGCGGGTCATGCCGCCTTGCGATGGATCGGTGAGCCCCGTCGGACGCGTCGCCGCGTTCACGAGTTCGATCATGGCAGCGATCGCCGTGTTGAACGAGAGTTTCTCGATGTCGTCGCCGACCTTGTGGATCGTGCGGTGGAGCAAGCGCTCGATCTTCGCGTCGGCATTGGACGCGGCGAGCACCGCGCCCGACTTCTCGTCGACCGCGAGGCGCCATGCGCGCTGGAGGAAGCGGAACACGCCGACGATGTCGCGCGTGTTCCACGGCTTCGACGCCTCGAGCGGGCCCATGTACATCTCGTAGAGCCGGAACGTGTCGGCGCCGTAGTCGGCGATCACGTCGTCGGGGTTGATGACATTCTTCAGCGACTTCGACATCTTGGCGACGATCTGAGTCACCTTCTGCCCGGTCGTGGTCTCGACGAACTCACCTTCCGAGACCTCCGTCACCTGGTCGGTGGGCACGAGCGACTTGTCGGCGCGCTGGAACGCGTAGCTCGTGATCATGCCTTGGTGGAACAGCTTCCCGAACGGCTCAGGCGTCGACACGTGCCCAAGATCAAAGAGCATCTTGTGCCAGAAGCGCGCGTAGAGGCAGTGCAGCACCGCATGCTCGCTACCGCCGACGTAAAGATCCACGCCGCCCGCATGGCACGTCGCGGCGTCATACGTCGTCGGGGCAGGCATCGCTGCCGCAGACTTCTTCCGCGAGAGCATCCAATAGCGTTCCGCCTCCGGCGACACAAAGTGCGAAGCGTCCTTCGACGAGCAGTATCGAAGGTAGTACCAGCAGCTGCCTGCCCAGCCGGGCATGGTGTTGGTCTCGCGGACGACCGCTGTGGCGGGCGGAAGCAGCGCAGGATCGACACCCGCGGCGCCAGCAGTTGTGTGCGTCCACTCGCGCGCCTTCGCGAGCGGCGGCTGCGGCGTATCACTCTCGATGGGAGAGTAGTCGGCCAATGGCGGCAGCACGAGCGGAAGATGCGACGGCGACACCGGGTAGTGATTGCCGTCCGCGTCGTAGACGATCGGGAATGGTTCGCCCCAATATCGCTGCCGCGAAAAGAGCCAATCGCGCAAACGATAGTTGATCCGCAACGCGCCAATTCCCTGCGTTTCGAGCCACGCGATGACGGCCTTCTTCGCATCCGCTGTTGTCAGACCGTCGATCGAACACTGCGACCCGGAACTGTTCACCGCACGGCCTTCGCCTGCAGTCGCAGCGTCACCCGTGAACACAACGCCGTCGATCTCGACAACCTGCACGATCGGCAGCGCGAACGTCTTCGCAAACTCGAAGTCGCGCTCGTCATGCGCTGGTACCGCCATAATCGCGCCGGTGCCGTAGCCCATGAGCACGTAGTCGGCAGTCCACACTGGAATACGCGCACCTGTTGCCGGATTGATCGCGAAGAGACCCGTCGCGCAACCGGTCTTCTCTTTCGAAGCCTGGCGATCGATATCGCTGCGATTTTTCGCCCAATCCACGTACTTCGCAAGTTCAGCGTTCCCGCGCGCGATCGCTTTCGCAACGATGTGGTGCTCAGGCGCGACAACCATGTAGGTTGCGCCAAAGAGCGTGTCCGGTCGCGTCGTGAAGACCGTCAGCGCATCGCGCTCGCCTTCAATCGCGAAGTGAATCTCCGCGCCTTCGCTGCGTCCGATCCACTCAGTCTGCAGCGTGCGCGTCATGTCGGGCCAATCGACGAGCGCGAGATCTTCGAGCAAACGATCGGCATACGCCGTGATGCGGAACATCCACTGCTTGAGCGGCATGCGAAGCACAGGGAAGCCGCCGCGCTCACTGCGTCCGTCGATGATCTCTTCGTTCGCAAGCACGGTGCCGAGTTTCGGACACCAATTCACCGTTTGCGTGCCGAGATACGCGAGGCGGAACGTGTCGAGATAGGCTTGTTTTTCGCGCTTCGAGCACGCAGACCACTTCTTCGATGCTGCGTTGTCGACTGTGATCGTGGCGTCTTCACGTGTGAGTCGCGCTTCGAGTTCTGCGATCGGCCGCGCCTTCTTGAGCGTTGGATCAAACCACGATGCATACGCCTGCAACCAAATCCACTGCGTCCACTTGTAGTAATCGGGATCGATCGTCGCGAATTCACGCGACCAGTCGTACATAAAACCGAATCGCCGGAGCTGCCGACGGAAGTTGTCGATCGCCTTCTTCGTTGTCACTTCAGGGTGTACGCCCGTCTGAATCGCGTACTGCTCTGCTGGAAGGCCGAACGCGTCCCAACCCATTGGATGGAGCACATTGAAGCCCTTGAGCTTCTTGTAGCGACAGATGATGTCGGTCGCCGTGTAGCCCTCCGGATGTCCGACGTGGAGGCCCGCACCCGACGGATACGGGAACATGTCGAGGCAATAGAACTTCGGCTTCGAGGCGTCGAAGCCGGGCTCGCCAGGATTCGGTTGTCGATGGCCGTAGGAGCCATCGGCGTGGGCGAGTGACGCTTGCCAACGTTCTTCCACCGCGTTTGCGTACGCGGCTGTGTAACGGTGCTGAAGATCGTTCGATTCGGCAGTGTTCGGCGCAGACATGGGGCACGATTGTACGGGCCGCTGACGCGGGGTTTGGAGGCTGCGCAAGCGCTGATCTGGTGGTAACCACGGCAGTTCCCGGAGAAAGGAACGCGATGGCACTATCCACGCCAGAGCGAGCGAAAGCGGGCACCTGAAGCGAAGCTTCAGCAGCCCGCTCAGTCGCGAGCGCTCATGCATATCGCGGTCGCCGCTGCGGCGGCGACCTTTGCCGTGATCCACGCCAGAGCGAGCGAAAGCGGGCACCTGAAGCGAAGCTTCAGCAGCCCGCTCAGTCGCGAGCGCTCAAATATCAGGAATCTGTGCGGGAATCTTCCCGCCCTTCGAGCGATCGAAGTGCTGGAGATGCTTCAGCGTTTCGCCGACGAGATAGAACGAGCCCGTCACGCAGACGAGATCTTCGCGGCTCACCGCACGCGTTGCCATCTCAAGCGCTTCCGGAAGCGTCTTTGCCACCTGGCTCATCTTGCCCGAGCGCTCGTTGAAGAGTTTCTGCAGATCTTCAGGGTCGGCGGAACGCGGATTACTCGCGGCGCGCGTGAAAATCACCTTGTCGGCGCCAAGATTCACCTTGTCGATGAGACCAGGGACATCCTTATCGCTGCAGCAACCGAAGACGCAAATCATCGAGTCGTACGGCACATGCGCACCAGCGCAACGCATGAGTGCTCCGACCGCCGCGGGATTGTGCGCGCCATCGACGAGAACGCGCGGACGATCCCACACGAGTTGCATACGGCCAGGCACTCGCGTCGCCGCGAGGCCAGTCGTGATCTTGTCCTCTGGGCAGTCAAATCCAACCGTCTTGAGGTGATCCACGACCGCAAGCGCGAGACCGCAATTTGCGGCCTGGTGCTCGCCTTGAAGCGGTACCGGCAAGTGTTCCAGCCGAGAATTCTTCGTGTAAAGGCAGACACGCGTGTGTGGCCCAAGATCTTCCGTCACGCAGAAACGCGCGGAGTAATCAATGTCCTTGTTGACGATCTTGAGTGGCGCGCCAGCCTTTTCCGCGACTTCAATCATCGCCTTCTCGACGGCGGGATCGCTCTCGAAAATGAACGCCGGAACGTCCTTCTTAAAGATCCCCGCCTTTTCACGCGCAATTTCTTCAAGCGTATTCCCAAGAAGCTTCGTGTGATCGAAGTCGATGGACGTCACAACGCACGCTTCGGGGCGAATCACGTTCGTCGAATCGAGGCGACCGCCAAGGCCAACCTCCACAACGGCAATATCCACCGCTTGTTCTGCGAAATGCTTGAAGCACGCCGCAGTCACTGCTTCAAAGAACGTCGGCTCAATCGCGGCCTTTTCCGCGGCTTTCGCCACTTGCTTCATGATTTCCGTGAAGACGGCCTTCTCGATCATCTGACCATTGATCTGAATGCGCTCGCGCAGATCCACGAGATGCGGACTGGTGTAGACACCGACCGCATAGCCGCATGCTTGCAACATCGATGCAATCATCGCAACGGTCGAACCCTTCCCGTTGGTTCCCGCAACATGCACGGTGCGAATTTGCTGATGCGGATTGCCAAGTTTCGACAGCAATTGCTGCATTCGATCGAGCTTGAATGTCGTCTCGTTGTACTTGACGGCACGCATGCGCTCGAAGTCGGTCCGCTCGAGGAGATATCGCACCGCAGCGGAATATCCGTTGATGTCCGCCGAACCCTTCGGTGCACGACCTTCACTCGGTCGCGACGACTTCATCTCAAGCGGACGCACGCTTGCCACTTCCTCCGGTCGCGTCGCGCGCAAGCCGAGTTGACGCGCTGGCGGCTGATCGACGTAGTGGCGCGGCGTCGCAGCCGCGATCGCGCGGCGGGTCGATTCAGAAATGGCACGTCCGTCGGTCGCTAGTTTCGCCTCGACGCTCGCGGCCAATTTGGCTTCCACTTTCACGTCGGCCTTCGCGCTCGACTTCGGCGCTGCCTTCGCGCTCGGCTTCGCCGTGGACTTGGATTCCACCGCGGGCTCCGCGCTCGGAGTCGACTTCATGGTCGGTTTGGCCGAGGGTTTGACGGCAGACTTCGCGGCGGACGCCGCGGCAATGTCCGCACGCATTGGCACCTTCGGCAGACGCGACGATGTCCCAGCGCTGATCTCGCGCACAACATCGCGGCTCGAATGACCCGCGGCCGCCGTGTCGCTGTCCAACTTCTTCGCTCGAGCCTTCTTCTCTCCGGGATTTCCCTTTGAAACGCCTTGATTGCCGACTTTCGAACCGTGAACGCTGCGCGAGGAACCGCGTGCGGAGTTGTCTTTGGCCATAGGGGATGGAGGATAGCGAAAACACCGCGCCGATTCAAATTACTGATCGTAAATATCTGCGGAACCTCGACTTATGTACCAAGAGCCGTCATCCGCGCGGTGCGCCTCTGTCCCGTACTCTTCCCGCCATGGATTCCACGGAACGCAAGCAATCGCTCGCGCTTGAAAGTTGGCGCGCTCTTCGCATCTTGAGTGAATTTGTCGACGGCGTTGAAACGATGTCGAAATGTTCGCCAGGTGTTGCCGTGTTCGGTTCCGCGCGGCTCAAGTCCGCGCACCCGGCGTACCAACAAGCAGAAAAGTGCGGACGGATGCTCGTCGAGAAAGGCTTCACCGTCATCACGGGCGGCGGACCCGGCATCATGGAAGCGGCAAACAAAGGCGCGAAAGAAGCGGGCGGCACAAGCGTCGGTCTCAACATTGTGCTTCCCATGGAGCAACGACCGAATCCGTTTCAAACCGTCGACATTGAGTTCCGTTACTTCTTCGTGCGCAAGGTGATGTTCGTGAAGTACGCGCGCGGCTTCATCATCTTTCCAGGCGGTTTTGGAACGATGGATGAACTCTTCGAAGCGCTCACACTCATTCAAACGCTGAAAATCGTGCCGTTTCCCGTGGTTCTCGTGGGTAAAGATTTCTGGAATCCGCTCGTTGCATGGATGAAGACCACGCTGCTTGAGCA
>CAIWCL010000121.1 GCA_903911205.1 uncultured bacterium
CACCGATCCTGCTGCGAGCGAGTCGGACCTCCGCAAGATGGCCGACAAGATCGCGGCGAAGAACCTCGCCGTGGGCTCGTTGGTCGCGCCGGTGTGGCCGGGCACTGTCGGTGACAGCGCGATGGGCTCGGTCGAACAGCGCGCGAAGTTCATCGACGCCGTGCGCAAGGCCTGCCGCGTTGCGCGCATCTTGAATGAGCACGGCGTACGTAAGTACGGTGTCATTCGCATCGACAGCGCGACAGGCACGAAAGCCGCGGCGAAGAACGAGAAGGCGGCGATCAAGGCGATTGCAGCGACGTTCCGCGAGGCCGGGATGGTCGCAGCCGGTCACGGCGAGCGACTGGCCGCCGAAGGTGAAGTCTGTTGGGCGGGCATGCACTCGTGGAAGGCGATGGTCTCGCTTCTCGAAGCGGTCGACATGCCAGGAACCGTTGGTTTCCAAGCCGATCTCGCGCACACGTACCTCTACATGCTTGGCGTGAACGCGCCAAAGACCGCACTCTTGAAGACAAGGATCCTGAAGCAGGGCAAGGGCGGCAAGTACTCGCAGAAGGACTTTGACAAGTCCTACGCCAAACTCACCGACGCGCTGCGTCCGTGGACGATCGACTTCCATGTCGCGCAGAACGACGGCACCGTGCACGGCACCGGCTCGCACGACAAGACGGGTCGTCACTGCCCGGCCGATGATCCAAATGGCAAGCTCGACATTGCTGCCTGCTCGAAGCGTTGGCTTGAAGGGGCAGCGGGCCGCGGTATCAAGCACATTTGTTGGGACGGCTGCATGTTCCCGAATGCCGTACTTGAGAAGCAAGAGACTTGGAACACGGTGTTGCGCGCGATGATTTCGGTGAAGAACGCGATCGCCTGAATGGCGGAGGAACTACGCATGGCTAGCAAGAGCACGAAGACCGTGAAGACCACGAAGTTCGTGAAGACCACGAAGACCGCGAAGACCGCGAACAGCGCGAAGTCGGTGGCTGCGAGCGCTTCCTCCTCCGCTGCGACGATCTCGACCACTGAGCCTGCACCGGCAGCCGCGCGCGAACTTCGCATCGGCCTCATCGGCTACGGCTTCATGGGCCGCGCGCACGCAAACGCCATTCGCCAAGTGCCGCACTTCTTCAAGACTTCTCGGAAGCCCGTGCTGCAAGCCGTGTGCGGCCGCGACGAGGCGAAGGTGCGCGAGTTTGCCGCCGCGTGGGACGCGCGTTCGATCGAAACCGATTGGAAGAAGCTCGTCGCGCGCGACGACATTGATGCGGTCGACATCTGCACGCCCAACGACTCGCACATGGAGATCGCGCTTGCGTGCATCAAGCACGGCAAGATGATCCTCTGCGAGAAGCCGCTCGCGCTCGACGGGAAGCAGGGCGAGAAGATGGTTGCGGCCGTCGAGAAGGCGAAGTTGCCGAATCTCGTTTGGTACAACTATCGATTCCTTCCCGCGGTCACGCTGGCGAAAAACATCGTCGACGCTGGCGAGCTCGGAAAGATCTTCCACTACCGCGCCAATTTCCTGCAGGATTGGACGATTTCCGCGGATCTCCCCCAGGGCGGCGCTGGCCTCTGGCGCCTCGACGCCAAGGTCGCAGGCTCGGGGGTCACCGGCGATCTGCTTGCGCACTGCATCGACACTGCGCGTTGGATCAACGGCGACATCGTTGCGGTGAGCGCGATGACCGAGACCTTTATCAAGGAG
>CAIWCL010000122.1 GCA_903911205.1 uncultured bacterium
CGCACCCGTCTTGGCATCAAGGTTTCCCGTAGGTTCATCCGCGAGGAGAACCTTTGGCCCATTGATGAGTGCGCGCGCGATCGCAACGCGTTGGCGTTCGCCACCGGAGAGCTCCGCCGGGCGGTGCAGAAGGCGATGTCCCAGTCCGCAGGTCTTCAAAAGCGCTGCAGTCCGATCGCGAAGCGCACTTCGCTCGGCAATCCAACGCCAACGAGAAAGGCCAACCAGCGCCGGAAGCATCGCGTTCTCAAGGACGTTGAGCTCGGGGAGTAAGTGATAGAACTGGAAGACAAAACCGACATCGCGATTGCGATAGCGATTCTCTCGCGCCGGGCCGAGGGCGCGAATCTCGTCGCCGCCGAACTGAATCGATCCCGAGTCGGCATCTGCTCGATCAAGTCCGCCGAGGAGATGCAGGAGCGTGCTCTTGCCGCTTCCCGAGCTCCCCACGATGGAAACCCATTCGCCCGCGTGCACCTCGATTGACGCGTCGCGCAGAACGGGGACGGAGATCTTTCCGAGGCGATACGTCTTCCGCACGTGCTGCGCAGAGATCAGTGGAAGAGCCGTGTGTGGAGGTGCGTGCATTACTCGTACCTCAGGCTTTGAACAGGATCGGTATCGGCCGCGCGGCCTGCGGGAATTGCCGCGCCGATGACACTGAAGACGGTGCCACCGAGCGCCGTGGTCCACGCGGTGTGGAAATCAATCGTGCTCGGAATGCGGCTGAAGTAGTAGACGCTTGGATCCCAAATGACGTGGCCTTCGTGATGCCAAAGCACGATGGCGATCGCCACAAGCGCAAGCGTTCCGAAACCCCAGAGGACGGTCTGCAGTGCCGACGCTTTGATCACGCCGCGCACGATCATGGCCAAACCCACCGCGACAACCACCCACGCCGAAAGACGCAACCACATGGGCGCCGGGGTCCCGAGAAGATCGTGGATGTCATTGATGCGGGCGACGATCGCCCATGCGAGGAGGACGCCAACGATCGAGCCAACGACTCCGATGAGAAGGCCGTAGCGAAGGAAAATCCAAAGGACGCCTGTTCGCGAGGCGCCGACCGCGCGCAGGATGCCGATGTCGCGGGTCTTCTCTTGGACGATCGACCAGAAAATCGCGAGGACCAGCGCCGCGCAGACGACGTAGACAATCGAGAAGAGCGTTCGCATCAATTCGCGCTCCTTCTCAACTGGCCCGATGAGATCCGAGAGCCGCTCTTCCCACGTCGCAACGATCACACGCGCTGGCGGCTTGACCATGTTGGCGCGATTCTCCATCGCCTTCGTGTAGAAGTTGCCGTACGCGCGCTCAACCGCTTCGCGCAGGGTGCGCGGGTCGACACCGCGCTTCGCCTTGACGACGATCGTCGTCGCGCGCGCCGGTGTCGTGCCGATGACTTTCGGTCGACCGTTGTCGTCGAACTCTGTCTTCGACGTGAGTTCCGCTTCATCGAGCATGAGCATGCGCTGCACGTCTGCGAGTGGCGCAAGGACACGTTGCGCGTCGATCTGATAGACGCCCGATTGAAACTCATTTACGACCGCAAAGGAAGACTTCTTCTCGCCGACGATTCTGCCCGACTCTGAAACTGGCACGAGTGTGAGCAGCACGTTGCCGACATTCGGCATGAAGTAGCCGGGATCTTGTTGTCCGAGCTGGTTCTCCGTGCGATACGAACCGTCCTTCGTGCGGCGATTGAACGGCGAAATCTCGATGCCGAGCACGATGCCTGGATTTCCAAACGAGTCGCGCAGCGACATGCCGTCCTTCTCGCGTTGGTATTCAGCATCCAAGCGTGGGTCGTCCGGGCCGAGCGACTTCGCTTCGTTGTCCGTTGGTGTGCGCCAATAGAGTTTCGATTGGTAGTCGGTCACTCGATCGAAACTCTCGGGATCGATGCCCCAGACCTGCACTGTTTCGATGCGCTTTCCGCCGTCACCCGTGCCGTACGGCATTTGGAGAAGGCCGTAACTCTCGACGAGCGCGCTCGCGGCTTCAGCTTCAGGTAGTGCTTCGATCTCTCGGATGAAGTCTTGGTAGTACGGAATTCCAACGATGTCGCGCGAGACGACGACGTCGCCGATGAGCGTCTTTCCCGAACTTCGCACCATGTCGAGAAATCCGGACATCACGCTCACAACAACGATCACAAGCGCGACGCAGAGTGCCACCGCCGCGACCGCGAGAAACGGAATGATGCGCGATGTGAGGTAGCGGTTCGCGAGAAGCGGTGCGTACATGAGAGGGGCGAGAGCGTAGCAGCGCGAGCGTTGGGTGGCTCGAAAGAACTCGGGCGATACTTACAGAGCGTTGCGATCACGAAGATGCTTCGGAATCCGCTTCCGGGGTTCCAAAATGTACTCACGCCCGCCCCAACGAATCGGAACCCGGCGCGTCAGCATGCGAGCGCCGCTCGCGAGCCATGTCGCAACACGGACGGCAGCGATCGGATGCGCGATGGCCCACACGATTGGCGCACGTTGTCGAGCGTAGATGACGGAAACAACGGCGAGCGCGAGGCCGAGCGAACCGATTCCGGCGAGGAAGAGCGTCCACGGTTCTTCGCCGCCGCGCGCGAGGCCGATTGCACCGACCGCCGCGGCAGTTGCTGCAGAGACTGGAAGAATCACCGAAAGAAAGAGGAGTTCAGCAGCCGCCATCATCAGTCGTTGCGGCCGACGGTTGCAACACTCGATAAAGATGCGCGTCCAGCCACTTCGCATGCTGGCTGCGTTCTCGTACATTGAGACTTCCATGCGTTCGGATGCGTCGACGACGCCCAAACGCGCGCCTTTGCGATCAAGGCGCCACGCGAAGAAGAGGTCCTCAAGCAGCGCGTCCTTCACGAGTTCATGCCCACCGACCGCGAGGTACTCGTCGCGCCGAAAGAGTAGGAACTGGCCGTTCGCGAATGGCCAGCGGTTGACGTCGCGATTTGCTTTGTCGAGCGGGAAAATCCGGAAGAGCACCAATGCGGCGACAGGCTGCAGGAGCCGTTCGAATGAGCGGCGGAAGGTGAGTCGTCCGACTGCCGACAAGAGCGCGGTTTTGCGTTCAGTCGCGATGGCCAACATGGCATCAAGCATGTTTGGCTCAAAGCGGCAGTCCGCATCGGTAAAGAGAATCCACTCGCCCTTCGCAGTTGCGGCACCGACACGACACGCGTTGCACTTTCCCGCCCAATCTGCTGGGCAGTCGTGGTTCTCGATGAATCCGATGCGCGAGTCGCCGGCGGCGGCCGACACGAGTAACTCGCGCGTGCGGTCGGTGCAGCGGTCGAGGACGTAGATCACTTCGAAGTTTCGAAATGATTGGCGTCGAAGCGTACGGACGCTCTCTTCAATGACCCGTGCCTCGTTGTGCGCGGGGATCACAATCGAGAGGAGGCCTGCGGCTGGCGGCAGTTGGTCGCCGTCCGCGACGCGGGGAATTCCATGTTCCGCGAGTTGAAGGCGAACGAAAACAATGCACGCGACGACCGCGAGGAGAACGCACGGAAAAAGCAGCAAGATGCCCAACAGCGACACGCGCGCATCCTAACGCAGTGCTGCAAGC
>CAIWCL010000123.1 GCA_903911205.1 uncultured bacterium
CAGCTCTCAAAAGCACAAACCGGAAGGCAGAGCCTTCCGGTTTGATGCTTGAGAGCGGGTGAAGGGATTCGCTCTTCGGCGAAAGCCGAAGCGTAAAGACCTTGTCCGGCGCCTCGCGCCGGACAGTCCTCCAGAGCGAAGCGATGGAGGACCCACACGCTTCAAAAAGAACAAAAACCGAAGGTATTCCTTCGGTTTTTGTGCTTGAGAAGCGGGTGAAGGGATTCGAACCCTCGACATTCACCTTGGCAAGGTGACACTCTACCACTGAGCTACACCCGCATTTGCCTGTTCCGCGGCGTGCCGCGGGTCGGGAAAGATAGCAGATCTCTTGCCGACGGCAAGGGGGTCGGCGTGATCCGATCATGACTTCAATCGCCGAGGCAGAACCGTGCGCAAAAGTCGCGGGTTGGTCGCCCGAACCCGCGGTCGGCCGCCAATTGCCACGTCAGAGGGGTCATCTCGGACCTCCGGCCTACCAATTTCGAACGACGGCCGCACCCGCCACCACTCCGCCGAGGATCTTGGCGCCGTTCCAAAGGTCGCCGAGCCCAAGCGGATAGATGGGGTTGAGGACCACGGCGAGGGCCGCGCAAAGTCCGCACCAAACAGCGCTCCCGTCCTTGCCGAAGACGACCGCGGCGACCGCAAAGGTCGCGCAACTCGCCCACCGCACGATGTCGTCGTTGACCGCGGTCGGCAGCATGCCGAAGGTCTGGAAGAACAGGAACGCGCTCAAGAGCGCGAGGGGGATGAGAATCGTCTTACCGGATCCGCCGCCACCTTTGCTTGCCATGGGCCGTCTATCGGACGGAGGGCCGCATCAAGGCCAAAACGGTCGGAGGCGCGGAGTGGTCGCCGCGCCTCCGAGAAGCACGCCAGAAAGGCCAAGCGCTTACTCGCAGGGACCCCACGCTCCCAAGAGCGCGGAGAGGTCGGAGGCGCTCGTCATGCCGTCGCCGTCGATGTCGCCATCCGGGCCACCCCAGGATCCAAGAAGCGCGGAGAGGTCGGCTGCGCTGACGAATCCGTCCGCATCGAGGTCAGCCGGGCACGCGGGGGCTTCCGCAATGATTTGGAAGCCGTTGAAGCCGACGTTCGGCCCATACTCCTTGAGCGAAATGGTGCAAGTCGACCCGGTCACACCGCTCATCACGGCGAAACTCGATCGAACCGCCGTCGCCGCGTCCGTCGCGGTCGCTTGGACCAAGGGGTTGAAGATCGATCCTGGCAGCGCATCGGTCTTGAAGAAGAACTCCGTCGAACCGTTTGCGAGGACGCTGCCAACGCGATCCGCTCCGTCCGCGCCGAAGTACACGACCACGGAGTAACGCTTGTAGGGGACGTTGTTGACCACCACGTCGATCTGGCTGAAGCCGTTCGTGTCGATATATCCGCGGCGCATGCGATCGGTGTCACTTGCCGGGAACGAATAGATGCGCCAGGGGTTGTTCACGGCGAACGTGACAGATGCACCGGTGCCCACGCCGGAGCCATCCTTGAGGTTGGTGGAAGCGTTGCCATTTCCGCCAGCGGCGTAACCATCCGACGCGGCGTTGTTCGCCCCGACAAGATTCGACCACTGCAGTGTTCCCCAATCGCTCGCGCCCGCGGGGGTCGTCGCCGTTTCGTTGCATCGGCCACCGTCGGCCCCGTCAAAGTAGGTTCCTCCGACGAAGTTCACGCTGATTGCATCGAGCGAAACGATCTCGGGAGTCGGCGTGAAGATGACGGTTGGCGCACCGGCACGGTCGCCTTCGGTTGAACCGATGCGAACAAGGTACGTGACGCCGCCATCGAGCATCAATGACGAAGTGCATTCACCGCCTGAACACGCGACGAGTTCGCCCTTCGCGGTCAGGATTTCGACTGCAGCGGTGAAGCCGTTGGAGCACGCATTCAGGTCGTACGAGCGCGTGGACGGTGGGGTGAACGTGTACCAGCGGTCGTAGTGCATCGCATCTTTGCATGCGAGGGGCTGCGACGAGGTTGTTGCACCGACGAATGAAACGGTGGTCGCGGCGCCGAGCGCGAGCGGCGTCGCGCCAGTCGGCTCGTCGTTGGACGGTGTGACAAACTCAGGTCGGCCCTTCGGGAACTCCAGAATGGCGTGCGTCCACGCGATGTCGTTGGTCGCGTCGTTCCAGAATTCGCCGAAGTAATACGCGAAGAACTGGCCGTAGTGCTCAAGCCCTTCGAAGTCGTTCGGCTCGCCCGCGTTCCACGAGCCATACGTCAGCGCGCCGCCATCGACCCACTTCCACCCACCATCTGGCTCGAAGTAGTTCTTGTCGGAGAGATCTTGATAGAGCCCAAACGCAACACGCGCACCTGAACCAGTCGCGATGTGGATGGAACCGAGCATGCGGTTCTCTTCTTCAGTGTTCGCGCACGCGAGCGTGCCGCCGAGTTCCTCTGCCTTGGCTTTCAGTTGTTCCCAAGTCGCGCCGGTACCGACGCTGTACTTCGCGTACCAATGATCGTTCCCTCCGGCAGCGGCGGTGTACTGATGTGCACCTTGCAGCGTCAGTTCGACTTGGAACGGCTCGATGGTGAGCGTGCCTGTGCCGATGTCGCCTTCGGCGTAACCGCCGACGAGGAAGTAATACGTCGATCCGGCGTCTGCGGAGAAGGACAACTTGCTCGAGAAGTTGGCGCACGTGCCGATCACGTCATCGTTGCAGGCGATCGTGGTCGTCGGGTCGCAGCCCGTCATCACTGCAAGGCGTGAGTCGTAGTTCACGATGTTGCAGGTTGACAGGATGTAGACGTTCGTCGCAGGGGCGGTCCATCGATAGATGACGGTGTTGTGAATGACGTCGTCACCGTAGGGGCCTGGGTCGCAGATTCCCGCGAGGCTGATGTCGCGCGTCGCGGCGGTTGTATCGACAGCGGCGCTCGAGCCTGCAATGTCGATCACGTCGGTGCAGATACATCCGACTTTCGCGAGCAAGAGTTCGCAGTCAGAATCCCACAGCACATCGCAGCAACTTGCGTTGATCGCACAAACCGCGGCGCAACATGACGGGTCGATGCCGAGGTCGGTGCAGGTTTGACCAAAGGTCGGTGTGCTGATCGCGGTCGAAACAGTGAGCAACGACGTCGAAAGCAAGATCTTGTTGCGCATCCAGGGGGCTCCTCTATCCCGGGGGACTCCGGGTTCGTGAACGTAATCCGAACGGGAACAAAGTCACGTTTCACATTGTGAAAACGCAAAAAGAACCCACCCCGCGCGGGGCGGGGTGGGCTTGAAACTCGTCGAAACTCTCGGCATCTCGCGGCGCGTTCGTACGCGCCTTACGAGCTTGATTACTTGTCGCTGTCAGGCAGGCCCATACCGCGACGGTCTGGATACTTCGGCTTCGCAACAGGCTTATATCCCTTGGTTTCGATCTCCTTGAGGAGGACTTCGACGGCCTTCTCAAGTTGCGGATCGCCGCCATCCTTCATCTTGGCCGGATCATCGATCACAACAATCGTCGGATCGATGCCGTGGCCCTCGACGCCCCAAGTTCCGTCTGTCTCGTAGAAGCCGAAGGTCGGGACCGCGATGGTGCCGCCATCCATGAGGCTCGGATTGCCAGAGATGCCAACGAGTCCGCCCCACGTGCGCGTACCGATGACTTCGCCGAGTTTGTTGTGCTTGAAGAGCCACGGGAACATGTCGCCGCCGGAACCCGCGAGGCCGTTCACAAGCATCGCCTTCGGGCCGTAGTGACCATCGGGTGGCCAGACGCCGTCGCGCGCGTCTCGACGCGCCCAGTAGTTGGTCACGGGGCGATTGAGCAGTTCGATGAACCGCGTTGGGATCTGACCGCCGCCGTTCCAACGATCGTCGATGATGATGGCCGGTTTCGTTCGTTGACCGTAGAACTGTCGCACGAGTTCGGTCTGCCCATCCACGCCCGTGTTCGGAACGTAGAGGTAGCCAATCTTGCCGCCAGAAAGTTCTTCGACGCGCTTGCGCTTCGATTCAACCCACGCGGAGTAATTGAGGCTGTCTTCGCTCGAAAGCGTGGTCACGACCACATCCTTCGCGTCCTTGTCGAGGACAGGCTTCTTCGAAATCGTGAGGGTGACGGCCTTGCCGGCGAGGCCGAGGAATGGCGCCCACGGATCCTTCGCCGCATCGATCGGTTCACCGTTGACAGCGAGGAGATAGTCACCTTCGGCAACCCCGAGGCCTTGCGCCGCGAGCGGGCTGCGCGCCGCGTCGTCAAAGTCACCGCCACGCGTGAATTTCGCGAGTTTCCAAGCGTTTGCCGGCGATCCATCCTCATTGGTCGCCTGCTCAAAGGTCACGCCGAGAAGGCCAACATTGCGGCTCGGCGCGTTCTCAACATCACCGGGGCCTTGCAGATAGGCGTGACCGACGTTGAGCTCCGAGATCATCTCGGAGATGAGGTAGTTGAGATCCTCGCGCGTGACGCATGCAGGCAGCATTGCCTCGTACTTCGCGCGGATGGCGTTCCAATCAACACCGTGCATGCCTGGGTCATAGAAGTAGTCACGGAAGATGCGCCAGGTGTCCGCAAGAATCTGCGCGCGCTCGTGACGAGGATGCACTTCGACAAGCATCGGGCTTGAGACGATGGGCTTCGCAGTAGCGCCAGCGCCGGATCCTGCGATGGAAGCTCCCCCGCGGCCGCCACCCATGAGCAACTTCTTGCCGTCGGCGGACATCGCGAAGCGTGTACCGGTCGCGCCGGTACCTTCGGTCGGAGACTTCGACGAGAGATCCATGATGCGCACCGAGCCATCACGGCCGTAGATGAGTTCGCCGCGATCGTTGAACGCGATCGAACCGAAACTGCCCGCAGGGGCCGGGAGCCGCACTGCGCGCGCTTCGAATCCGTCGAGATCGATTTCGACCGACTTCTTCTCTGGCTTCTTCGCGTCGCCCGTGTCGGCCTTCGCGCTCGCCGCGCGCGAACCAGTGATGTCGTGTGTCATCGGGCCATCTTGGCCTTCGCCAGTCGCCTTGCCCTTGAGCGTGTCGCCATCGATGGTGGCTTCGATTGTGAATGGCATCTTCTGGAACGTTCCAGAGAGTTTCAGCGTTTTCGACGCCGCATCCCACGTGCCGTTCGCATCGCCCGAACCCATCTTCGAAGTGAACGTCGCCTTCACGATGTTGTCGCCCGCAAGCGTGATCTCGAACGTGACGTCCATCGGACCATCGGGCATCGAGACCGAGCAGGTCCACGTGCCTGCAGGGCCGGTCACCGCAACGGCGTCAGGCTTGCTCTCGTTCTGCTTCTCGTCCTTCTTCTCGTCCTTCTTCTCATCTTGCACAAAGGGAAGATCGGCGAGCAGCGGAACAGTGGCGTTTGAGCGTTCAAACGCCTCGTTCATCTCCGCCCCGCGACGTCGACGTCCACCCGGAGGCATGCCGCCCGCGGGCGGGCCTCCTGCGCCGGGCGCGGCCGCAGGTGCGCTGCCGCCACCGGAGGGGCGAGCGTCATCTTTCTGGCCTTCCTCATCGCTCGTCGGCAGCCACGGAAGTTTGAAGTCCTTCTTCAACGGCACAGCCATGAGGACTTGTGAATTGTTGTAGATCCATGTGGTGTCGAACTCGCCGTAGGTAGGCGAGAAGTTGCGTTGACTTGTAAAGACAAGCCATTCGCCCTTGCGATCAAAGGTTGGATCGGAGTCAGAGTAGAAACCGTCGGTGACTTGATGCTTCGCCTGCGCGGGATCGGTTGCCTGCGTGTCGTAGAGGTAGATCGCCTCAAGCTCGGTGGTGTCGCAGGAGCGGCTCCACGTGATCCAGCGCGAATCATGCGAGAAGGAAATGCCGACCTGTCGCGGCGCTTCGGGATTCTTGTCGAGCAGCGTGGTTGTGCCGTCTTCAACCTTGACGAGTTCAATGTTTCCGGCCTTGTCTTGCATCACGATCGACTTCGAGTCCGGCGCCCAATCAATCGACGTGCGGAAGTGCGCGCCGTTCGTCGTGATGCGCTTCGGTTCGGCGGGCTTGCCATCCGCGCGGCCGTCTGCGGGCATGGTGTAGAGCTCATACTCGCCGGTTGCATCGGAGAAGAACGCGATCGTCTTGCCGTCGGGGCTCCACGTCGCGCTGCGCTCAAAGATGCCGTCGGTGCGCGTCATGTTGCGCGGCGTGCCGTTTTCCGCGGGCGCCGACCAGATGTCGCCGCGCGCAACCACCGCCACGCGCTTGCCAGATGGTGAAATCGACGCGCCTTGGATGTTCTCCGCGGCGTCGACGATCGCGACGCGCAGCGTTTCACGATCGCCGGGTACCTTGATTTCGATCGGGTTCGACGAGTTGTTGCCAAGATCAAGTCGGTAGAGCTGTGCGCCGTGTTGCAGCACCATTTCGCCTGCACCGCCGTCATCGGGGCCGATCGCTGGCCACTTCACATCGTGATCCTTGAAGCGCGTGACTTGCTTTGTCTCCTTCGAGTCGACGTCGTAGCTCCACACGTTGAGCACGTTGCCTTCGGCGTCGCTCCGATCGGAGAGGAAATAGACCTTGCGTCCGTGCCACATCGGGAGGGTGTCGGTGCCTTCCCAATCGGTGATTTGGCGCGATGCACCGGTCTTCAAGTTGTAGAGCCAAATGTCGGTCGCCATGCCGCCGCGGTAGCGCTTCCAGGTGCGCGTGTCGGTCGAGTGCGGCGTGTAGACAAGCCACTCGCCGGTCTTATCGATCGAGCCGTTCGCGCCGTATGGAACAGGCAGTTTTTCCGGCAGGCCGCCGTTTGCGCCGACGGTGTACAGCTTTTGTGCGCGACCGAGCCCTTCGAGCGCGGCCGTCATGAAGACGAGGCCCTTTCCATCCGGCGTCCAATCGCACAGGCCTTCGCTCGCGGGGTGGTGCGTCACACGCTCTGGGATGCCGCCCTCGACGGACATCGTGTAGAGATCGTTGCCGCCGTCGTAATTCGCGCGGAACGCGATCGACGTACCGTCCGGCGAGAAGCGCGCAGAGCCTTCAAAGCCCGGTGGATTTGCGAGCGGACGTGCGGTGCCGCCTGACTTCGGCACGATCCAAAGATCGTTGCCGTAGGTGAAGACGATCGAGTCCTTCGAGATGTCGGGGTAGCGACAGAGGCCCGTCGTCGGATCGGGCTCGTTCGCGTGTGCGACGGCGGAGGCGAGAGGCGAGAGTGCGAGGACGAGCGTTGTGCCAAGCGTGGCGAGGTGCGACGTGGTCGCGATTCGGAAGTGGTGCTTTGCGAGCATGGGCGCCATGGTACGGAGCAACGACGGCGAGGTTGAGGGCACGGAGCGCTGTTGTCGTGAATTCGAAAACGGCAACAGCTTCGCGCAGGTCTGGCGCGTCCAAGGGGAGCGCGAACGTCTGCTTGCGCGCATCGTGGACTGTCATCGTGGGCTGTCTGCGACGAGCGTTACGGCTTCGCGATCAGGGCGATACGGCGCTCACTCACGACCGCGCCGCCTGGATTTTCGACGGTGACTGCGAACAACTTCGGCGACGAAACGGGCAGTTTCGCGAGCACCGGAACGCGCGTCGGTGTACCGGGCTCTACGTTGAAGACCCCGCCATCGACGGGGTAACGCTCGTCTCGCTCGGCGTCGAAAATCCACAACTGATACTGCTCCCTCGCGGGATCGTTCGGTGCAAGGCCTTCAATGACGAGGAGGCCCTCGTTGGTCGTGGGGTCGAAGTATGCCTCGCCTGCAACCGTGCCCACGACGCGATTGTCTTGGGTGCCAGTCCACGGCCAGTGAACGGCACTGGGATGGGTGCGGAGGAACGCAGCGGGATCGACGTTGAATGTGCTCGGTGTCCCGTCGCGCGGCCGCAGCAGTGCGAACGTCACCCCGGCGCCGAGGGCGGTGCAAGCCGCCGCCGCAAGCCAATCAAATCGTGGTCGGAGGGGTTGTGGTCGGAGGGGTTGTGGTCGGATCGATTGCGGTTGGATCGATTGTGGTCGGACGAATTGTGGATCCGCACCGTCGAGCCGAGCGGGCGGATGGATCGCATTGCAGAGTGCGTGAAGTCGCGCTTCAACGGCCGAAGGTGGCTGTTCGAGGTTCGTACCAACACTCGCTTCTGCAAGCAGTGCGACGCACTGTTCGAATGCTTGTTCTTCTGCGGCGAGATCAAGGTCGATCTCGTCGGCGAGATCGAGTTCCTCAATCGTTGCGGAGCCGCCAAAGAGCGCGCGATCTGCCGCGAAGGCTGCGAGTCGAGCACGCGGTGCCTCGTACTCGTGTTCCGCATTGGACTCATCGAAAGCGCTCACGAGCGACCTCCTCTCGTGTTCCTCGCCTCAGTTTCCTCGCTCTGTGCGGCGCGGAGACTGCCTTCGGGGAGTGCCGTCGCGCGCGCGAGATCTTCCGGCGAAAGCACGCCTTGCTCGGCGAGGATCTGCCGGATCTTGATCAAGCCGCGACGTGCGTGCGTCTTGACAGTTCCGAGCGGCATACCTGTGGCTGTCGCAATCTGCTCGTGCGAGCAGCCGTGGTGGATCGCAAGTTGCAAGACTTGTTGCTGCTCAGGGCGAAGCTGTGCAAACGCGCGCTGTGCGAGTTTTTGCTGTTCGCCAAGTTCTGGTCGGTCCACGCGTTCTGCGCGATCCGCTACGGTCTCGGCAATCTGCGGTACTTCGGGGCGACGCATCTTCCGTCGGCCCCGGTCGATCAACCGTCGCCGCGCGATCATCGCAACAAAGGTTGTTTCACTCGCAATCGAACTGTCGAAGCGAGGCGCGCTCTTCCAGAGGTCGATGAAGATCTCCTGCACCGCGTCTTCAGCGTCACTTGCAGACGAACAGAGCCGACGTGCAAGGCTCCATACGAGCCCGCTGAAGCGCGTGATGCACTCCGAAGGGGCTCCGGGATCGCCGGCGGCAACGCGCTCAAGGATGGATGCTTCGGGGTTGTGCGGTTCCTCGGGCAAGAGTTCCGGAGGATATCGGAAATCATGTCCGTATTTCGCGCGCGCACAATGAGATCGTGTGAAGAATCGCAACTTGCGCAGCAGGCTGCGAGCGGCTCGACAAACGGTGGGGGAGGGATTCGCTCTTCCGTTGGAAGCGTAAAGACCTCGTCCTGAGCGGAGCTCAGGACGGTGATTGAGCGCAGCGAGAGCACGTTCCGCCGTTTGAGGAGTCGCCGCGAGCCGATCGGCTCGCCGGCGGCTCGACAAACGGTGGGGGAGGGATTCGAACCCTCGAGACCCTGACGAGTCTGCCAGTTTTCAAGACTGGTACCTTCAACCGCTCGGCCACCCCACCAGCGGGACGGCGAGTTTAGCATTTTTAGGCATTGCGGAAATGGTCTGTTGATGGCGACCCGCTGACGAGTCCGCCAGTTTTCAAGACGAGGCTCCGTCAAGGGAAACGCGAGGCCAAAGAGCGCGACGGCGCCTGAGGCGGAAGGAGTCGAGGTGAAGCCGTATCCGCAGCGATACGGCGAGCCGAAGAGGACGACGCGCGTCAGGATGCTGTCGCGTTCGACGCCCGCGATTCCCGCAGACGGGGCCTCAACCTTCAACCGCTCGGCCACCCCACCAGCGGCGATTCACTCGCCGCGAGGCCGGCCAGAGCGAGCGAAAGCGGCCCCATGAAGCGACGCTTCATCAGGCCGCTCAGTCGCGAGCGCTCAAACAACCCGCTCGCCGTGCATTCCGCCACGCGGAGTCATCATCTTCGCTACGCACGCGGTCCAACCAGTCTGATGCGATGCACCACAGCCGCGACCAGTGTCGCCATCGAAGTACTCGTAGAAGTTCACGAGTTCGCGGAACGTTGGGTCGCTCGCATACTTCGGGTGCATCGCAAGCGATGGTCGCACGCCATGCTCGTTCGGCAGGAAGAGCTGCGCCGTTCGTCGCGAAATCTCGTTTGCCGCATCAAGCAACGTTCCCGACTTTCCCGATCCAACAGGGAGTTCGATGCGGAATTCATCGCCGTAGTAGTGATGAAACTTCTGCAAACTTTCGACGAGCAGCAGATTCATCGGCATCCAGATCGGTCCGCGCCAATTCGAATTGCCGCCGAACAGTCCGCTCTGACTTTCCGCAGGCTCGTATCGCACGGTGTAGGAGCGCCCCTCGATCCACAACGAATACGGATTCTCTGCAAGTGCGCGCGAAACACTGCGTAATCCGTAAGGGGAGAGGAAGTGCTTCTCATCAAGTGCCTTTCGCAGTAGGCACTTCATTCGATGTCCACGCAGCAGCGAGAGCAGGCGACGTTCACCTCGGCCCGGTTCATTCCAACGTGATACAAGCGCGGCCATTTCCGGGCGTTCCGCCAGGAACCATTCGAGACGCTCGCGGAACACCGGCAACTGTGCGAGCACTTCCGGCTCAATGGTTTCAACAGCGAAGAGAGGAATCAAACCAACGACCGAGAGAATGCGGATCGGCTGTACGCGCCCATCCGGCATTTGCATGAGGTCGTAATAGAAGCCGTCTTGCTCGTCCCAAAGGCCAATGCCCTTGCCGCCCATCTGGGTCATCGCTTCGGCAATTTGCAGGAAATGCTCGAAGAACTTCGCGGCCATGTCTTGATAGAGCGGACGCTCATGGGCGAGTTCAATCGCGATACGCATCATCGTCAGTGCGAACATCGCCATCCAGCTCGTGCCGTCCGCTTGCTGGAGTCGTCCGCCGCCTGGCAATGGCTGCGAGCGATCAAAGACACCCACGTTGTCGAGACCGAGGAATCCGCCTTCAAAGATGTTGCGCCCCGACGAGTCTTTGCGATTCACCCACCACGTGAAGTTGAGGAGCAAGCGATTGAAAATCGTCGTGAGGAATTCAAGATCTGCTTCACCCGTGCGACGCCGATCAATCTGAAAGACACGCCAGGCGGCCCAGGCATGAATTGGTGGATTGACGTCGCTGAAATTCCACTCGTACGCGGGCAACTCCCCGGAAGGGTGCATGTAGTGATCGGTGGTGATTTTGAGAAGTTGACCTTTCGCAAACTCCCCATCGATCGCCGCGAACGCGACGCAGTGAAACGCGAGATCCCATGCGGCAAACCATGGATACTCCCACGTATCCGGCATGGAAAGCACACTTGATGCTGCGAGATGGCGCCAGTGCGCGTTGCGTCCGTTTTTGCGCGGTTCAGGCGGCGCGGGCTGCGCAGGATCGCCATCGAACCAGCGACGGACGTCGAACTCGTAGTACTGCTTCGACCACAACAATCCGGCGTACGCCTGTCGTTGCACGCGTCGCTCGTCATCGCTTGCGAGTCCGCGATGAACGACTTCATAAAACTGATCGGCCTCATGTCGGCGAACGTCGAGCAGTGCGGGAACGTCCGCAGGGGCGAATTCGCTGTTTGCCGGACAAAGCACAAGATCGAGCGTTGCGCGAGCACCGGGCGCGAGCGTGATGCGATGCCAAAGGCCAGCCTTGGTGCCGCGCGCACGAGGATTCACGGCGTCGGCGCGACCATCGATGATGCGTGCATGAAACGCATCCTTTGGCTGATGCATGACTTGATCAGCGCTCGGCTTGAGTCCAAAGTGGCGGCCGATGTTCGTCTCGTTCTCGCAGAAAAGTGGCTCGCACAGCACACTTGTTGGCGAAGCGTTGCTTCCGGCATTCACGGCATCACCCGCTTCGCGCACCGAGCATGTGCCGGCACGGAGTTCCATTGCTCCGAGCGCATGACATGTGGCAATCAGCGCATCGCGTGAGCGAGCGCCCTCGATCGAGGGACGCTCGGCATCCGTGCGCCACGACCATGTGTTCCGGAAGAACAACTGCGGAATCACGTGGATTTCCGAGGATTCCGGGCCTCGGTTTACGACCTCAATCCGCATCGCGGTTTCGTATTCATCCCGCTTGGCGTACGTCACCCAAACTTCAAAGAATCGATCGTCGTCGATGATTCCGGTATCGAGCAATTCAAATTCAGGCTCGAGTTTCGTGCGGCTGCGATTCTCTCGAACGAGCGTCTCGTAGGGAAACGCGCGTTGTGGATACGCATAGAGCATGCGATTCCACGCATGACTCGGTACCGCGTCGACATGCCACCACAGTTCCTTCGCGTCTTCGCCGTGATTCCCCTCCGAGTTTGTGAGGCCGAAGAGTCGCTCTTTGAGGATCGGATCGCGGCCGTTCCAGAGTGCGAGCGTCAGGCAGAGGTGCTGGTCCTTGTCGCACCAACCCGCGAGTCCATCTTCGCCCCAGCGATAGGCGCGGCTTCGTGCGTGGTCGTGCGGGAAAGAATCCCATGCGGCGCCATCGGAGGAATAGTCCTCGCGCACCGTGCCCCATTGTCGACAGGACACGTACGGACCCCACGATCGCCAATGTGCGAGTCCCGCACGAGAGTCTCGAAGGCGCGCATGTTCCGCCGAATGATGACTCGCATGCGCGCTCATGTTGAACTGCTCCTGTGCGCGTCGTCCGCGCTCAATGCTGCACGAAATCCCTCGCCGCGCGCGGTGCGGAGCGCGTCGAGAAGGCAACCAACGCTCCACGCCTGCATCGGACAGCCCCGCGCCTCGTGTGGAGCATCGGCGTCCGCAATTTCGGCGATCGATCCCATGCCGCCATCGCGAAGTTGTCCTGAAAGATCGGAGAGCGCGAGTTGCGCGAGCCGTTCTCCGCGCGCGCGATCCGCGCGCAGTTCCGCGCGCAAGCGCAGGCCTGTCAGGAATGGCCAGGCGGTGCCATTGTGATAGGCGAAATCGCGTGAGCGCTGATCGCCTTCGTAGCGCCCGCGATACCCGAGACTTCCAGGGGCGAGTGTTCGCACGGCGAGCGGCGTCGCGAGTTGTGCGCCAATTCGCGCGAGCGCGCGCGTTCGCCAATCGCGGTCCATCGCAACGTGCTCCGCTGCGAGCGCGAACAATTGATTGGGACGAAGAAGGTCGCCTATCGCAGCGGCGTCGTCTGGCGTGTCGGTACAGTCGACGACGTCGCGGAAGGCCTGCGTTTCCGGATTCCAATACCGCGCGAACGAAGACTGCGTTCGCTCCGCGTGGCTCCGCAGCCATGCCGCCGTTGCCTCATCTTTCGCGGGTGAATCCTCGGAGAGCGCGGCGGCGAGCCCCATCAACGCTTCGATCCAAAGTGCGCTGAGTTCAATCGGCTTTCCCGCTCTCGGTGTGACGACCGTGCCGTTGACCTTCGCGTCCATCCACGTGAGTTGGAATCCTCCTTCACCTGCGCGTACGAGTCCGTCGGCGTCGATCGCGATGCCGTGTTGCGTGCCCGCGATGAAGTGTTCGACGATTCCTCGCAACGCGGGCGCCACGCGCGCAAGCCAGGAGCCATCCCGCGAGGCGCGAAAGACGTCGGTCGCGGCAATGATCGCAAGCAGTGGCGCATCTGCTGCGTGGTACTCCGGTTCGCTTGATTCGTCGGGAAAACGGTTCGGAAGCAGACCGTCCTTCACATGATCGAGGAATGTTTCGACGACCGACTTCGCATCGTCCAAACGCCCGGTCTGGAGGAGTACCCCCGGAAGCGCGAGCATTGCGTCGCGACCCCAATCTTCAAACCACGGAAATCCCGCGATGATGGAACGGCCTTCACGGCCGTCGGCCCGGCGTCGGGCCACGATGAACGCATCGGATGCGAGGACAAGCGAGCGCAGTTCGGCAGGTGAATGCTCGGCATTTGCACGCGAGAGCAGCGCGGATTGTCGAGCTCGTTCTGCGGCGAGAATCGGAGACGCATGTGGCACCGATCGGACGATTTCTGGCGAGAGACCGATGACCAGCGCCGCCGAAGAACCAGGGTTGATCGTGAGTGACGCGGTGAGTGCGTGGCACGCCGAACCAAGTGAGTCGTAGCCACGTGCGCGTTCCTCGGCAAGGAGGTGACGACGCCACCAATTGCATACGGGGGTGAACGCTGCGCCGGTTCCTGCGACGAAGAGCTCGGTCGAAGTCGCGGCAAAGCGATTCGCGGGTAACGCGATGCGTGCGCCGCCTTCGATTGGAGTGGTTTCGGGCATCCAAGACGCATCTGGATCGAGTTGGTGCTGCCCGCGATGTTCGACAAAAATGCGTGCGTCGAGTGAGATAGGCTCAGGCGCGTCGACGAGCGTCCAAAGGATGGCGATCGCACGTTGTTCGCGCAGCATCACGAGTCGCTTTTCGAGGCGCGCCGAACCGATTTCATAGGTCCACGATGGCGTGGTGCCTTCGAGCGCGAAACCGGCGATCGCACGATGTCCATCGGGATCGATCGAGCCATCCGACCATCGTCGCGCACCCAGCGTCATGCGATGGGCACCGATCGTCACATCCTCATCGACGAAAGGCACGAGCATGCGTCGACCGATCGGAGGCCGCGTTGCACCGAGGAGGAGGCCGTGATATCGGCGGGTCGCGATGAACGAAGTCGTACCGAGCGCATAATCGCCGAACCCTGAGGTCACAAGCCATTCGCGGCGCGTTCCCTCGGCCGCTTCACCCGCGACATGGCGAGAGAGCGCGAGCGTAGGGAGCGAGTCATCGGTTGTGTGCGCGCGGATTCCGTCCATCGAATTGGAACCATACTTGAACGGGCACACTCTCTCGCGATGCGTGGAGAAGTTCTGGACTCACTCCTCAAATCGCGATGGATTTTCGTCAGTCGAGCCGCCGTCCGGGCCACGGACCAGCGAAGAATTGCGCATCACGTTCGTCGATGTGGAAGGTGACCCGTGCGTTGATCGGCAATTCCTGCGCGTGTGCGCGGGGGACCCGTGCCCGAAGCGTTCGGCCGTCGGCTCGAAGTGCGATCAAGTCAACGAAAAGTCCGGCGGGCTCGCGCGCGAGCAATTTCGCGTCGAGTTCGATCGAGGGCTCACGTGGTGTGCCAACGCGAATTTGCCACGGCCGCAGACCGACGAGCGTTGGAGTTTCGACGCGCGCCCGCGCGCGACGTTCGGTGAGTTCGCGCGCAAGCCCCGGCGAAATCCGGGCATCGGCGCACGTGCCATCCGCCGAAATCTCAATCACGTGCATGCCGAGGTCATCCACGAGCTGCGCCGTTTCAAGATCGGGTGGCCGATCAGCGATTTCGCCCGCGGGGCCGAACGCACGGACTTCGCCTCGCAGCAGGACAAGCATGTCATCCGCAATCGCGAGCGCATCGGTCGGATCGTGTGTGACGACGATGGTTGTTGCGCCGATCGAGCGTTGCAACTCTCGCACCATCTGCCGAACGGTGAAGCGATTCGCACGGTCGAGATTCGCAAAGGGCTCATCGAGCAAGACGAGTTGGGGCGAGCGGATGAAGACCCGCGCGATCGCAACGCGCCGACGCTCGCCAGCCGAAAGTGCCGCGGGGCGGCGATCTCGAAGATGCGCGATGCCAAGCGATCGGAGCAGGCTCGTCACACGATCGCGTCGACGATCCGCGGGCTCGCCGCGGGGTAGCGCCGCGCTCTCGATGTTCATGGCGACGGAGAGATGCTCGTGCAGGGCCGCGTCATCGAAGCTCATGCCAACCGCACGTTCGCACGGCGAGAGATTGGCCCAATCTGTACCGCTGAACGCGATGGTTCCGCGCTGAGGCCGCTCGAAACCTGCAAGCAACGACAGAAGCGTGCTTTTGCCGGCACCCGAAGGTCCGACGATCGCGACCAACCGACCGCGTGGGACTTCGAACGAAACGTCCTGCAGGACTGGAGCGGCGCCCGAACCCTTTCCGCGGGAGAATGAGACGCCGCGCACGGAGAGCCCGGGCACGGTCGTATCGGGCGAGCCCGACAAGGCGGCGCCCGACGCAGGCATCAGCCGCGCTCCGCGCGTCGGCGCTTCAATTCTGCGTCGATGAAGTCCGCGATGTGTCCGTCGAGGACATGCTGCGGATTTCCCGTTTCATGGCCGGTGCGATGGTCCTTCACGCGATTGTCATAGAAGACATACGAGCGAATTTGGTTCCCCCAATCGCGCGAAACCTTGCCGCCCGTGGCAGCAGTGAGCTCCGCCGCGCGTCGCTCTTCTTCCAATTGTTCGAGTTTCGCCTGAAGCACGGCGAGTGCCTGTGCCTTGTTCTGTGGCTGATCGCGATAGGTACTCGCAACAACCTGAATACCAGTTGGAAGGTGTGTCACGCGAATTGCAGACGCAACCTTGTTGACATTCTGCCCACCAGGACCAGACGCGCGCACGAACGCGACGATTTCGAGATCCTTGTCGGGAATCACCAGATCGCCGTGCTCAAACTCCGGCGTCACATCAACGGTCGCGAAACTCGTCTGGCGCTTCCCTTCGGCGTTGAACGGTGACACGCGCGCAAGGCGATGTGTGCCGCGCTCGCAGTTCATATAGCCGTAGGCGAACGGACCAACGATGCGATAGGAGACTTCCGAAATACCCGCTTCAGGCCCAAGCGAACGCGAGATTTCCTCGAGTTTCCAGCCCATCTCCTGGAAGTAGTAGAGGTACATGCGCTCGAGCATGCCCGCCCAATCTTCCGCTTCGGTCCCGCCTGCACCGGCTTGGATGGCAACGAAGCAGTTGCGGTGGTCGTGCTTCCCGGAGAGCAGCGACTGCTGCTCGATCTTGTCCATCTTGGACTGGAGGCCGAAGAGTGTCTCGTCGACCTCGGCAAGCATGTCGGCATCGCCGGCTTCTTTCGCCAGTTCGTAGCCGACCGTCGCGTCGCCAAGGAGGCGAATCGCGTCTTCGAGCGGTTCCACCTGCGCGCGGATGATCTTGCTCTCGGCAATGATCTTCTGCGCTTGCTTTGGGTCGTTCCAAAATTCTTGAGCGTTCATGCGGTCGTCGTACGCCGCGCGCTCTTTGAGTTTTTGATCGTAGTTAAAGAGAGTCGCGGAGCGTCAAAATCCGCGCCTCAAGCTCGTTGATCACCGGTTGGTGAGCGTCATAGTGCATAGGGGCGGAGAGTGTAGCGGGGGAAACCCGCTCCGTGCGTGCCGCGTTCCATTACATTTCCCGCATGATGACTGCTGACGCTGTGCATCCGATGTTTGTCTCTTCGCGCATCGCCTCGATGGCAGAAAGCGCCACGCTTGCCGTTGGTGCCAAGGCCGCGGCGGCCCGCGCGAAAGGCCACGATGTGATCGCGTTCGCGATGGGCGAGCCTGACTTCGACACGCCGGAGAACATCAAACGCGTTGCGATCGCTGCGCTTGAGAAGGGCATGACGAAGTATGCGCCGACGCCTGGAGACAAAGCAGCGCGCGAGGCGATCGCCCGCAAACTCACGGTCGAAAACGGTGTTGCGACTTCGTTTGAACAAGTCACCGTAACGGTTGGCGCGAAGCACGCGATTTACATGGCGCTGCACGCGATTGTCGAGCCAGGTCGTGGCGACGAAGTGTTGCTGCCGACGCCTGCGTGGGTGTCGTACAAGCCGCTCATTGAACTTGCGGGCGCGAAGTGCGTGGAAGTCGCGGGCACGGTCGCAAACGGCTTCCGCGTGACGCCTGAGGATCTCGCCGCTGCGATCACGCCACGCACGGTTGGGATCGTCTGGAACTCGCCCTCCAACCCGTGCGGTACGGCGTATCCAGCAGACGAGATTCGTGCGCTCTGCGAGGTACTCGCGAAACACGAGAAGATCGCGGTGCTCTCCGACGAGATTTATGAAAAGTTGATCTATCCAGAAGTTGCGCCGGGGCTTTCACACTTTTCGCCAGGCTCACACCCCGCGCTCGCGGGCCGCACGATCACGATCAATGGCATGAGCAAGAGTTACGCGATGACCGGTTGGCGCATCGGCTACATGGCTGCGCCGAAGGCGATGGCGAAGGAACTCATCAAATTGCAGGGGCAAATGACGAACTCGATCCCGAGTTTCTTCTACCCAGCGATCGTCGAGGCTCTTACGAACAGCGCAGTCGGTGTCGAGGCCATGCGCGTGAAATTCGCAGCGCGCGCCGCGCTGATCAAACGCGAACTCGATGCGATTCCCGGCTTCGTCACCGTTGCACCGAACGCCGCGTTCTACGCATTTCCCGATATTTCGGCCTACTTCGGCAAGACCACGCCTGCCGGTACTCGCATCACCAGTGCGCAAGCATTCGCCGACGCCCTCCTCGACGAAGCGCATGTCGCGGTCGTTCCCGGCGAAGATTTCGGTGCATGCGCCCGTGGGCACATCCGCTTCTCCTTTGCCTGCTCAGATGAGACGATCGTCAAGGGCCTCGCGCGTGTTCGTGCGTGGGTTCAGTCGCTTCGGTGAGCGGGCTGAACGTGAGTGGAGGCCCGTAAGTCATGGCAGGCTACGAGCCCTTTCGCTGCGCGAACATCCAATCAAGCACGCCGTTGTCGCCGAAGCGGTACGCGGGCGTCCACGAGTCGTGACCGACCTTGTCGTACTCGCGGTAGGTCGGATTCGGCGCGCGCTTCGGCATCGGCTTGGCTGCACTGGGAGTTCCGCGCGACTTCTCTCGATCGACGCGTGCAACGTCTGCCGAAGCCGCTGCGATCGCCTCACGCATCGTGCGCGAAAGAGCAACAGGAACCACCGGATCGTCGGTGCCATGCACGATGTAGAACGGCACCCGCGCCACGGTTGGCGCCGTCGCCGGATCGCCGCCGCCGCAGATCGGCACAACTGCCGCGAAGAGTTCAGGCTTGCGCACCGCAAGATCAAACGCGCCGAATCCGCCCATCGAAAGGCCCGTCAGATAGACGCGCGTTGGGTCGACGGCCTTCGTCGTCATCACGTCGTCGATCGCCTGCATGAGTGCGCGCATGGCCCGGGTGGGCTCCGTTGCGGCCTTCGGTGTTTCGCCACGCTCGCGCATCGCCTTGATATCGATGTGGCTCCAGGTCTCGCTCGCCGGGCACTGCATCGCCAACACGTAGCACGGGGCCTTCTGCTGAAACTCCTCCGACGCGCAGCCGCCTGCAAAGTGCACGAGCTGCGCGCGGTTGTCGCTGCCGCGCTCGCCTGAGCCATGGAGAAAGACCACAAGCGGAACACGTGCGCCGGGATCGGCGATCGCGGCAGCCGCGGGCTCGACAAGTCGGTAGCGGTAGGTCGCCTCGATGGTTCCGTCAGGCTTCTGCAGCACCGTCTCGCCAGCGGGGATCTTGGCGAAGGGATCCGCCGTGGTGGCACTCGCTGGCGCTGTGGAGGTCGGCGCCGGAGTCGTGGTGGTGGTGGTCTGCGCAAAAAGAACGCAGCCTGCGCAGAGGGCTGCACAGGCTGCGAGAAAGACTGGAGAGAGATTCATGCGCGGGATGGTACGTACACGCCGCCCGCGGTTCGATTCGCTGCTGGCCCTGGAAGCTGGATGCCGAGCGGCACTGGCTGCGGACGAACTTCGTAATTCGGGGTGAGCGCGATGTTCAGCGGCAAGCGCTTGCCGGTTGGATCGCGCGGAATGTTGTCTTCGTCGATGATGCGCTGAATCGCCATGATGCCTTCGATGAGCATCTCAGGGCGCGGCGGGCAGCCGGGCACATACACGTCGACGGGGATGTACTGGTCGACGCCCTGCACCACTGCGTAGGTGTCGAAGACGCCGCCGGTCGAGGCGCACGCGCCCATCGAGATCACCCACTTCGGCTCAGCCATCTGCATGTAAATGCGTTGCAGCACGGGAAGCGTCTTCACGCTCACGCGACCGGCGACGATCAAGAGATCTGCCTGGCGCGGCGAGAAGCGCATGACCTCTGCGCCGAACCGCGCAAGGTCGAAGCGCGAGCAGGCGGTTGCCATCAGTTCGATGCCGCAGCAAGCGGTCGCGAACGGAAGAGGCCAGACGCTCGAACGGCGCGCCCAGTTGATGACGCGGTTCAGTTGCGTGGTGACGACACTGTCGGTGGGAAGTGCTGCTTCAAGACCCATAGGGACGCGCATGGTAGCGCGAGAGGGGAAGCAGGTCGCGGCTGATTTACCGCAGTTTCTGTGCGCGTTTCCGCGCATGCAAAGTCGTTGCGCGCCCCAAAGTCATGCTGGAACGCGGCAGCGCGTCGGACCGCGGGGGTGGGTCACTCCGGGAACGAGCCGCCGTCTCTCGGCCGTGAGTTCGGCCGTGAGTGCGGTCTTCTGTTCGGGTTTCAGTTTCGAAATGCGGTTCAGTTCAGAATCGCGCCGAGCTCGTCGCGGCCGTGGACCACGGTGTAGAGCCGATCGATCTTCATCATGCGGAAGAGGTCGAGCAGCGAGCGGCTGGTACCCGAAAGGTACGGCTTGAACTTCGCGGCATCGGCGCGCTTCCGAAGATCCACGCACATCCCGAGGCCCATGCTCGTGAGGAGCGTGACGCCCGACATGTCGAGAACGAACGAACTGCCCTTCGGCATGTTGGCGTTCTCAAGCGCATCCGCGATTTCCGCGGCGATGATTGGCGCCTCGCGTTGTCCAACCGTCGGACATACGACACGCGCCAGGATGCCCCGGCCACAGCGTTCGATCGAGACGAACTGAGAAAGGCTGGTCTCGCGGTTGGACGTGTGAAGCGTGTACGGAGTCATACGCTCTTCGTCGACCCGCAGAAGGGGTGACTTTGGCGCACTCGTCCGAAAAAGAAAAAAACTCGTTTCTGTCGCGGAAAAGTGCAATCGCCCCGGTGTGTGGTCCGGGGCGATTGCCTGAGTTTGTAGGAGTCGTTGGTCGTGCGCCCAGTCGTGCGCCCAGTCGTGCGCCCAGTCGTGCGCTCAGACGTGCACGTTCTCGGTGGACGAGAAACCGTCGGTCGCCTCAAGTTCAATCGGACGATTCACTGCAATGCCCATCGCGGCGGGGATCGTTTCGATTTCCGGAGCGGCAGTACCACCGAGTCGCGCGATTTCGCCGGCGAAGCTCCGGGCGAGTTCACGCGCAGGTTGCGGCGAGGCTGCTCCGCCGCCCTGGCCGAGCAGGCTCGGGTCCACACGAATCGCCGCGAAGGCGCCATCCGCGCGAGAGGCGAGTTGGCGCAACGCGTTCGAGAATCCGCGCATGTCGACCGCGAGTTCGTCGCGAACCGTCGATGCGATGGCGTCGGCAATGGGGCGGACGCGCTCGCGATCGGTACCGGCGAGGAGATCCTTCCAAATCGCGAGTTCGTTCGCGATTTGGGCACCTGCGTCGGTGACGCCACGGAGTTCATTCGTGGCGATCATCGCTCGATCCGAGTTTTCGATCAGTTCGCCGCCGATGCGTTCGCCCTTCTCGACAAGCCAGCCAAGGTCATCGCGCATACGACGGAGTTCGCCCTGCACGACTTCACGCGCGGCAGAGACCTCGTGGACGAGTGTTCCCAGCGCTTCGCGCAAAGCACCCGCGTCGCCAGTTCGAGCGACGAGCGTTTCAATGTGTCGCTGGCTTTCCGACGTGAGTCCAGCAAGTGCCGCGGCCGCGCGTTCGGCGCGATCGACGGTCTCCGCGGTGGTCTCAAGCCGGGCGATCGCCGACTCGGTGCGTTCGAGGAATTGACCCGCGCGCGAGACGCTCTCGCCAATGCGGCCGAGCCGCGCTTCGAGTTCTCCATCGAGCCACGCAAGCTTGCCATTCGCCGCATGCTCGATCCGTTCTTCGACTTCCTTCACGCGATCGAAGCGCCACGAGAGTTCGCGCTCGAGCCACTCAAACTTTTCCTGTGCGAGTCGATCGGCGAGCGCGTGGATCGCCTTCTCCGCGTTCTGCGCATTCGCGCGGAAGCCCTCGTCGGCGGTGCGCACGGTGGCCTCAACGCGCGTGGCGACACCTTCGCCGCGCTCCACTTGCACGTCGAATGCCTGCAGCATCCGAACTCCGATGCGGAGTCGCTCATCAAGATCAGCGATGGATTTCGCCGCGCGTTCGCTCGTGAGTTTCTCATCGGCAAGGCGTGACTCGAGGTGCGAGATCAGCGTCTCGGCGCGCGCGACGAGTTCGGAGAGTCGTGCTGGACCGCCCGCAGGAGTGGAGGTTGCGCGCGGAGCGGCCACGGAGAGGGGCGCGGTTGGCGCTGATCCGTCGACCGCGATCGTCGCAAAGCCGAACGCACCTGAGAGCGGCACGGCGTTTGGCGCCATCGGCGTCGGTACCTGGCCGAACGGAAACGGGGAGGGGGAATTCGATGAAGTGTTGTTCTGTTCGAGCATGTCCTTCGCTCGCAAAAGGCGTCCTGCCTAGATCTCTGGAACGATGCGGAGAGCGACGTTGCCCGGCGCAGCCGGACAACCGCCCAACGTCGTGGTCTGTTTCGGCAAGATAGACCGAGAACCGCGAAAGTTGTGGATGGAACCGCCCGTCTGCACAGACTTTGTGCAGCGCGGTCAGCGTTTCGACGGAGTTTCGACGCCGAGTCCCGATGGTGGAGTCGCGACAGGTTTCGGCGCGGCGTCTGGTACGGCCGTCTCATTCGGCTGTGTTGGCACCGCGTCGGCTTCTTCTTTGCTCGTGACCTTCGTGACCTTCGGGACCTTCGGGACCTCTGTGACCTTCGAGTCTCGATCGACGAAAAGCGCGTCGCGGCCGAGCCCCTCGCTCGGCAGGTCTTCGCCGGTCGCGATCGTGACATCGTTCGAGCGCCCGTCCGGGTACGAATCAACGCCCGCGAGGTCGAAGAGGAGCCCGAGCGAAGCAAGACTCGTCGTCGAGAAGTGGTAATCGTTGCTCGAGGCCGCGCCGAGGGTCGCGCCGCCGCCGACGTAGCGATCCGTGCCGGCGCGATCGATGGCGAGACCGATCGCTTGGTTGGCTGCTGCGCCGAGAGAAAGGCTGTCGACGTGGTACTCGTCATCACCCGCGTGATCGACGAAAACCGCGAGGGTCTCATCCCACGCACCGCCAACGTGTGCGGCGGTCCGACCACGGTAACGGTCGTTGCCCGCGCCGTCAATAAAGACGCCAACGGCTTGATGTGCTGAGCCTCCGAGACCGTAGCGGTCGCACTCAGCCTTGTCGTCGCCGGCGCGATCGAGCAATGCACCGAGACCGAGGAAGTAGCCGCAGCCTTGCGAGAACTCGCCACTCTTTCGTTGATCGTTGCCAGCGAGATCGGCGAAGAGCCCAACGCCACCGGCAGCGGAGAGTCGGAACCCGAAACCGAATCCGAGCCCGAAGCCTGCTTTTTCGCCCGCAACGCCGTACACCGATGGTCGCATTCCGAGATTTGCGACATCATCGCCTGCGACATCGACAATGGCGCCAACACCAACAGGCCCGCCCACGCCAAGCGACATTCCTTCGCCATTCCACGAGTCGTTGCCCGCGAGGTCGAGGAGTACCGCCGCACCGCCAGCAGCCGCGCCGAGACTCCACGCACCGCCGCGATAGTGGTCGTCGCCTGCACGATCGACGATCAGGGAAAGGCCAAGTGCGGCACCTGCCGTGAGCGCGCCGCCTTCGTAGCGGTCATTGCCCGCGAAATCATCGATGACCGCCACGCCACCAACGGCTGCAGCAGGCCCGGCTGCGCCATCCGGCGAGGAGTGCACATCGTTTCCGGCAAGATCGACGACGAGCCGATGCGTGCCCGCTTCGACGCCCCAGCGATATCGATCGTCGCCTGCCACATCGAAGACGCCCGCAACCCGCGTGAGGTCGTACGTGTTGGCACCGGGGCCGCCCACGACGATCCAACCGAGTTCAGGAACGTGGCTCACATTCAGCACTTCACCTTCAACGGCACCTTTGAGTTCGTCCGGCAGTTCCGCTCGCTCGCTCGCGGCGAGGTCGGGCGTGATTTCTGGGATGACGTCGAAGTGCGCGATCATCTGTGCAGCTTCGGACGGCGTGAGCGCGGGAAGTCCGAGCATCGCCTCGCGCTCCGCGTCGGCACCCTCGCCATCCACCCGGAGATTGTCGAGTCGTCGTTCGACGAGTGCACGCAGCATGGGATGCTTCGCCTGTTCGACGGAAACCTCGGTCGTATGGCGGAGCCGCGAGGGGTTCAGAAGGAAATCGATGAACCAGATGCACGCGTCGGTGTGCTGGATCTGAAATCGTCCTTGCGCGGGTGGGAGTTCGAGTGCGGGTTCTCCTGCGAGGCGGGCGACGAGTTCGGCCATCGCGCGATAGGGCGCGGCTCGAAAGGCGTCTGCGGCCGGCACCGCGCGGTCGATCATGTCCGCCGTTCGGTCGGGATGGGCGAGCGCCGCGCGCAGAAGCAGGGGAGTTGTTGGGTCGCGATATCGCTCAGGAATTCGAGCGAGCGCTTCGAGCAGTCGCTCGCTTCGCGCGCGTGCACTTGGCCCGAGCATCGCCAACGCGGTACGGCAGCCGTCGCCAAGAGCGGGGTCGCTGGCCGCACGGAGAAGCTGAGCAGGATCGATCGACGGAGTGAGTGGCGCGAGGTCTGCGCGGAGGAGAAGGCTCGCGGGCGCGGTGCGCGGCGCGGGAGGCGCGACCACCTTGCTGTCAGTGCGTGTGCCAGTGCCCGTTGATTGCTCGGCTGCGTACGCAAACGTCGAGGCGGTGCCGACGAACGCGAGGGCGGGAGCGAGTCGGCGCGCGAGTGCGCCGAGACCGGAAATGCCTTTGGGCTCGCGACGCACACAGACGGGCTTCATCGTGGACGTCCCTTTCCACGGGATGCGCCGCCACGCGATGCGCCACCGCGGGATGCGCCGCCACGGGATGCGCCGCCACGCGATGCGCCACCACGTGAAGCACCTCCACGCGAAGCACCTCCACGGGATGCACCGCCACGCGAAGCACCTCCACGCGATGCACCGCCACGTGAAGCACCTCCACGTGAAGCACCGCCACGGGATTCGCCGCCGCGCGATGCGCCACCACGGGATGCGCCACCGCGCGATGCGCCGCCACGGGATGCGCCACCGCGGGATGATTCATCGCGCGACGCATTACCCCGGGGCTGTGATCCCGAGGTCGGTGATCTCCGCGACGGAGAGGACCCAAATTGGGAACTACGGGATGGTGGCGACCACGTGCCGCCTCGTGAGTCGCGGGTTGTTGGCGAACTCAGCGAGGACTTTGGCGAGGACTTTGGTGAGGACTTTGGCGAGGGTGAGAACGTCGCGCTCGGCTTCGTGCCAAACCTTGATGCAGGTTTGGATGCAGGTTTCGACGTGGGTTTCGACGTGGGTTTCGACGTAGTTTTCGACGTGGGTTTCCCCGCAGGCTTCGCCGACGGCGCACGATCGGAGCGCGACGCGGTGGTCGCTTTCACAAACGGCTTCGGTGCGAACTTCGCGCTGAGTCGCGCCGTGCGCTCCGGACGCGCGAACTCCACAGGCGCGGCGCTCTCTCGGCCTCGGGCGGAGGTCGCGTCGGATGGAACGCTCACTGCTTCTGGCTGCGCGAGTGATGCCGCGCGCGCTTCACGTGCGACGGCGAACTCTTCCATCGACCGCTTTGGCGTCTTCGGTTGCAGTGCCTTCCCCGCGCTTTCGTGTCGCGATGCGCGACGCAAGAGATCAAGTTCCTTTGAAGTGAGATCGCGCCATTCGCCGACCGCGAGGCCTTTGAGTTTGAGTGGTCCGAAACTCGTGCGGCGGAGTTTCTTCACGGGATGCCCGAGTTCGAGCATCAGCGGCCGAATCTGCAGGTTGCGGTGTTCGCAGAGTTCAAGGTGCACCACCGTTTTCTCGCGGTCACGATTGATAAGTCGCAGTGAACTCGAACCGCCGTCGCGTGCGACACGGGCGTACTTGTCGCGGGCGAAGATCTCGCGCTCCATGCGCGCGATCTCGGTTTCACCGAGGCTGCCGTCAAGCGTGACGTCGTAGCCCTTCGGAACCTCATAGCGGGGATGGCTCAGTCGATTCGCAAACTCACCATCGTTGGTGAGTACGAGAAGCCCGGACGTGTCGAGGTCGAGCCGCCCAACGCAATAGAGGCGTGCGCGTGAGGGATGTTGCACAAGATCGATCGCGCGCGGGCGCCCCTCGGGGTCGCTGTTCGTGCAGACCGTGCCTCTCGGCTTGAAGAGCATGACGTAGACGTGCTCCTCCGACTTTCGCAGCGGACGGCCATAGACCTCGATCCGGTCTGTTGCCGGATTGACCCAGGCCGGCAACGTATCGACGACGTGCGCGTTGACGGTCACCGCACCCGAGAGGATGAGTTCCTCGCACTCGCGCCGAGCCGCGACGCCCGCGTCTGCGAGCACTTTCTGAAGCCGCACGCCTCGGTTCTTGTCTGCGAATCCGTGCGTCTGCGACTTGCCGCGTGGTTTCCGGCCGCTATTTCGATTGCCATCCATCGCGGCAGTGTACGGCCGGGCCGCTATCCTGCCGGAATGCCGATCTACGAGTACGAAGCTGTTGAGGACGGAGAGGTCATCGAACTGTTGCGTCCGATGAAGGATGCAGACGCCCCGATCGAGGACCCCGCTGGGCGCGGTCGCAAGTTCCGTCGCCGTCTCTCCGTCTTTGGAGTGAGCGGTGCGGCGACGGGCGAGTCGAGTCCATCCTCGGGTGGGGGTCACGTCCATTCCGCAGGCTGCGGCTGTGGAAAGCCGATGGGCAGTTGTGGGCTCGGTTAAACCCCGAGCGCGAATCATCCGGCGACCACACGGCGCCATCACGAAACGAACTGAAAGAGTTGTATGAAGCACGCGAGCCAAGCCGCCGCGGTCGCCGCCGGCGCGACCATCATTCATGGAGTTGATTTTTCGGGGGCCGATGGCGGCGGTGCTGCGAAAATTCGCATCGCTGAACGCGAATTGGTGTCACGAAGCGCGGTGGCGATTCGACCGCGCGTCGATCGAAATGGTCTCCGCAAGGCGATCCTTGCGAGCCAAGAGGATGGTCGTCGACACATCTGGCGGATTGATGCGCCCTTCGGCTTGCCGATCGAGTGTTTCTCTGAGGCGCGCCCGGAGGGGCTCGAAGGCGATCTCACGTGGATGAAAATCGCGTCGTGGATGGAGACCTTTCCAAACGCGCGCGCGTGGCGCGGCGCGATGCGTGAGCTCTCGCGTCGTGAGCCGAAGCGTGCATGTGACCGTGCGCTCTCAACGCCGATGGCGCCGATGAATCTCCGCGTCTTCAAGCAGACGTACACGCTGATCACGGAGATTTTGCTGCCGCTCGCTCGCGACGGCGTTGCGATCGACCCGGTGACGATTCCCGAAGGTGCGGCAACTCCCGAAGTACGCGTCTGCGAAGGGTGTCCCGCGAGCGTGTTGCGTCACCTCGGTTGGCCCCACAAGGGCTACAAAGGCGGCGGCGAACCACCGCGGCGGCTCCGAGAGGATCTCGTGCGGTTGCTCCGCAAGGACGGCCTTGAAATCGCTTCGGAAACCGCCGTGGAAGCGATCCATGACGAAGAAGGTGATCTTCTTGACGCGCTGATCCTGACGACGCCGCTGATTGAGGGCACGATGCCCGCGGAACTCGCCGCGCAGGCGCGTATCGAGGCGTGGGTCTTCTAAGGCGTGGGTCTTCTAAGGCGTGGGTCTTCTCAAACGGGCCTTGCGACTGGTCACCCAGCGGCATCAGAGAATCCAAGTGACAAGGAGCACGCATGGGTGCACACGATGAACCACGCACAGGCGTACTCACTGCGGGAATCCCCGAAGAGACGCTCGCGCAGACGCTTCGTATCAACGAGCTCTTCTATTCGATCCAGGGTGAATCGACCTGGGCCGGATGTCCGTGTTTCTTCGTTCGGCTCACCGGTTGCCCGCTGCGCTGCCATTACTGCGACACCGAGTACGCATTTCGAGAAGGCGCGCCGCGCACATTCGCCGAGATTCTGGCGGAGATTGAGCGCTCCGGTGCTCGACTTGTGGAGCTCACCGGCGGAGAGCCACTCGCACAGAGGCGCGTGTTCGATCTCATCCAGATTCTCTGCGAGCGCGGGATCACCGTACTCATCGAAACGTCGGGCTCGATCGACATCACGCCCTGCCATCCCGCGGCGATTCGGATTCTTGATCTGAAGACGCCCGGATCGGGCGAGTGCGCTCGGAATCTCCTCTCGAATCTCGAAGACCTTCGTTCGCATGACGAAGTCAAGTTCGTGATCACCGACCGGGTGGACTACGAGTGGGCGCGGAGCATGATGATCGAACATCGGCTCGCGGAGCGCTGCCGCGCGGTGTTGATGAGTCCTGCGTTTCCGCAGAAGAAGGGGCTTGAAATCCTGGGTTGCCCGGGGCTTGATCCGCGCGTGCTTGCGGAGTGGATCCTTGCGGACAACCGTATGAACAGCCCCGTGGTGCGACAACAAACCCAACTTCACAAACTGATTTGGGACCCGGGCACGCGCGGGGTGTGACGTACGTGACGAAGGTGCGTTCGCGGCTTGAGGTTCGCATCTTGATGTTGGCATCTTGCGGCGCGCCCCTCGTGCACGAGAGAGCGCGGGAAAAACACAACCCGGCCGCGTGAGCGACCGGGTCGTGAATGCCCAGAAGAGGACTCGAACCTCCAAGGTTGTTACACCACCAGCACCTCAAGCTGGCGCGTCTGCCAATTCCGCCACCTGGGCAGGTGGTCCCGACCGACGCGAGTCGTTGGGGGACGGAGAAGATAGCCGATGGTTTGGCACTCGGCAAGCCCGTTTCGTCGGGCAGTTTCGCGGACAGAAATCTTGATGGTGATCTGAGAAAAAGAACGCCGGGCCTGTTTCCAGGCCCGGCGGGGTAAGAACTCTTCAGACCAGAATCAGTTACCCCATTGGCCGAGGAGCATCGCGAGGTCACTTGCCTCGACGCTTCCGTCGCCATTGAGGTCGCCCGCACCGCCAACGCCCCAGTTGCTGAGCAGGATGGCAAGGTCCGCAGCGTCGATCGAGCCGTCGCCGTTGAGATCCGCGGGATTTCCGCAGGCGACGGTATTCATGCGCACCTCGTCGACTGCTGCCTCGATGAGCGAGCCAGTTGCAGCGTCGTCGGCGATGAAGCGGATCCTCACTTGCGCGGTTGGGGTGACGAAGTCAGAGACTTTGAACTCCTTGAAGATCCAACCACCGTTGACCTCGGCGCCGGTCGGTCCGACGGTTTCAAGCGCGGTCCATGTGGCACCGTCGTTGTTTGAAATCTGAATGCGGAAGGTGTCGGCGTTTGGCGCGCCGCCCTGCTGATTCGAGTACCAACGGAAGTAGCTGATGTAGGCCTCGCCACCCGATGCGTCCATGGCTGGAGAGGTCAGCGTGGTGAAGCCGCCGTCAACGTCGGCCTGACCGAGCGAACCGCCAGTTCCCTGGCCCGTGAAGAAGCAGTTGACGCCTGGGTTTGCAGTGACGTCGTTTTCTGGTTGCACCTGCGTGGTGCCGCTCACTGTTCCGAGCGGATCACCGCGAGTCCAGAGGCCAGCCGTGGCGGTGTCGCCAGCAGTTGTGAGCGTCCAACCGAGGTTGGTTTCGACGGTGTCCACGAAGGACTCGTCCAAACCGGTCGCCGCGACGGCAGCATAGAACGTTGCAGGTGCATCGACCGGATCATTCACTGCGGCGCCGCTGACGGCGTTTGCCGACACGTAGTACTGAATCGTGGAGCCGCATGGAGCGGATGGCAGGGTTGCGCGGTAGCTGTTGCTGCCGAGCGAGGTCACCGGAGCTTGCGTGAAGACGCCGGTCGGTCCAATTCGGTAGAAGAGCTTGCCAGTTCCTGCGACCGGAGTGCTCGCAACCGCGGTCGCGTTGAAGTCGATCGTTGCGCCGCCCGACGGCGATACAAAGTCGGGACGTCCCGCCGGGAACGAGAATCCGATCAACTGAAGCGCCGGGCCAGGCATCGCGTGCAGTGTGAACGCGTTGTTGATGTCGGCGTAGTTCGGCGTGCCGTTGTTGATGTTGCCATCATTGTCATCGAGCGTGAGGAAGTCGATCGTGATGTCGGGCGAAATTCCTGTACCCGTGTGGAGCAACACCGAGTCCATCGCGAGGCTTGCGAGCGTCGTGCGGTAGGTCGCAGGCTGGCTGAGCAACAGGTTCTCGCGAAGATCCCACAAGCAGCCGGAAATCAACTGACCGCACGAGTGGATAGCGGTTCCGCAGCTCGAGCAGCCGCTCGCAAGATACTGGCAGGTGTTGTCGGCATTGCGGATACCCGTCGAGCAGGTCTGGAAGCCAACAGCGAGGCGCGGTTCGTCGAGCACAAGCACGCTGCAGATGTCGCCGAAACCTTCGCCGTATTCGCCTTGGCCGGAGCCCGCGCGATTCACCAAGTGGTGACCGTACTCGTGGTGCACAACCGCAGCGAACGCAGTGTTGTTGCAGCCACCACCCGATGGGTAGAAGTTGATCGACGTTCCGTTATAGAACGCGTTGCAACTGCCAGTGACCTGCACGTTGATCGGCCAGTTCGTCTGCGTGCCGATCGAGGGGAATGATGGGTTGGCCGCGAGGGTAAGGTCGCGAATCTTGTTCGCATGGATGTATGCGTTGACTTCCGCAAGTTGATCTTCTGCGGTATTCGCAGCGTTGTGGACGAAGCTGAGTGCGCCACCCGCGCTCGAGAGCGCAAGCGAACCCACGGTGCCGTTCGCCACGTCATTGACGCCGAACCATTGGCCGCTGACGACAGAGGTGAAACTCGTGCTCGCGCTAATGTTTGGAATCGTCAGCGTGCCGGCTGCGTTCGCGTACAGGGTGGTCGAGCCATAGGTAATGCGTGCGTACGGAAGCGGCTGGGCGACTTCCGTATTGCATGCCGCAGCGGCAGAGCCGGTGGTGGCGAGGCCGGTCACAGTAACGTTGACGTCCGCGCTGAGAACCTGATCCTCTTGGAAGAGAATGCGGCCAGTTTCGCTGTCGACGACATACAGCATTCGCTGGTAGAGCTCGCGGTCGAAGACCCCGGTACCCGTCACGATGAACTTCACACCGAGGCGAGCTTGGGTGGCGGGCGCATTGTCGTAACCGGCCCAAATCACCTGCTCCGCATCGGAGACGGTCGCGCCAGGACCGAATTGGTTCAGCGCCGAACGCGTGGCCTTCTTGAGGTCGAGCTTCGAGGGCGCGACCGGGCGAACCTTGGCGTTGCCCACGAGGGCGCTCACATCACGCAGTTGGTTCGAGACAAGCACCAACGGATAGCCGGGCTCATTGCGCACCAAGCAGCGGATATCTCCACGGAAGACCGGAACGCCATTGAGGTGTTGCGTGTACCCAACGAGCGAGAAGCGATAGACGTCTTCTTCAGCCCGATAGCCCATCGGGAGCACGTGGGTTCCGTCACCGTTCGGCCCGATTGGCATCAACTGGTTGAAGGAACTTCCGAACATGCCGGCGTGCACTTGCAGGAAGCGCTGGGCGCTATCAACCGCATTGACACCGGAGGAGAAGGCCTTGCCATACACGCGGGTGATGGTGCCATCGAGGATGAAAGTGCCCGCTTCGGGATTCGCCTCGAGGAACAGCGCGCGCGCGAGCGCGGCGGGCTGGCCGCCAAGCGTCGCATCAGCGCCGGAAACTTCGGTTCCGCCGTTTTGCGTGCTGTTCGGACCGACCTGCGCCGAAAGCGTGGTCGAGAAGGCGAGGGCGGAGAGAACCGCCGTGGAGAGGGACGTCCTAAAGTCGCGGTGACGCATCGAAACTCCTGATCGCTGACGAAAACTCACTGCACCGACTTGCCGCGGGAGGTGCGGCAGCCACAGCCCGGTTGTTGGTCGGAGACGAACGATCCTTCCAAGTCCTGCGCGGTTTCTGAGGCAGAAATCTCGCAGTGAACGAGGAGCACGGTTACGGCTTGATCGACCACTCAAGTTCGCCTGAACCGGGGGACACGGCCCAGACGGATACACAAACGCGCCAGAGTGGGCGCGCTTGCGTTATCTTGCTGCTCTTTCGTCGCGCAACCGAAGTCGATCCTCAAAAAACCAGACTTTCCTTGAGGTTGCGCCGCTTGTTGCAAGAGCGGGGGGCCAGATCGCCGGGGGCGACGTATGTTTCAGGACGGTCTGCGGACGGTCTACAGACGTGGGGGACGTTCCCGTTCGTTCTTGGAAGCTGTTTGCTCCGTGGCGAGCGGCTCCCAAAACGGCCTCCGCGGCCGGGAAATCACGGGGTAGGTCTGCGGTGGGGTTGGGGTACGCACGATGGCCAAGTCACGCAAGGACAAGTCCGAGGATCGCGAGCCGGTGATTGAAAACCGGAAGTCGCGCCATGATTACGCCATCGCAGAAACGCTCGAGTGCGGGATCCAACTCGTGGGAACGGAGGTCAAGAGCCTCCGTCAGGGTCAGGCGAGTCTCTCGGAGGGTTGGGTTCGTGCCGACGGCGACCCTCCACAGTGGACGCTCGTCAACGTGACGATCGCGGAGTATCCGCCCGCCGGAGTGCATCGACAGCATGTTCCGAATCGGCCTCGACGACTCCTGGCGCATGCGCGTGAGATCTCGAAGTTCGTCACGGAGGCAAAGACGCGCGGCGCCACGATCGTTCCGCTCAAGATCTACTGGGTGAAGGGGCGCGCGAAGTTGCTTGTGGGAATTGGCGTTGGCAAAAAGGCGCACGACAAACGACAAGACATCGCGAAACGCGAAGATCGACGCGATATGGACCGCGCGATGAGTCGACGACGATAAACGGGCGTCCTTCAACCGGTGTCGTTCAACTAGTGTCGTTCAACCGGTGTCGTTTGGTTGAACTTGTTTGATTCGTTGCTGCGAGTTCGTTTCGTCGATGCCGCCCACTCCGCACGCATCGAACGTTCACGCGGCGCGATCGCAAAACTCACGAACTTGGTACAGGAATCACGCGGCCGTTGTCTTCATCGCGTTGACCCGTTGCGCAAGCGACCACGATCTCTGCAACCGACTCTGGCGAGAGTGCTTTCGAGCGTGGAACAACGTTCTCTGGGAAGTTTCGGCGCAACATGTCGGTCTCGACGGCCCCCGGATTGATCGCGAACGCCTTCACGCCAATCGCCTTGCCTTCGACCTTCATCGAACGGACGAAACTGTCCGCGGCGGCCTTGCTCGCGGCATACGCGAAGAACCCTGGGAACGGATCAAGCGTCCCAATCGTCGACACAACGACGACGCGACCGGCGCGTTGCCGCTTGAACACAGGCCACGCGCGAAGAATCGGAAACGCCTTTCCGAAGGTGTTCACGAAGAACGCCTCCTCAAGCGTGGCTTCGGTCGTCTGTTCGATCGAAAGCTTGGGTGCGGTTCCCGCGGCGAGAATGAGCGCATCAAGGCGTCCGTAGGCCTCTACGGCGCGGTCAATCACCTCGTACGCGCGTTCACTGTCGGCAACATCGGCGGAAATCGAGAGATGCCGCGTTGGATCCTGCATCGACTCGCGAACCGACTCGAGCATTTCGTACCGTCGTCCAACAAGAACGACCGCAAAGCCGCGCGTGGCGAGCATCCTCGCGGTGGCGGCGCCGATGCCGCTTCCGGCGCCAGTCACCACTGCGACGGGAGTCGATGGAGTGTTCGTATCAGTCATGAAGTTCCGTTCGCCGCGAACGCGCGCCTCGATGCAGCGCGACGCGCGAAGTCCGCGGATCGGTCCGACTTCCTCGTTCAGCCAAAGAGCCGCGAGAGATCGTTGTAGAACGTGAGCAAGAAGAGTCCGGCCACCAGCGCGATGCCGGCCATCGCAGCCGCATTCTGAAATGCGATCGACGGTGGCCGCCCGCGGAACTTCTCGTACAACAGGAAGAGGAAGAGGCCGCCGTCCGCGATCGGAATCGGCAGGAGGTTGACCACGGCAAGGTTCACGCTGATCAACGCGAGGAAGAAGAGCATAAACATAAAGCCCTCGCTCGCGACCTGGGTACCGGTGTGGAGAATTCCGACGGGTCCTTGCAGTTGATCGACACCGACCGAGCCGCGGCTCACGCGGTCGATCGTTAGGAACACTTGTTCGACCATCACGACGGTTTGGCGGAAGCCCATCGCGATCGCCTTGATGGGGTCGCCATTCGCGCTGAGAACGGTCCACTCTGGATCGAAGAGGACTTCGGGGATTGGGAAGTTCGCTCCGAGTTCGCGGATGCGCGCGAGTTCAGCGGCGTGGAGTGTGGTCCGCACGTCCATCGACGTCGCTTCGGGCGACGGATCACGGAGCCCGACCACGATTTCACGCGATGCGCCCTCTGTCGCCGCGTGTGCGATCTCGCCGATCTTTGCGCGGAGTTCCATGAAGTTCGCGACCGGCGCTCCGTCGATAGAAAGCACCGTCGCAAGCGGCATCGTTTGGATCGACTTCGCGGCGGTGTCAGTCGCGGTGCCTTCGGCGTCGTAACTCGTTTCGATGGGGCGGGCGAGCCGTGCGAGTTCGGTGGCTGGACCGAGATACACGCCAACACGTCCCTTCGCATCGGTGCGAACTTCGACTGCGATTTCTGCGCCGTCACGCCAAAGCAGCGCCGGGAGTGTGGCGTTTGGTGCTGCACGGAACGCGCGCATCAATTCTGAAGTGCGCGGCCCATAGGTGGAGCCCACGCGGAGGAAGATGTCGCCTTCGCGCAGTGTGGTTGCGTTCAAACTCTCTGGAACGACGCCGTCGACGCGTGCAAGCGGCACGAAACCCGCGATACCCGCATCCATTGCGGGCACAAAATCGGGGTTCGTCGGTTCGTCGTTTTGCTTCTTCGGTCGAGGCTCCGAAGCAATCAGTTCAAGGTTCGGCTCCGGAGTGATGGGTACCGTGACGCGCTTCGGGGCGTTGCCAAGAGTCGCGTCCGACAAGCCGCTCGAAGGAACTTCAAACTCCATCGCGAGTGCCGCCGCGTTGTGAGACGCGAGTTTCTCACTCGTGACTGCAACCGCTTCTGCATAGTTCGCGACGGCATCGCCATCGATCGAGACGAGCCGCGCACCAGGTCCCACGCCTGCTTCCGCAAGTTTCGGGCTGATTCGCGCAAGCGCCCGGACCACGACCTCGCGCGAAACCGGTACATCGGTCAGCGCGAGGCTGCGCGAAGGAGTGACGCCAAGCGAGAGCAGCCCAGTCGCCGGATCTTTCTCTGGAGTCGCCGTGTACGCGATCTGTTGTCCTGCACGTTCGATCACGAGATCGAGCGGTTTGCCAGGCTTTGCCATCGCAGCGGCAACGCGCACATCGATGAACGTCGCGACAGGGTCGCCATCAATCGAAACAATGCGATCGCCTGGCTGAAGACCCAACTCCGCAGAGGTGCCTGGCGCCGGAAGGGGCTCGGCGCGTGCGGCACTGCTTTCAGGCTGCACGAAGCCGACCGCGGGGGCGGGGAAGCGCACACCCACAAGGAACGCGATCAGAAAGAGCACGATCGCCAGCGCGAGATTCGCGGTGATCCCCGCAAGGATCACCACGCCACGTCGAAAGATCGGGGCCTTTCCGAAACTGCGCGCATCTTCACTCGTGGCGCCAGGGTTGCCATCTTCTTGCCCGAGCATGCGCACGTAGCCGCCGAGCGGAAGTGCGCGCAGCGAATACTCGGTTTCACCCAGCCCGCTGGACTCGCGCTCGCTGTCCGTCATTTCAATCGGACGGCGGCCGTGCTTTCGCACGACGCGTGCATCGGCAGAGCCGAAGCAGAACCCAACGCCACGGCGGTAACTCGCAACGCAGGGGCCCATGCCGATGGCGAAACCGTCGGCTCGAATCCCCGCCCACTTCGCGGCAAGAAAGTGCCCGAGTTCGTGGATGAAAATCAGAAAGCCGAAGCCAAGAAGAACGAGGAGAAAGCCTGAGAGAGAGCTCACGGGCGCATCCTACGCCTTCGCGATCGTGGCGGTTTTGTCCGGTGCGGTGTTCAGCGCGAGATCTGCTCGATGGACGACTGCTTCCGCCGCTCGGACCCGGGCCCGCCGGTCGGCGGCGAGCACGTCATCCAGTGACGTGATCGGGCGGACAGGCTCGGCGTCGAGCGTCTCGCGGACGATCTCGGGGATCGTGAGGAAGGGGATTCGTCGTGCGAGGAACGCCTCGACGGCGATCTCGTTTGCTGCATTGAAAACGGCGCCGGCATCGCCTCCGGCCTCAATCACGCGATGCGCGAGCAGGATCGCGGGGAATCGCTCCGCATCGACGGGTTCGAAGTCGAGCGAACGCAGCGAAGTGAAATCGAGTTTGCGTGACGGGCCGTCGAAGCGCTCGGGATCGCACAGCGCCTGTTGAATCGGGGTGCGCATGTCGGGCGGTGAGAGTTGCGCCAGTACTGAACCGTCGAGGTACTCCACGAAACCGTGCACGATCGACTGCGGATGGACGATCGCATCGATCCGCCCGCTCTCGAGGCCGAAGAGCCAATGTGCCTCAATGAGTTCGAGCGCTTTATTCATGAGGGACGCGCTATCGACGGTGACTTTCGGACCCATGCGCCAGGTTGGATGCGCGAGCGCATCGTCGACCGTGACACTCGCCATTTCTGCGCGCGACCAACGGCGGAATGGGCCACCACTCGCGGTGAGGACGACGCGCCGCACCTCGTGCATCGAAGTGGAAGACTTCAAGCATTGAAAGAGCGCGTTGTGCTCGCTGTCGACTGGAATGATGCGTACCCCCGCGCGTGCTGCGGCAGGCATGACAATCGCGCCAGCGGCAACAAGTGCCTCTTTGTTCGCGAGCGCGACATCGCAGCCGCGGTCAATCGCCGTGAGGACGGGCTCGATCCCCGCGGCTCCAACCATCGCAGCAAGTACGAGGTCACCCGGTTGGGCGTAACGCTCAAGGAGTTCACACGCAGCCCGCGGGCCTCGGAAGACTTCGACGTTCGCGGCGACGGTGATGTTCGCGCTGGGATCGGCCAGCGCCACTGCACGAACGCCGAACTCGCGCACGGCCTCCGCGAGAAGTGCGCCGTTCTTCGCGGAGGCGAGGCCGACAACCTCAAACTGTGGGGCCTTCTTTGTCGCGGCGTCGGGTGCTGCACCGTGATGCAGTGCGAGTTGTCGCGCGAAATCTCGCACGACGTCGAGCGCACTCGTACCGATGGAGCCGGTCGCACCGAGGATGAAGAGTCGCCGTGGCATGTGGCGTGACTGGGATTCTCGAAGAGGCCCGCGGCTTAAGCTCACTCGTCACCACCGCCCGAGGGGCGCTCGCCCGGCGAGAGCTTGCGCACGCGACCGCCGTACAGCGACCGCGGCTTGGGCGGAACGGGTTTCGCTTCAGTTGGTCGAGTTTCCGCCGGAGGTGCGGCGGGTGCGGGTGGCTTGGCACTGCGGTTGTCGTTGCGGCCTCTGTCACGGTTTCCACTGCGGTTTTCGGCGCGGTTTTCGCCGCGGCTTCCATCTCGGTTACCGCCACGGTTACCGTCACGGTTACTGCCACGGCTTTCACCGCGCTTGCCACCGCGGGTTTCGCCACGGGTTTCATTGCGATCGCGACCGTTGCCCTGATTTCGATCACGGCCCTGTTCGCGAATCTCTGCACGGTTTTCCGAGCGATTTTCGTTGCGTTGATCGCTGCCCGAGGCCCCTCGTTCTTCACCATCACGTTGCTTGTTGCGACCTCGACCACCGCGTCGGCGTCGTCGACGTCGTCGACCGCCACCTTCACCGCGATCATCATCGGAAGGTTCGCCCGTGGTTTCTTCACGCGAGTCTTCAGAGTCCTCCGATGGCTCGTCGCCTGCGTCATCCTCGGCAGCTTCACGCGATGGAGTTGCGTCGTCGGACGCTTCCGGCGCAGCGTTGGACGCCGTTTCGTCACGATCATCACCATCACGATCATCACCATCACGATCATCACCATCACGATCATCACCATCACGATCATCACTACGGCGTCCACCGCGACCGCCACGGCCGCGACGACGACGACGCTTCCGGCGACCGCCGCCCTCGCCAGCCTCACTCGCGTCCACGCCCGATGATCCGTCGTCGTCATGGCCGACGCTCCCGGATTCGGGCTCGGGTGCGGGCTCCGGTACGTCAAACGGCGGCTTGCCGTAGGCCTTGCGAATCGCGTCGCCTTGCTCGCCAGTCAGCATCGACTGGTGACCCTTGACCTCGATCTCGAGTTCTGCGCACTTCGCCAGCACTTCCTTGCTGGTGAGTTCGATTTCCTTGGCGATGGCATGCACGCGGATCGGATCGCTCGGTTCGCGGGGCGGGGGAGGCGGTGCAATGGGCTTCGCAGTGATCGGCTTCTGGGTGCGAGGTGCGTCGGTCTGCGCGCCTGCTGGCGCACCGGACATTTGACCTTCCCCGAAACCATCTCGATCGCGTCCGCCGCGACCGCGACGACGACGGCGGCGACGACGACGACCGCCGCCTTCGCCTTGCTCCGACTGCGCGGACGATTCGCCGCTGCCTTCCTCGTCGTTTTCTTCATCTTCAGACGCTGCAGCGTCTTCCGACGCGCGCTCAGCCGCGGCGCGCGCTGCGCGTTCTGCATCGCGCTTTGCCGCGTCCCGCTTCATCTGCTCTTCGCGCTCAAGTGCAGAGACAAAACTCGGCTCCTCTTCGTCGATCTCCGGGAGATCGTCGAAGCCACCCGAAAGGATGATCGAAGTTGCGTCCGCCGCCGCTGGCTTCCTCCGCCGACGTCGTCGACGACGACCGCCGCCCTGACGCTCCTCGCCACTCGCGCCTGTTGCACCGCCGACATCGGACTCTTCGTCGTCTTCGATTTCGGTCGGGAAACTCGCGAGTGCGGGCATTTGGAACTTCTGTGGCTTGTCGAGATCGACATCTGCGCCGCGATCGTCGTACGCGTAGATGTCCACGCGGTCGACCGCGATCGCTTCGCTGATCCGAACATCGATCTTCTTCGAGAAGAGATCTTCAAGTTCAACCATCGCGCGACGCTTCCGCGAGAGGAGAACCGCCGCGACCTTCGCTGAGCACACGAGTTCGAGTCGGGCAACACGTTCCATGTCGAAGACAAGTTGCATGCGGCGCAGTGCATCGCTTGCAACGCTGTCCGGCATACGAATCTCGCCGTGGCCCGCACAGTGCGGGCAGTCCATGTAGTGCGTCTTGCGCAGACTCGGACGCATGCGTTGGCGCGTGAGTTCGAGAATGCCGAACTCACTGATCTCGCCGACGGTCGTTTTTGCACGATCGCGCGCAAGATTCTTCTTGAATCGCTCTTCGATATCGCGGCGGTGCTTCGACGCGCGCATATCGATGAGGTCGCAAATCACCACGCCGCCAAGATCGCGCAGGCGTAGTTGCCGCGCGATTTCATCAACCGCTTCTTGATTTGTTTGATAGGCGTTCGTCTCGCTGTCGCGTGCGCTGCGTGAACGTCCGGAGTTGACGTCGATGGCGACCAGTGCTTCCGCTTGATCGATCACCAACGCGCCGCCCGATGGAAGCGGCACTTCACGCGCGTGGATCAGATCGACTTGTCGTTCGACATCGAACGCGTGGAAAATCGGCCGACGTCGATCGTAGAAGTGCACTTTCGTCGCGGCTTTCGGCGCAACGACCTCGAGGAATGCGCGCGCGCGGCCAAACGCACTTTCGCTATCGACGACGATGCCGTCGACCGACGAATCGATCGAATCACGGATCGTACGCAGCAGAATGTCGCCCTCGGCGTAGAGTTGGCATGGCGCGCCCACGGCGTTCATGCGCTTCTCCATCACCTCCCAAAGTCGGGTGAGGTACTGCGCGTCACGTGCGAGTTCAGTACGCGTGGCGTCAAAGCCTGCGGTGCGCAGGATGAACCCGAACCCCTTGGGAAGATCGAGCGAGTCAAGGATTTTCCGCATCTTGCGGCGGCCTTCCTCGTCATCGACTTTTCGCGACACGCCGACGTTGTCCATGTCAGGCATCATCACGAGCAGGCGCCCGGGAATGGACAGATAGCTTGTGACCGTCGGGCCCTTCGAGCCAATGCCTTCCTTCAGCACTTGGACGGTGATCTCTTGCCCGCGCTTCAGCGCTTCCTGCATCATCGGGCGTGCGCGTCGCGGGATCTTGCGGCCAACCTTCTCGGTGCGAACCTTCTCGTCACCATCGTCATCGCGGCCGTGCTTCTTTGGGAAGTACTTTGGATGAAGATCGGAGATGTGGAGGAAGCCGTTTGCGCCCTCGCCGAAGTCGACGAACGCAGCTTGGATGGCTGGCTCGACGTTGACGACACGCGCCTTATAGATTGAGCCCACGTTGGTGGAGGTTGCCGCGCGTTCGGTGAAGAATTGCGCGAGTTTTCCTTGCTCAAGAATCGCGATGCGTGTTTCTTCGCCAGGAATGTCGTTCACAACGACGAGTTGCTTTGGCTTCTCGCCGCGGTGGGCGAGCGCGTCCTCGCCGCGTTCTGAGTCTGCGTGGTCGGAATCTGCATCGTTCGCAGGGCGATCGAAGTCGCGCATCGATGCGCGCGCATATGCCGCGGCGGCGTCCTCAGCGTCTTCCTCCTCCGCCATTTCGTCCGCCATTTCGTCAGTATCGAACGACGATTCCACTCCGTTGGACTCATTGGAGCCTGCCGTCGTGGCTCCGCCGTGCGAGATTTCGGCGAGCCCCGCGAGGATCTCGGCAGCGAGATCGTCTGCTTCGGTAAATCCGAAGCCCATGCCGGGGTTCTCTTCAAACTCGGGGTTCTCTCCCGGATCTGGGTTCTGTTCAGAACGATGGGTTTCGCGCGAAGTCCCCTCCGCCACGGCGTCATCGTGCGTCCACGCGCTCGCGCTTCGCGGTTGTCCGTCCATTCCGCGAGTTTCCCCACGAGTCTCTCCACGAGTCTCTCCGCGAGCTCCTGTGTGGGTAGCGTCGCTCGAGTTGCCTGCTTCTTTCCCTGACTCTGCCGCATCATTCTGATCAGTCATCGCCTACGCCGAATCTCTGGATTGCTCCAGCCTGCGAGGCGTGAACAGACGGGTCGTGGAAGGTCGGAGGAACAGTCCTCAGGCGGACCTGTGCGGATGGACTCCGCGCATATCGCGCACTGGGCGCATGGTGGCTCCTAGAAATCTCCGAGAAATCTCGGAGAGTTCCTAAGAATCAACCGAGGACGCGAGCCACGTATGGAGGTGGCCCGCTTCAGCTCGGCCGCCGAGGAGCGTGGTAGCTCCGAAGCGCCTGCGTCGCGTGACTCGCCGCAAGCCGTTCGCGCGAGGCGCGAGGGGCATGCGCGGCGCGCACGCAAAGTTCCCTACCGGGGCGGATGGCGCGATGCGCCGGTTCCACCACCGTCCGACCGTCCGGGGGCGCGGTTTCCGTCATTCCAGCGCAGTGCGCCGGCGGGGAAGCCCGCGACCGTTCATCCCGATTGGCAGGCGGAACGTCCGCCGAGCCAAGAAGTTGCCCAACCGATCAACTCGAAACGATTCCGAGTGTGTGGCTGTTCACGGCCTCAATATTTCTTGTTGTTCGATCCCGCGTCCGTTCTGAGCATTTGTCGTGCACGTGTATCGTGCACGCTTGGCGTGGGCGTTTGTGGAGGACATCCGTTGTGGACGTCGTTCACTCTGCCATCCAGCCGCCGAACGAATCGGGATCGATTTTTCTGAGTTCGTCGCGGAGGGTGTTGAGCACCTGCCGCTCGGAATCGAACGAGCCAACCCGGCGGGCCAACTGTTCGCAGTGGGGGATGTCGACGGATCGGATCACACGCTTGATGAGCGGGATCTGACTCGGGACAAGCGAGAGTGTACGCATTCCCAGTCCGATCAGCAACATCGTGTAGATCGCCTCACCAGCGACCTCGCCGCAGAGAGAAACGTCAATTCCTGCACGACGACCCGATCGGACCACTTGCTTGATGAGATACAGGACCGCCGGCGACGCGCCTGTGTAAAGATTCGCCACGCGCTCGTTCCCGCGATCGACCGCCAAGGTGTACTGGATGAGGTCGTTTGTTCCGATGGAGAAGAACGAGCATTCATCCGCGAAAGCGCGCGCCATGAGCGCCGCGCTCGGCACCTCGATCATGATTCCGGTCTGGATCGCGCGGTCGAATGGAATGCCCTCTTCGTCCAACTCTTCGCAGACGTCATTCAAAATCATCTTCGCTTGTCGCAACTCCATCAGAGTGGAAACAAGCGGAAACATGATCTTGACCGGCCCTGCAACGCTTGCGCGCAGAATGGCGCGGAGTTGCGTCTTGAAGAGTTCGCGGTTCTGCAGGCAGTAGCGAATCGAACGAAGCCCAAGGAATGGGTTTCGTTCCGGCTCGTGTGCGCGCTGTTGCGTGTATTTGTCGGCGCCGAGGTCGAGCGTGCGAATCGTGCACGGACGTCCCGCGAGCAGTTCGAGCGTGCGGCGGTATGCTTGGTATTGCTCTTCTTCGCTCGGCTCGTGGTCGTTGGTGAGGTAGAGGAACTCTGTGCGATAGAGGCCAACCCCATCGCCGCCATTTGCGAGAACGCTTTCAACTTCGTGCGGAAACTCGATGTTCCCGAGCAGTTGAATGCGCGTTCCGTCCTTCGTGACGGCTTCGAGCGGTGCCGTCTCGCGCAATACTTTGCGATACGCCGAGAAGCGCTCTTGCTGGACTCGATATTCCTCGAGTGTTCGCTCAGTTGGGCGCACAATGACAACGCCGGTATCGCCGTCGATGATGACGGTGTCACCGTCTTCTGCGCGTTCCATGACGCGCTGGCAACCGACAACGCAAGGGATTTCGATCGCGCGTGCGACGATCGAGGTGTGGCTCGTGCGGCCGCCGAGATCGGTGGCGATGCCGAGGATCTTCTTTCGATCCATGCCCGCTGTTTGCGATGGCGTGAGTTCGTGAGCGACGATGATGACGGGTTCGTCGAGCGCGGAGAGTCGCGACTCGTTCTCGCCCATCAGCTTGCTCAGCACGCGTCGATCAAGATCGAGCACGTCGTTCGCCTTCTGACGGAAGACTTCATTGCCGATGGCGAGAAACTGTTCGGTGACTCTACGAAACGCATCCGCGACGGCGACCTCTGCATTGATGCGATCCTTCCGAATGCGCTCGCGCATCGGGCCGACGAGCGCAGGATCCTGCAGGAGTCCGAGATGGAATCCGAAGATCTTCGCGGCCTCGCGACCGAGCTGCTGTTCAGTTCGATCGCGCAGGACAATGAGGTCAGCGTTCGCGTCGCGAAGGGCGCCCTCAAGGCGGGTCAGTTCCGCGTCGACCTCGTTCTCCTCGATGTCGCGACGGGGGACGTGCGTTTCCGCCTCGCCCAGCACAAACACGCGCCCGATCACGATGCCGGGAGAGACCGGGATGCCCTTCACGGTCTGCATGGGCTTGGGTTGTTGCGTGGTGAGCGGCATCGAAGGAGACAGTCTACAGGGAGGCTCTACCGGGCGAGTTGCACAAGCGTCGCGCTTCGTCGCGCGGAGCGATACGGTCGGGATGTCGAGCGTGCCTGCAGGACCGGCGCTCGTTCCGAGCGGCAAATCTCGACGCTTGTGGCGCAAAGGGGGCACTGCCCGCTCGAGATTTGCGCCCCTTGCTCTCCCTTCGGGCCAGCGGTGCCCAACGGCTTTCAGTGGTTGGCGCGAGGAGTGGGGCCTTGGCCGTGGCGCGGGCGACACGGCCGATGTGTAGAAAAGACAGGCGGCCGAAGCGTGTGCCTCAGCCGCCTGTCGGTCTTCGACTGAATTGGCTCAGTTGCCGTCCTTGACCTCGTACTCCGCGTCGATGACGTCGTCCTTTTTGGTGCCGCCATCGGTTGCGCCTGCCGCACCTGCCGCGGGGCCTTCAGCCTTCGCCGACTCGTAGGAAATCTTGCCGAGTTCCTGTGCCGCGGTGTTGAGCGCGTCGAGCGCCTTCTGGATCGCGGCTGGGTCATCGCCCTTGACGCGCTCTTCGACGTTCGAAATCGCACTCTCGATCGAGCTGCGCGTTGCAGCCGGCACCTTGTCGCCAAGATCCGTCATCGCCTTCTTCGTGCCGTAGACGACTTGCTCGGCCTGATTGCGGAGATCGATGAGTTCGCGGCGCTGCTTGTCGGCAGACGCGTTTTCTTCGGCTTCGCGCTTCATCTTCTCGATGTCGTCCTTCGACAAGCCCGAGGAGCCAGTGATCTTGATCTCTTGCTTCTTGTTCGTCGCCTTGTCGGTCGCCGAAACGTTGAGGATGCCGTTCGCGTCGATCGCGAATTCGACCTCAATTTGCGGCGTGCCGCGCTGCGCAGGCGGAATACCCGTCAAGTCGAACTTTCCGAGGCTACGGTTGTCGTTCGCCATCGGGCGCTCGCCTTGCAGCACGTGAATCGTCACTGAGTTCTGATTGTCAGACGCGGTCGAGAAGGTTTCCTTCTTCGAGGTTGGAATCGTCGTGTTGCGCGGGATGAGCGTGGTCATCACGCTGCCGAGCGTTTCAACGCCGAGCGAAAGCGGGGTGACGTCGAGAAGGAGGACGTCCTTCACGTCGCCGACGAGCACGCCGCCTTGGATTGCTGCGCCAATCGCGACGACTTCGTCGGGGTTGATCGAGCGATCGAGCGATTCCGTCTTGAAGATCTCCTTCGCGATTTGCTGGACCTTCGGAATACGGATCGAGCCACCGACCATCACGACTTCCTGCACTTCGCTTGCGCTGAGCTTCGCGTCTTTCAACGCTTGCTCGCAGGGGCCACGAAGGCGCGTGAAAAGATCCGCGCACATGTCTTCAAACTTCGCACGCGTGACCGTCACTTGCAGGTGCTTGGGGCCGTTCTGATCGGCCGTGATGAACGGCAGATTGACCGTCGTTTCCATCTGTGTGGAAAGTTCGATCTTCGCCTTCTCCGCAGCTTCCTTGAGGCGCTGCAGCGCCATCGCGTCCTTCGTGATGTCGATGCCTTCACGCTTGCGGAATTCATCGGCGAGGAACGTGATGAGTCGATCGTCGAAGTCATCGCCACCGAGGTGGCCGTCACCGTTCGTCGAGAGCACTTCGAAGACACCATCACCGACGTCGAGGATCGACACGTCGAACGTACCGCCACCGAGGTCGAAGACCGCGATGCGCGCGTTCTTCTTCTTTTCAAGGCCGTATGCGAGTGCGGCCGCGGTCGGCTCGTTGATGATGCGCTCGACCTTGAGGCCTGCGATTTCGCCGGCGTCCTTGGTCGCTTGGCGCTGCGCGTCGTTGAAGTACGCAGGCACGGTGATGACTGCGCGCTCGACCTTCTCGCCGAGATAATCTTCCGCAACCTTCTTGAGTTCTTGCAGCACGACTGCGGAAATTTCCGGCGGCGTGTACTGCTTGCCGCGCACGTTGACCTTCACGAGGTCGGCGCCCGAGCCGAGCACCTCGTACGGCACCATCTTCTGTTCCTTCGCGACCTCGTCGGTGCGACGGCCCATGAAGCGCTTGATCGAGTAGATCGTGTTCCTTGGGTTGGTGACTTGTTGGTGCTTCGCGGGCTGGCCGACGAGGCGCTCGCCCTTCTCCGTGAATGCGACGACCGAGGGAGTCGTGCGGTTGCCTTGCGCGTTGATGAGAACCTTCGGCTGACCGCCTTCCATGATGGCGACGCACGAATTGGTGGTGCCGAGGTCGATGCCGATGATCTTGCTGTTTCCGTTGGACATAGTTTCGATTCCTTCTGCCCCGCGGGGTTGCCGGCGGGGGCGCCCGGGATTGCAACGATCGTGCCAGCCTAGAGTCGGGGGTGGGAGCGCCAAACGGGGTCTAAAGTGGCCAAAGGCCCGTGAAGGTCTGCCAAGTTGGCACCGCCCCGGTGTGCGACACGACTGCGCCCCGGCTCGACGGATGGCGGTGCTACTCTGCGGAGATGTCCGCTGCCAGCCCTTCGATCGATCACGACGACCTCGACCTCGCTTGCGATCTCATGCAACACGCGACGAATCTCGCGGTCGCGGCTCGCCGGACGCTTCCCGACGAGGCGATCGTTCGAAAGCAGGATGGTTCGGTGGTGACCGCGGTGGATGTAGCGATGCAGGTCCTCATCCTGACGCGGCTTCGGGAGGTCTTCGGCGAGGTTCCAACCATCGCCGAAGAGGATTTGCAATCGATCGGGGGGAAGCCCGCCGCCGAGTCGCACTGTCGGCACCTGCTTCGCGAGTGGGGTTTCGAGGGCGGGGAGGACCGCATCCGTTGGGCACTCAGTTCGGGAGGCCTCGACGGCGTGACGCGGGGTGTCGAATACGCATGGGTGCTCGATCCGATCGACGGGACGCAGGGTTTCATTGACGACGACCACTGGTGTCCTTGCCTCGCATTGCTTCGTCGAGGCGAGGTGATCTTCGCCTCCAACGGCTATCCGACTGTGCTCGGGGGCATGCTCCTGAGCGGGTTGAAGGGCAACGGATCTTGGTGGAGTCCACTGGCGGGAGGCGAGTGCACACGTGCTGTGGTTTCGCAGAAGCCACTCGCGGCCGAAGAACCCGTCCGTGTGGTCGCGCCCGCGCGCGCCACGCCATCGCAAACGGAGGCGCGCTTGGCTTTGGGGCGATCGACAGGCCACGACTGCGCGTTGGTGCACTCCGACAGCCAAGCGAAGTACGGGCACGTGATCGCAGGGCTCGCGGATGTCGCCTACAGCCGTCGCGGCAACGGTCCCGGCAAATACATCTGGGATCACGCTGGCGCTGTACTCCTCGCACGCGAAGCGGGTGCGTGGGTCGGCGATACCGACGGGCGCGAAATCGATTGTTCACTTGGACGTCGGCTCGGTGGCAACGATGCGGTGATTTGTGCGGCCCGCGGATTAGGTCCGATGATCGCGACCGAACTTGCGGCCCGCGATCGCGCCGAGGGCACGGGACGGACGTCGCGTGTGGAAGTTCGGGGCACTTGAATGGTGAAGGCGCTTCAACAGCGAACGTGCCTGAGTTGTGATGGCGCGCGAACCTTGATGGACTTGAATGGATGAACGAGATGGTTGATCCGCAGCATCCGATGCGTACGCGCGAGGGCAGCCGCCTTTGGCGCAGGCTGTTGAACGACTTCACCAGCGAGCCGTGGACCCTCTTGCGATGCGCGAAACTCCCTGGAATTGCGGCATTGTTCTGCCTTGTTGTGTCTGATGTGTTGACGGACAGCATTGCCGAGCTCCAGTGGCTTTGGTGGGTGCCGCGATACATGCTTGCGACTTCGGCGCTCTTGTGGATTGTCTCGGTCTTCGCGTGGGCGAAGTGGGTTTCGCAGGACAAAACAGAGGCTCTTCGCTCGGCGATCTGGTCTGGCATCGCTGCGCTCCTCGTCCTGACGAGTTTCAGTCGTGTGTGGGGTCTGCCGCGCGGTCGCCCGGCGGATTCGCTACGCGTGATTCATTGGAACGCGAGCCAACTCCAGGCCGACTTTGCTCCGGAAGCTGTTCGACAGTTACAAGAACTCGACCCCGATATCTTTCTCTTCACCGACACGAGTCCAGGGCTCGCGCAAGCGTGTCACCGCGCGTTTGTTCCGGCGGGGTATCGCGTCGAGAGTGCGGGCAAGTTCATTGCATTTTCTCGTGTGCCGATTGGGGAGGCGCGGGCGCTCGTCGCATCACGCGATCGATATGTTTCGCGATTTCAATTCGAGACACCGCGCGGAGATCTTGTCGTCGAACCGATCGATCTCCCGAGTCGCACGACGCTTCCTCGCTACATCCTGTTGCGGTCGTTGCGTGCGGACATTCTGACGGTTCGAGAAGAGTCAAAACTGTCAGAGCCTGACGTCGTCTGTGGAGATTTCAACATCCCGCGCGGCAGCGCGTCTTTGGAGTTGCTCATTTCCGGAGCAGCAGAAGCCTTCGCCACGGCAGGCACCGGTTGGGGTGCCAGTTTTCCGCGCGATTGGGCGTTCCTTTCGATCGACCTGACGTTCGTGCGTGCGCCATGGCGGACGTTGCGATCCGAGATCGTTGACTTCGGATTCGGTAGACACCGGGTGCAGGTCGTGGATCTCGCGTTGGATCAGGTTCGTCCAGGCTGAACCGAGACAACCGCCATGCCGCCATGCATGCGACGATTCTCTCCCGAGCAGATTGGCCAGTGGATTCGTCGTTTCGCCCCTCGTGTCCAATGGGGACGTGTCCAATGGGGACGTGTCCGATGGGGACGTGTCCAATGGGGACGTGTCCAATGGGGACGTGTCCAATGGGGACGTGTCCAATGGGGGCCGAGCGCACGCGTCACTCGTCTTGTGCGTCACTCGTCTTGCGAGCCACCGGATGAGCTGTCGTTGTCGGTGGGCGGACGCGCGTCGATCCAACGCCACGCGTCTTGGAAGATCGTGTTCCCCATAAATGAGCTCACCGACTCAAAGGGGAGTGACTTGTAGATCGCGTTTCCGTGGTCAAGATGCCAATCGACGCTGCCGTCGCCCTTCAATCGATTGGTCCCCGTGACGTGATTGAAGTCACGGCGCGTTCGCATCCCGTCGACGACCAGCACCGTCGAGGAGAGGTTCCGACCCTTCAGCGGGGTTCCAATCGGAGAGGTTGCCGATGGATCCATATGGGTGCGGTAGTGATAGTTGCCGTAGATCGGGCCGGTCCCGGATGCGGCGATGTCGCGGCTTTCGAGGCGACTCGCGTACTGCTCATACGGATGATCGCCGTGGTGGCAGGGGCAATAGAAGAGCCGCGGATCGGTGATGTCGAGCGTCGCGAGCAACAAGCCAAGACCGTCGAGCCGAGTTCCGAAGCGGGTGGTCAGAGCCATCGCTTCGCCCCACTCGGCGGTCTGTTGGTTCGCGGTCGCGTTGAAGCGCGGAAGGCAGTCGTTGAAGCGCTCGGTGTATTCGACAAGTCCGCAGCCGATTTGCCGCAGGTTGCTCATGCATCGGACGCGGCCGGACGCCGCGCGCGCATGCGACAGCACAGGCATCAAGACGCCAGTCAAGATGGCGACGATGCCAATCACGACCAGCAATTCGACGATGGTGAACCCGCACGCGAGCCGCCCTGCGTGGCCCGCTCGAGTTCGAGCGTGGGATGCTGCGCCGAACAGGCGCGCGGGGCGTGCATCACACGGGGCTTCGGTGGTGACATTTGCTGCAACGCCGTCGATGGAAGCGAAATCCCGCCCTTGCATCGCTGCACGGGTGAGATCGGTTCTTCGGATGTCGCGGCCGTGATGCACGCGAAGGCTCCGGATCGGGGTGCGGAGTGTCGAAGGTCGAACGTGATGACCCCGAGGGGAACGAATCGGGGGGTGTCGGAGGATGCCGGGTTGAGACGGAACCTCAGAGACAACAACGTAACTCATGTTCTTGGGGAGCGAAACCGGATCTCAATGGAATTGACACAGAACGCGAGTACATTTGCCCGGATCCGCCGCCGGCTCTGGCCCTCGCCCGTTGAGGTGGGTGAGGTGGGGTGAGGTCGCAGGTCGCTTGGGCGGTCGAAAGGCAGACTTGCGCAGCCCTGATCGGGTGCAAATCGTTGCGCGGGACCCTGTCGATCTGCGCGGTCTAGGCCGCGGGATGGACTGCCAAACGCGTGGGTCGTTCTAAAAGTACAGTGCGCAATGCCGTTCGCGGGCGCGAGAGGCCGAGAGATGAGGCTGAAGAGAGAAGCACGGAAAAGTGCCGAGGCCTAGAGCGCTCCGGCCTGAAGCGCTGAAGTTTTGATTGGCAGGGCAGCCGTCCGTCGTTGCGGGTGACACCGAAATTCTGATCAATCACGATTCTGATCAATCACGATTCTGATCAACCACATGGATCAACAGGAACACACCGACTGGGAACTCATGCAGCGGGTCGCCGCCTCAGACGAGGTTGCGATCGACGAGCTGTACCGTCGATTTGGTGCTCTTGTGTATCAATCTGCCCGGCAAGTGCTGCGATCTCGTGCGGAAACAGAAGATGCTGTCCAGGAAGTATTCGTCCGACTCTGGAAGACTGCGGATCGCTTCGATCCGCATCGGGCGAAACTGGTGACCTGGGTCATGCTCATTTCCAGGCGTCATCTGATCGATCGGCTTCGACGCCAGTCGGCACGGCCCGATCGGGCGGAACTGGATACTTCTCGGACCGACGCGGGAGGGGCGATCGCTCGTCCCGAAGCGCAGGGACGCACCGAAGGTGAAGAAGGGCGCGAGCGGCTCAGGCGCCAGCTCGCACGGCTCCCAGAACTGCAGCGTTCGGTCATCGAGCGCGCGTATTTGCAGGGCTTCAGTCTTCGTGAAATTGCAGAACAGTTGAACGCGCCGCTCGGAACCGTCAAGAGCGCGTTAAGCCGGGGGCTGACGCGTCTTCGTGAGCTTGAAGGGGCGCGGGAGGAGCACGGATGAGTTGCTCGGAAGAAGTGGAGATGCTCCGTGGGTGCTGTGTTGTGCTGCCACGTGGTTCTTGGTCGGGATGACCTCTCTTCTCGTCCGAACGACCGCTGGCGTGCGCGAGCGGACATCGGAGGCTTGGCGGAGCGAATGAGTTTGTTGTCTGGCGCCGGATCGGACAAAAGAATTGTGGGATCGAGCACGCAACCAATTTCGAAGGGCTTCCGTATGTGGGGTGCGGGCAAGAGGTTTCGCCCGAGTCGGATCACGCTCGTGAAAGCACTCCGGTTGAAGCCATCCGGAAACGGTCCGCGCGGTTTCCCGTCAGATGAAGTGAAAGTTTGGGTGTATCGAACTAGTCGGTGAAGTAGTCTGTGAGATCGTTGACGAAGTGGTTTCGAGCATGGAGTGTGTTACATCGAGTTGGGGCGTTTCCTCTTCGCTCCACGTAGGTCTCGTCCTTCATTACTCCGCGCTCGCGTGGATGAGAAACGTCCTTGTTCTTTCCTGTGCGCTCTCAAGAAGAGAGGCACGAGCGAGATGAGAGCTGAGAGAGCTGAGAGCGCTGAGAGCGCTGAGAGAGCTGAGAGAGCTGAGAGAGCTGAGAGAGCTGAGAGAGTTGTCTGGGTATCCAATGTCTGAAGTCGAAGGAACCAATTTCACCCGCGAAGAACTGCTTGAGCTTGCTCAGTTCGAGATGCTCGGCGTCCTCGATCCAGTCGAAACGGCCAGCTTTGAGCGTGCGTTCGCGCTCGCGACACCGTCAGTTCAAGCGGAGATCATCGCGCTCCAAGCTCGAGTTGCTGAAGATCCGACCTTCCGCGCGCATGGAGAGCAGCCGTCAGCCGCACTCTTACTCCGCACGATGGCGAGAGTGGTCGATGCCATGGAATCGGAGAGCCAAAGTGCGCAGCCGATCGCGACGATCGGGCCAAGGAATACAAGGAATTCAGGGAACACAAGGCATACGGGGAACCCGGGGAATCTCGGGAGTTTTGGCTCGCAACCTTTCGGGCAGCGTCACGGCATGAAGAGCGAGGCGTTCGATGGCGCGCTCTCGGCGAGTGCCGCGGACGGCTCTGTGTCCGCCACGTCGATGACCGAAGCATCCATGCGCGAGATTCTCGCGGAAGTTGCCGCGCGGAATGCAAGCACCCCGCCGCAGAAGCAACTCGTTTGGCGCGCCGCGTCGTTCTTCTTGTTCGCAGGGCTTTGCGTCGCGCTCTTCTTCAATCAGCAAGTGTCGAGAACGGCGATGCAACTCGCGGCAAGCGTGAACGAACGCGCGTTGAGCCCGGAATCGCTTGCGGCGGCACGTGAAATTGCGCCGTTTGACATTGCGACGGCTCAGCATGTTGATCTCGCACTCGTCATCGGTGAGTCGCGCGCCCACGCTCACGCACTCCTGCATCGCGCAGACGACCGCTCGAGTGGGCGGATTCTCGTTCAAGGAATCGGCGCCAATCGTCGCGAAGTGATTCGCGTGGTGGTCAAGGATCGAGAAGGCAAGGTGCTCGATACGCGTCAGGCGAACGCCACTGAAGGCGGACTTTTCGCGGCATACATCGAGGTCGAGTCGCTTCCAGCCGCGGTCACCATCGAGGTCGAACTCGAAGGCGGCGCGACATTCCGCGCCAGTTACGCGACCTAAGCCGCGTGTTCTCCCCGCAATCGCGCGGAGCTCAGCCGCTCTTGCGCATCCACTCTTCTTCGAGTTCTGACTGTTCGCGGCCGAGTTCCTCGCGCCGCGTCACGAGTTTTTTCGTCTTCGCCGGGTCGCTTGCGGTCTTCGGGTCTGCAAACTCGAAATCGATCTCCATCAGTTCGCGACCGATGTCCGCGATGCGCGCTTCGAGTTTCTCGAGTGCGAGGTTCGAGTACTTGTTCCGTGCTCTTCCGGCGGCAGGCTTTGCCGCGGGAGGAGATACGGGCTTGGCGAGCGAAGGTGATGTTGGTGGCGATGTTGAAGCCGATGTTGACTTCGACTTCGACGTCGATTGGGACTGCGAGGTTGCATTCGAGGTTGAATTCGAGGTTGAATTCGAGGTTGAATTCGAATCGGTGGGTTTCCCCGCATGTTTTGGAGCGGGTTTTGCATCCAACTTCTTCGCGCGCGCGGCTGCTTCCGAAGCTTCGGCTTTTTGCTTGGCTTCCCAGTCGCGATAGGTGCCTTCAAAGACGCGCGCGTTGCCAGCGCCGTCGAGGATGACGAATTTGTCGCACACGTCATCGAGCAGCGCGCGATCGTGGGAGATCAAGAGCAGCACGCCGCCGTGTCCGCCTTTGCCGCCGATCTTTGTGCGATCGACATCGCCAAACTTGTCGAGTGCTTCTTCAAGTCGCTCCGCGCTAGGGATGTCGAGGTGGTTGGTCGGTTCGTCAAGGATCAGCAAGTTCTTCGCGCTGGCGATGAGCGACGCGAGCACAAGTCGACCGCGCTCGCCGCCGGAGAGGTCGCCGATCGCTTTGTCCTGTTCTTCACCCGTGAAAAGGAAGGCTCCAGCGAGATTGCGTGCTTCCTGTTCGCTTGCGCGCGGCGCGCCTTCGAGGGAGCGAATCGTGTTCTGGAGGAACTCCCATGCGAGGACGTTGCGATCGATGTGGTCCTGCGTTTGACGGAACCAGCCAATCGAAAGGCGCGGCGAACGCTTGATTTCGCCCGAGTCGCTTTCAAGGTCGCCAAGCAGCGTGCGAACGAGTGTCGTCTTGCCAGCGCCGTTCGGGCCAATGATGCCGATGCGATCTCCAGGACGCGCGGAAAGATTGAGATTTCGGAAGCAGACTCGATCGCCGAAACTCTTCGAGATGTTCTCTGCCACAAAGGCGAAATCGCCCATCGGCGGTGGATCAGGAAGATCGAGATTCATCACGCCCAACTCTGCGTGCTTCTCGACCAAGCTCTCTTCTTTGAATCGCTCGAGCCGCGTTTCGCGGCCGCGTGCCTGTTTCGCGCGTTGACCCGCACGATAGCGGTCGATGAAGGCTTGCTCTTGGCGAATACGATCTTGCTGTTTCTCGTGTTGGCGCTCGACCGTCAGCATGCGCTCGGCACGCAGCGCGCGGAATGCCGCATAGTTTCCGGGGTATTCGCGCAAGACGCCGCGATCGATCTCGATAATGCGATTGACGACGCGATCGAGCAGCCAACGGTCGTGTGAGATGAGGACGACAGAGCCCTTGAATTCGTCAGCGAGGAACTCTTCCAACCAACGCCGACCTTCGATATCGAGGTGGTTTGTCGGCTCGTCGAGGAGAAGCAAATCTGGGCTCGAAAGCAGAAGTCGCGCGAGGCCAAGTCGTGCTTTCTGTCCGCCAGAAAGGCCCCGAACGGGAAGCTCAAAGTCCTCGTCGGTGAACCCGAGACCATGGAGCGCAGCGTCGATCTTGTGGTCGACCGCGTAACCACCCGCGGCGTCGATGCGCTCTTCGATCGCAACCTGACGGTTCATCAACTTCTCAAGTTCGTCGGGTTCAGCCGTCGCCATGCGGTCATAGACCGACTCAAGTTCAGCCTTCAACGCTTCGATCGCGGCAAACGCCTCTGCGGCCGCCCCGCGGAGGGTCTTCTCTTGCGGGAGTTTGGGATCCTGTTCGAGGTAACCAATGCGCACAGTGCGCGCAATCTGCACTTCGCCGTCGTCGGGCTTGAGGAGTCCCGCGATCAACTTGAAGAGCGTGCTCTTGCCGCAACCGTTGCGGCCGACAAGACCGACACGCTCGCCTTCATGGATCGAACCGCTCACCCCATCGAGCAGAAGGCGCGTTCCATGGCCGAAGCGAAGATTGGCAAGAGTGACGAGCGACACGACGAGGTGAGCCTCAAAACAAACGTGGAGCCGCCAATCGGCGGGAAGAACTCAAAATGGAAGAGCGAGAGCGTAGCAGCGACGCGGGATTCACGCCGTCGACGGCATCGACTCGCGGAGATCGCTCGGGTGCTTCAAGGATTTTTGGGTACGGGCAGGCCGCGCCACTCCCAAATCCATGCGACGAGGCGTCGATCGCGAGGTGGCAGCACTGCGCGAAACGCAGCGGCCGTCAGCGAAGGTGCGAGGAGCGCCGCGAGCGCAGCGAGGCAGCAAAGCACTGTGGTTCCGAGGATCGCGAAATGTGCGTAATTCGCGTCGACAGCCGCGTCTTGCCAGTTTGTGGCAATTCTTCCGCTCATGGCAAAAAGCGGCGATGGTCCTGTGATCAAGAGGCAACCAGTGAGGACGGGCGTCATTCCTACAAGCGCCCGTTGGAGCAGGGGACGTCGGAGTGCGGCGAGTCCAAGAAAGAGCGCGAATGGGAAGACGATCAATCCACCGAGAAAGACAAACGTCACAAACGGCAGCAAGGCTTCAAGGGACCATCGGGAACTCGCGAGCGCGGCCTGTCCGGCATCGCTTTCGAGCCACGCTCGATCTGCGGCGTTCCAGCTGCCTTGGGCGTTTGGGTCGTCGTGCAGGGGATGGGCCTCGGCGAACGCGCGGTACACCGAATCCGCGGACGCGGTCGACGCGGACATCGCGGCTCCAGTCGCGAAGCCGCCACTTGCGCCCGCGAGGAGGATGACGATGGCAAGTGCCGTCGCGACAAGACCTGATGCAACGACGGTCTTCATGCGGTTCAACCACGGCGTCGCACTCGGATACTCCATGAGCGCCGTTGCCATTCCGCATTCGCCGCAGCGGACGTACAAAAGCCCTGTCGATTGTTCGCGTTCAATGGTGCGTCCAAACAGCGGATGCAAGCAATTCGTACACGTGCGATCGCCCGTGAGTGTTTCGCGCGGTGCGGACTTGGGCGCTTCACGGACTTCCGGAGTTCGCGGATCGGCGTCGTTCATAGCGTCTCTTGCTGCGGTGCGGCGTTGCGCGTTGTTCGAATCGATCGTGGTTCGGGCGCGAGGCCGCGAAGTCGATCGGCATGGACACGGAAGTGGCGTCGGAGAATCGTGCGCGAAATTCGGTTGGCGAGCGGTTTCAAGAGAAGCGCCAAGCACACGCTCATCAACACAGGAATCGCGAGATACGCGAAGTAGGTTGCGAAGCCCATGTTGGTATGAATCTCTCTGAGGAAATACGAGATTTCGCGGTACTGCGGCGTCATTCCCAGCACAATGAGCGCCATCGGTACGGGAAGCGCGCCGAGGAGCCATGCGCATGCGAGCCTCGTAGAGAGACCGCGATGCGGTGCGAAGAGCACGGCTGAAACCGCTGCGGACAGCGCCATAAACCCGCCGAGAAGGAAGACCAACGCGATCACTTCCGGGCCGTTGCCCTTGTTGATCGGCGTTGCAAAGAACGAAGCTTCGTTGCCGAGAATCGCAGCGTAAATCGACGCAAGCAGCCCTGCGAGTTGCCCGGTCGCGAGGGCAACGCCCAGTCGGAGATTGAGTGCGCGCGTTCGCGCCCAAAGGCGAAATGCCTCGCGTCCTCGACGTGGGCTCCAGCGCACTGCGGTGCCGCAGCGCGGACAGCGTGCAACCCACATCGCGACCGACGGCGCGAAGGATCGCGACGATCCGTCGAGCGGCTTGCCGCAAGAGGCGCAGGCGTGCGAGAGCATCGGCGCAGGATAGCCGGGGTTTTCCGTACTCCGCGCCTGTCAGGCGTGGGCGTACACTGCGCGCCCCTCATCACTGTTGCCATGAAAGACCCCGCACTTCGCCGACGACGTTTCGCCTATCCGATCATCACGCTTTGCGTGGCGGCGCTGATCTGGCTTTTCTCGACCGGCCGAGTTTCGGTCGAGCCGCAGGTCGAGGCAGGGGTGTACGAGAAGTTCGTCATGGAAGTGGTGAGTTCGGCGCGTGAGGGGACGGGCGCCCTCGCGGCGCAAGACGACTTTCTCGCCAAAAGTTGGCGCATGCTCGCCCCGGAAGCACTGCAGGAACCTGGTGGCGGCGCGTTCCAAGCCCGCTTGGTGCCGCCTGAAGAACTGGATTCAGACGTGGTGCGCGATGCACTTGCCGGGTTGCCGGTCGAGGTGCGCTTGACGGAAGGCGCGGCCGCGGGTCGTGGCGTGTATCTCTACGTCCGATTCGTCGACGGAAAGGCTCGTGTGGTTGGCGTCGGAGCATGTACTCCCGCGCCGAGCGAGAGTGCTGAAAGGTGAGGTTGATGCGATGAAGATCTGGATCAACGGGAAGTTCGTCGAGCCAAACGAAGCGCGTGTCGGCTATTTCGATGGCGGGTTTCAACACGGCATCGGCCTCTTCGAAACCATGCTTGCGCGCGGTGGCGCGGTGTTGCGACTCGAAGAGCATCTCACGCGACTCGGCGACAGTGCCCGCGCGCTCTCGTTGTTTGAACAGTTGCGCATTGAAGCACTCGGCGAAGCGGTGCATCATTGCGTTCAGGCGTTCGTCGAAGAAAGCGGGCTGCGTGACGCGCGCGTTCGGCTGACCGTGACGGGTGGCGATCTTGGACGACCATTCGCCGGAGCCAACGCATCGGGCGGTGCTGCCGCGCGGGTCCCCGATCCGACAGTTGCCATCCATGTGCAGCCCCCGACGCGCTATCCCGACGAGTTTTTTACGAAAGGCGTTGCCGTCAGTGTCGCCGAATCACGTGTCAATCCGTTTGACGCGTTCACCGCGCACAAGACTCTCGCGTATTGGCCGCGTATTCAAGCGTTGCGCGCTGCGGCTGCGGCCGGCTGTGCCGAAGCACTTTGGTTCTCGGTGACGAATCATCTCGCAAGTGGCAGCGTGTCGAGCGTATTTCTTGCCAAGCGTGGCCGCGTGTTTGTTCCATTTGCACGCGGGGAAGAACTCGCGGGCGCGCGACCTGCGCCAGTATTGCCCGGTTGTACGCGATCCGCAGTGATCCTCTGGGCGGAGGGCACAGGCGTGGATGTGGAGCGGCGCGATCTCACGATCGATGATGTACTCGGCGCCGACGAGATCTTCCTCACCAACGCAAGCTGGGGAGTGCTCCCGGTTGTGCGAGTCGAGAAGCATGAAGTCGGTGGAGGCGTTCCCGGCGAGATCGCTCGTGCGATGAGAGAAAAGTGGCTCGCATGAGTGGTGCATCGAACAACGCGTCCGGCGGATTCGGCAGTTTTCCCGGCGGATTTCGCGTTTTCACTGTCGGACGTGATGCGGCGAGTCGTTTTCGCGTTCGTCCGCCATGGCGTGCGCGGGCGAATGCTGGGTTGCTCGAGCGAACCTTGGTCGGGCTCCTCACGTTTCTTCTCGCGATACCAATCGCGGTGCTTCTTCTCGCATTGGGTCTCATGCTCCTCGCCGCATTTCTGAGCTGTGCGGCAATATTTGTCGCACTTGGAATCGCGATGTGGTTGGTTCGCCGTGTCTTCGGTGTCGGACTCGGCCGTGATCCGCGCGGTGATGGTGTGCGCATTCGCCGCGTCGATGAAGGGCCGTTCGCCGATCCTGCGGCACGCACGGATGGTGGCGGCCGCGAAAACGTGCGCGTCCTTCCGCGTCAAGACCCAGAAGGTTGATTTCGGGAGGAATCGAGCGATTTTCGACGCGCGAGCCGCGGCGAATGTTGGTCGGGACACGTGAATTTTGTGCGCTTCGCGCGTGTCGTTGCCGACCAATTCCGGCGAGTCTTTAGGATGCGCTGCGCGGTGTTTCACGCGCACCTTTCGACGGAACTGAGGATGCAAGATGGCTGAAGGAACGGCACCAGTGGTCGATGGCGAACCCGTGTTCGCACATCTCCATCTTCATACCGAGTACTCGCTGCTTGACGGCGGGAACACGATCGATCGACTGCTCAAGCGCGTGAAGGAACTCGGCATGAACGCCGTGGCTGTGACCGATCACGGCAACATGTTCGGCGCGATGGAGTTCTACATGAAGGCCAAGGATGCAGGCGTCAAGCCGATCCTTGGAATCGAGGCGTATGTTGCCGTTGACCGTGATGGCAAGTGGGGCGATCGTCGCGACAAAACGCACACGGGTGAAAAGGACGGCGGCTATCACCTCGTGCTCCTCGCCGAGAACCTCGCCGGTTGGCGCAATCTGCTCAAGCTTTCTTCTGATGCGTTCTTGAACGGGTTTTACTATCGCCCGCGCATGGATAAGTCGACGTTGTCGCAGTGGGCGGATGGCATCATCGCGATCAACGGTCACCTTGGTTCGTCGATCGCGACCTACCTCACCGACTTCGTGCGATCTGGTCAGGATCCAGTGCACTGGAAGCGCGCCGTCGACGAAGCGCGTTGGCATGCTTCGATTTTTAAGCCAAACGAAAAGGGTGAGCCGCGATTCTTTATCGAACTGCAGCGGCACGTACCCGAGCAGGAAGAGATCAATCCGTGGCTGCGAAAACTTGCGGCCGAGCTTGATCTCCCGCTCGTCGTCGACAACGACGCGCACTTCCTTCGTCGCGAAGATCACGACGTCCACGACACGCTCTGCTGCATTTCGATGCAAAAGAACAAGGACGACGCGGCGCGACTGAAGTATCCCGAGTCGCTTTACGTGAAGAGTCCTGCGGAGATGCGGGATCTCTTCCCCGAAGATCTCGAGGCGATCGCGAATGCCGGGCGTATCGCAGCGCGTTGTGATGTGAAACTTCCCAAGGGCGAAAATCACGCGCCCGTGGTGAAGGTGCAGCATCCAGGCCACGGGCCGAAGTACGAACCTGCGAAAGACGGTGATCTCACTGAGTGGTTCAAGGCGTACTGCCGTCTCATCGAGACGCTGCCCTTCGACGCAACGAAAGACAGCGAATCGCCCGCGGATCTCAAGGAAAGTTGCGATCGCGCTCTACGCGATCTTTGTGAAGCAGGTGCGATTTGGCGGTACGGTTCCGACGGCATCACCCCGCAGATTCGCGCGCGCCTTGAGCGAGAGTTAAAGATTCTTGCAGACAAATCGATCAGTGCGTACTTTCTGATCGTGTGGGATTTCGTGAACTGGGCGCGACAGCGTGGAATCCCGGCAAATGCGCGTGGTTCGGGCGTTGGCACGATGGCGGGGTACGTGCTTGGTCTTTCGAATGCGTGCCCCGAGAAGTACGGTCTTCTCTTCGAGCGTTTCACCGATCCTGATCGCTCGGAGTATCCCGATATCGATATCGATATCTGTCAAGACGGCCGCGGCGCCGTCATCGACTACGTGCGCAAGAAGTACGGTCACGTGGCGCAGATCATCACCTTTGGTCGTTTGAAGGCGAAAGCCGCGGTCAAAGATGTTGCGCGTGTGATGGGGCTTACGCCCGCAGAAGGGCAGCAACTCGCGAATCTCATTCCCGCGGAGCTCGATATCACGATCGAAGAGGCGATCGCGAAGGAGCCGCAAATCGCGCAAATGATTTCTGCGGATCCGCGCATCGCGCGCGTCTTCGATCATGCGCGAGGACTTGAAGATCACGCGCGCAATCAGGGGGTCCATGCGGCTGGTGTGATTGTGGCAACCCGGCCGCTCGATGACATCGTTCCGCTTTGCCGCGCGGCTGGTGGCGCGGAAGAAGCGGTGACACAGTGGGATGGTCCGACGTGTGAGAAGGTTGGTCTTCTCAAAATGGACTTCCTCGGTCTGCGCACACTTTCCACGATTGAGTTTGCGAAGCAACTCATTCGCGAAACACTCTCGCCGGAAGAGATTCATCGTGCGGTGGGGCGCACGCCGCCAAAGAAGGGCGAGAGCGCTGCTGCGGCGACGCTTGCCGATCCGCTTGATCTCGACCGCATTCCGCTCGACGACAAACGAGTGCTTGCGCTGTTTGCGCGTGGTGACACCAACGGTGTGTTCCAGTTTGAATCGGGCGGCATGAAGAAGTTGCTCGTGGACATGAAGCCCGACCGACTCGAGGATTTGATCGCGGCAAACGCGCTCTTCCGGCCGGGTCCGATGGATCTCATCCCTGACTACAACGCACGCAAGCACGGTCGCCAAGCGGTTCCCAAGGTGCACGATGTTGTCGAGCGATTCACCGCTGAAACGTACGGGATCATGGTCTACCAAGAGCAAGTGATGCAGGTCTTGCACCACCTCGGTGGCATTCCGCTGCGTGAGTCGTATTCGGTCATCAAGGCGATTTCGAAGAAAAAGCAAGATGTCATCAACGGCGCGCGCGCGAACTTCGTGAAGGGCGCGGTCGAGCGCGAGCTTCCGAACGCGAAAGCAGAAGAGCTCTTCGACTTGATCCTCAAGTTTGCGGGCTACGGCTTCAACAAGAGTCACTCGACGGGCTACGCGATTATTGCGTACCAAACCGCGTATCTGAAGACGTACTTCCCTGCGCACTACATGTCTGCAGTGCTCTCCTTCGAAAGCCAAGCGCGCAAAATCGAAGAGTGGTCTGTCTATCTCGATGATTGTCGCAAGCTCATATATCCCGATCATTCCGCGGAGAAACGACACATCGGTGTCGAGGTGCGGCCACCCGACGTGAATCTCTCGGAAGAAGACTTCGCAGTCGTCTTCGCGCCCGGCGAGAAAGTGCATGCGTGGGGCGGGCACATCCGTTTCGGCTTGAAGGCGATCAAGGGAATCGGTGCTGGCGCGATTCGTGCGATCATCGAAGAACGTCGAAAGAGCGGCCCGTTCAAATCGATCTTCGATTTCTGCGAGCGTGTTGATGCACGATCGATCAATCGTTCCGGGCTCGAAGGGCTCGTCAAAGCAGGTTGCTTCGATTCACTGCACGGAACCGAGCAGCGTGCTGCGATGGTGGCAAGTCTCGAAAGCGCGATTTCCGCGGGTCAAAGCCTTGCGCGTGACCGCGCTGGAGGGCAAGAGACGTTCTTCGGAATGTTTGAAGCGGCGATGCCGAAGAGTGACGCTGCGGGGCCAGCGGTGCAGTTGAAGAAGGTGACGCCGTGGGAGCCGATGGAGGCGCTCAGTTACGAGAAGGAAGCACTCGGCTTCCATGTCTCGGGTCATCCGCTCGATATGTGGCGTGAAGAGATCGCGCAGTTCGCGACGGCTGATCTGCGTCGCGCGGCGGAATTGCCGCAAGATACGCCGATCGTTGTCGCGGGGCTCGTGTCACGCATGCGCGCGCTTGTCTCGCAAAAGGGCAAAAATCCTGGCGCGAAGATGATGATCCTTGGGCTTGCAGACAAGAACGCAACGATGGAGGGCGTGCTCTTCCCCGACGCGTTCGCGAAGTTCGGCGATCTCGTTGCGGGCGATCGTGCGATCGTGCTCATCGGTTACATCGATCGCGGGCGTGGCGAACCGAACATCATCATTGACCGCGTGATTCCTTTGGACGAGGCTGCGGCGCACCTTGGAACTCGACTCGAGATCGCCATCGAGTGCGGAGGCGATGATGCGCGTGCCGCTGAAGGAACAATCGACATGGTGGCTGGGCTCTTGAAGCAAGCGAGCAGCGGTGCAGCGATGATGCCTGGGAAACCAGTCGAAGTCGTGTTGCACCTCGATGGCGACGCGCGACGCGTGACCTTGGCGGCGCATCGACTTCGGGTCGTTCCTGCACGACCACTTCTCGACTCGTTGCGGCGAATCGTCGGCGCGGACCGTGTCCGTGTGAAAGGCGGCTGGACGCCTGAACGGCGAAAGCCGAAGCAGTGGGGCGGCCGCCCGCGGAGTGATGAGCCGGTTGAGGTGTAGCGCGAGGGGCGCGCGTCGCGCGATGAGGCGGGCCATGGTGGCCCGCGGTCGTGCTGTGGTGGATCTGCGGTGGCGATGCCGTCGCGATCACTCGATCGCAGGTACTCGAGAAAGCTGAGATACTTTTCGTGTCGGTCGCGATCACATCGCGGCCAGACGCTCGGCGAGATCTTTCGCTGCGAGCGCGTCGACGAGTGAGTCCAGTTCGCCTGCGAGCAACTTCGCGAGCGAGAACGACTGCTCGACTCGGTGGTCGACGGCGATACCTTCTTTGAAACGGTAGGTTCGGATTTTCTCCGCGCGGTCGCCGGATCCGATCATTGAACGGCGCTCTGCGCTGCGCTTCAAGTCGGCCTCGCGCTTGCGGAGTTCGAAGACGCGCGCGCGCAGCAGGCGCCACGCTTTCTCGCGATTTTGCCCCTGTGAGCGCGTCTCTTGCATGCGGACCTCAAGGCCAGTCGGCAGGTGAATCAGGTGCACCGCCGTCGCGACCTTGTTCACGTTTTGGCCGCCGGGACCTTGCGCGGTCGTGACCATCTCCTTGACCTCAGCCGGATCAAGTGCAGCGTCGACCTCTTCGGGTTCCGGCATGATGGCGACGGTCGCGGTCGAAGTATGGATGCGGCCCTGCGCCTCTGTGGCCGGGACGCGTTTCACCTGGTGGGTTCCGCCTTCAAACTGAAGGGCTGCGAAGGCGCCGTCGCCCTCGACAGTCGCAATCGCGTGCGTGAGTCCGCCAGCATCGCCGGGCTTCGTCTCAACGATTTCGACGCGCCACCCGCGGCGCGCGGCGTATGCGCGGTACATCTCGAAGACTTCACCCGCCCAGAGTGCGGCCTCGTCGCCGCCGACGCCCATGCGCACTTCGAGCATAAAACTCGCGATCGCAGCTTCTTCACCCGTGACCAGCGCCCGCACGATGCTCGCGGCGAGGTTGCGCGCGCGGGCCTCGAGTTCCGGGCGCTCGGCACGCGCCATGGACGCCATCTCCGCGTCTCCGGACGAAAGAAGTTCTTCAAGCCCGACGAGCTCGGTCGCGGTCCGTTCAAGCGCGGCAAGGGGCTCGAGGGTGCGGGCGAGAACTGCACGGCGACGGGAGAGCGCGCTTGACTTTCGGTGGTCGGCAGCGATCGCGAGGTCTTCAAGTTGCGCTGCGATGCCGTCGTCTTCCGCACGTTGCTGCGACAACACGCGGCGCAGATTCTCCGGCAGGAGATCGGCGACGAGCGCTTCGATGCGTGGGTGTCGGTTGGCGGCGGACGTCATCACGATCTCTCGGTCTTCGTGAGTTTCGACTCGTGATTTTTCACTCGTGATTTTTCACTCGTGTGTTCCCACTCGTGTGTTTCCACTCGTGCGGTTTTGAACTGTGCTGTTTGAACCCATGCTGTCAATGCTTGTGCGAACCGTACGGGATGAGAGCGTACACCCCGCGTCGCCTCCGTGGCATCCAAGTGCGATCGTCTCGTGACGTCTGTGCGGTGCTGAGCGCCAACAACAAAGGCCGTCGCAACGCGACGGCCTTTGAACGTGTTCATTGGAACCAAGCGCCGAGGCGCCGGAGATCACTTCTTCTTGTTCTTGTCGAAATAGTTGCCGGCGAACTTCTTCTGGAAGCGCTCAACGCGGCCAAGGGTGTCGACAAAGGTCTTCTGACCCGTGAAGAAGGGGTGCGACCCCGACCAAATTTCGACGTTCATCTCGGGCACCGTCGCGCCGACGGTCATGACGACCTCGCCACGGAAGATGACCTTGCACTCGGGGTAGTACTTCGGATGGGTGTCCTTCTTCATGGCTGCTCCAGTCGTCGATCTTCGAAGATCATCCACAATTTCGTATGACATCGCGCCGTGGCGCGCGGTGCATTGCTTTCGTCCCAGCCCGCCGGTCGGCGGAGGATCGAAGAATGTACCAACCGCGGGCAGACTTGCAAGCGGCCGAACGCTTGGCGGGCGCGTTATTGGACGAAAAGCATGTGGCATGTCACCGTCGGACGAATCATCTGCGACACTCCCGCGCTCTCGGCCGTCCCGCGTGGATTCTCCACGCGGTTCCGCACTTCACGCCGATCGAGCCGCTTCTGGCCTTCGGATTTCGAAAGGAAACGCTATGTCGGATGCTCCGAACACCTTCCAAGTGACTTCTAGCAATTTCGATCGCGAGGTCGTTCAAGGCTCCACCCCGGTTCTCCTCGACTTCTGGGCGGCTTGGTGCCCGCCGTGTCGCATGCTGAAGCCTGAACTCGCGGCACTCGCTCCGGAACTCGAAGGGAAAGTTCGCATTGGCTTTGTCGATGTCGACGCCGAGCCAGAGATTGCCGCGGCCTTTGGTGTTCGAGGCATTCCGGCGCTCTTCGTGATGAAGGATGGCGAAGTCGTTGATTCTTGGACCGGCTACATGCCGCGCGCGGCGGTGAAGGCGCGACTCGAGCAGAAGGTCTGAGTCTCGTTCCATGAGTGCTCCCCACACGCCTACCTCTGCGACCTCGGAGAGAGGCCCGGCCACATCCACCACCGTTCGCGTTGTCGCCGTGGAGGGGATGCACTGCGCGGCGTGTGCAACGAAGGTTGAAAAGGCGCTTCGTGCAGATGCTGGGGTTGCTGCGGCGGACGTCGCGTTTGCAACACGTGTCGCCCGCATTGTTTTTGATCCGTCGCGTACGACGCCCGAACTCCTCGCGCGACGGGTGAAATCCGCTGGATTTCGGCTCGCGATGGATCGAGATCCCGCGGCGCGCGCGGCAGCGGAGTCGCGAGCGTTGGTCGATCTGCGGCATCGTTTCATTGTCGGTGCAGTACTGTCACTCCCACTCGCGTTCATCGCGATGACGCATGGTTCGGTTGCGTGGCTCGCGGGCGAAGTTGCCGCATGGGTGCAATTCGCGCTCGCCACTCCGGTGTTTTTTTGGTGCGGTTGGCCGATCCATCGCGCAGCGCTTCAACGAGCTCGGCATTTCAGCACCGACATGCACACGCTTGTTTCACTCGGAACGACCGTTGCATACGGCGCGAGTGTGTGGGCACTGATCGCGACGACTCCATCGCACGCGGCGCATCTGTCGCATCTTTGGTTCGAGGCTGCGGCGATCATTCTCGTCTTCGTGTTGCTCGGTCGATTGCTCGAGGCGCGTGCGACGGCGCGAGCAAGCGACGCGATTCGCGCCCTTGGAGCATTGGTCGTGCCGTTGGTTCGTGTGATCGAAATCGATAGCGCGCGCGAGACCGAGCGCGAGATGCCTGTCGAACTCGTGACTCCCGGCATGCGGGTTCGTATTCGTCCGGGCGAGCGCGTTCCCGTTGATGGCGAAGTTGTCCGGGGCGAAAGCGAAATAGACGCGTCGATGCTGACCGGAGAGCCGCTCCCTGTGGTCAAGCGAGCGGGAGATCTGGTTGTTGCTGGCACGATGAATGCACTCGGTGTGCTTGATGTCGTCGCGACACGCGCATCGAACGATACGGTTCTTGCGCGCGTGATTGTGATGGTCGACGAGGCACAGTCGACAAAGGCGCGGATTGCTCGAACCGCGGATCGCATCGCCTCGGTCTTCGTGCCTGCGATCCTCGTTGTGTCGTTGATGACATTCGCTGCTTGGATGATGCTCGCCCCAGCGGAGATTCGACTTGCGCGTGGGCTCGAAGCACTTGTGAGCGTCCTGGTGGTTGCATGTCCCTGCGCATTAGGGCTTGCGACGCCAGTCGCGGTCATGGTCGCGTCAGGGCGCGCCGCGAGTGAGGGATTTCTCTTTCGAAGCGCTGCAGCGTTCGAAAAACTCGCGATGATCCGCGCGATCGTTTTCGACAAAACTGGCACGCTCACACAGGGTTCGCCGCGCGTGACGCGGATTCTTCCCGTCGAGGGTGTCCAAGAGGCGACGATCCTCGCTGCGGCTGCATCGGTCGAGCACTCAAGTGAACATCCCGTTGCACGAGGAATTGTTGAGGCTGCGCACGAGCGAGGTGTACCGTACGAACGTGCGGAGAAGTTTCTCGCGATCGCGGGTGAGGGTGTTGGAGGTGAGGTGCCGAACTCGAACGCTGCGAGTGGCGTTTCGCGCATCCGCGTCGGTCGGTCTGGGTGGCTTGCGCGTGAAGGCGTGCGTGGACTCCCTGCGGAAGCCGACACGATTTTCAAAGGTCAACGTGGAGAAACAGTCGTCTGCGTCGCGATCGATACTCGATGTGTGGGTGCCATCGGACTCGAAGATGCCCTCCGGTCCTCCGCGCGTTCTGCTGTTGCGGAGCTTCAAGCAGACCGGATTGACGCGTGGATCGCAAGCGGTGATGCCGAGCCGGCGGTGCTGCGCGTGGCAGCCGAATTGGGGATTGCGCCTCATCGCGCCAAGTCCGGGCTGACACCCGAGTCGAAAGCGGAGCTTCTTCGAGAGCTGAAAGCGCTCACGCCGATCGCATTCGTCGGCGATGGAATCAACGACGCAGTTGCGCTCGCGGCGGCGGATGCCGGAATCGCCATGTCATCGGGTACCGATGTCGCGAAAGCGAGTGCCGATGTGGTGTTGGTCACACAAGATCTCTCGGCCATCGTGCGCGCCCTTCGACTTTCGCGCGCGACACTGCGTGTCATTCGACAGAATCTTGCCTGGGCGTTTGGCTACAACGTGATCTTGATCCCGCTCGCAGCGGGGGCGTTGTATCCATGGACCGGCGCGATGCTGCCGCCTGTGTTCGCAAGCGCTGCGATGGCGATCTCCAGTGTGACGGTCGTTCTGAATAGCCTTCGACTCCGCCGCGCGTAAGCGCAATTCGGAATGTGCGAGCTTTCTCAGGCCGCGTTGCCAATGGGTTGTGTCGGCACGCCTTCGTAACGCGTCTCTGGCGGGAGAACTTCGCGCTTCATGACCACGGAGTGTGGTTCCACGATCGCGCCGCGGCCGACGCGTGCGCCGTAAAGAAGCACGGTATTTGCACCGACCGTTGCGCCATCTTCGATAAAAACGTGATCAACTTTGAGGACGCGATCTTCGAAGGTATGCGCTTGGAAGAGCGCTTGGACTGTGACGTCGTCACCGAAGTGCAGCATGTCGGGATCGACCACGTGCGAGAAACCGCTTCCCAGAAGGGCACGCTTTCCGATGCGGCATCCCATGAGGCGAAGGAACGCGACGAGGAGCAGTGTTCCTTCCAGCAAAGCAAGCGGCTTGGAGGCCCACATGCCCCACATGACATAGAGGTAGTCCCATCGACTGCACCAACAACTCCAGAGGCCGTGCGTGGCGGGCTTGACCCGACCGATCAGGAGCCACTTCAAGAGAAGCACGCTTCCCGCGAGTGTTGCGAATGCTGCGAACAGCACCAGCGGAAGCCACAAGAATCGGAAGGTCCATGGATTCGCCGTTCGCGCTGCGATTTCAAGGACTCGGTAGACAACCAACGCAACGAACACCGGACCAATTGGCAGGGCGAAGCGCGCGATTTCCCACATCCATCGGTTGACACGGCGCACAAGCGCGGGCTCGTGTGTCCATGCACGCGGCATCTCGACGATTTCACGCTTCGGGAGTCGGAAGATCGGATGACCGAACCACGACGCGCCCGCTTCATCGGGAAGGCCATCGCCTCGCGTCGAAATACCAACGAGCGTTTCGCGGGCAAGACGCGTGCCTGATGGAAGAACCGCATGATTCCCGACGAAACACGACGATTCAAGCCTGACAGGCTCGATCGTTGCGGTTCCCGCGTGCAGTCGCGGGCCACCGAGGTAGATCCCATCGGCGAAGAATGTCTCGCGTCCGATGTTGACCGTCGATGGAATCACATCGGTCACCGTCGAAATCTCACAACCGCGACCAATGCGTGCGCCTGCGAGGTTGAGCCACATCGGCCACATGATGGTGCCGGAGAGCCATTTTCCCGCGCCTTCGACAAGCATCGATTGCAGCGACATGCGAAGGCTCGCGATACTCCCGAGCGCATAGGCGCCCCGTGGCGGCTTTCCAAGCGCACGAACGAGAAGCGCTTGAAGGAGCACCGTCACGATACCCGCGCAGATCGTCGCGCCCGCAATGCGCCCAAGCCCACTGGGTGTGGGAAACAGGGCGTCCGCGGATCCGTAGAGGTTTTCATGCACTGTGGATGCGGTCGTCCCGAACGCAGGGAGCAGTCCGAAGAGTGCTCCTGCGATCGACCATGGCGCGAGAAGGATTCCGACGATCACTGCGAAGAGCGCGAGTCCCACGGCAGCTCGCAGCAGTGGCGAAGGTGGAGCGGCGACTGCGGGCGGTGATGGCGCGTTGGCGAGTCTTTCCGCGGAAACGCCGTCGAGGAGCGCATGCGCATGTACGACGCCCGGCTGCAGATTTGAGAGCGCGCGAAGAATGCTGCCTTCACCGAGTTCAGCACCGACAGAAAGCCCGGCGCGCGTCTCGAGTGTCGCGCCCCGGCGCACCGTGACAGGCCCGACAACGATGGCGCCCGCCTCGAGTTCGAGGGCGCGTAAGCACGCGTCTTGCCCAATGGTTGCATCATCTTCAAGCGTGATGAGATCCCAACCGCCATCGGTGAGGCGTACTCCCCGATGGATGTGCACATTCCGTCCGATTTGAGCACCAAGAAGACGCAGCGCATGCGGCGCGAGGCCAATCGCTTCAAGCATCTCCCACGGCGCAAGCGATACGAGTCGAACCACCATCCAATGTCGGAGGTGCCAGCCCGAAAACGCGCGTACGCGCATCGGTTGGTAGCGGCCGATGAGGATCCACTTCGCCGCGAGTCCGATGGCGGTCGTCAGAGCTGTGTAGGCAACGAGTGACGCGCCTACGAGGAGCGCCGCTGCGACGAGAGCCTGCAAACTGTCGAGCGAAGCATGCTCGAGCTGTTCACCAACGCTCGGAATCCAGAGCAGTTGCGCGATTGCGAGCATCATGCACGCGAGAAAAGCCGTCTGTGCGAAGGTGAAAAGGACGGGGCGAGCGACTCCAGTCGTTGGAGAGGCGTGCGTCGTTCCAACGGTGTCTCCGCGAGGCGCGCTCGTACTCGCACTTCGCAAGCGCGCTTCGTCGATCGCTTGCGCGATGGCGCGCGCTGTTCGGTGTTCGTAGGCGATACGCACGGTGACGGCGCGGGTGAGTGCATCGGTGCGAAGTCGTGAGATCGCGATCGCGATGGTGAGCGAGTCGAGGCCGAGGTCATCGAAGAGGTCGTCGTCGATCGAAACGAGTTGCGCATCGTTTGGGTGACGCGCGTCGCTTTGGCGAGACTTCGGCGAGTCGGTCCGCAGATCGGTCCGCTCGCTCGCGCTACTTTCGCGCCCAAGGACTGAGGCGAGTGCCGCCGCCACCACGCGCTCTGTGTCGGTCGTGGGCGCCACAATCGTTCGCTCGCGACCTTCGCACTGCGCGCGTGACAAAAGCGGGAGGCGCTTCCGGTCGATCTTTCCGCCGACCGAACGTGGTATCGCATCGATCGCGGCGATCGTCGTTGGCACCATGTAGGTGGGAAGTTCGCCAGCGATCGCTTGGCGCAGCGCATCTCCGTCGATGGTGGCACCCGCGCGTGCAACGACATGGGCAACCAGACGCGCGCGGGGCGTATTCGCATCCTCGACCGTCGCGGCTGCTTCTAAGACGGTCGCGTGCGCTGCGAGTATCGCTTCGATTGCGCCGAGTTCGACGCGGTATCCGCGCAACTTCACCTGCGCATCGATGCGGCCGTGATAGTGGAAGTCTCCGTGAGCATCACGATGGACGAGATCGCCGGTGCGATACACACGCCCAAGTGTGGGATGGTCGATGAAGCGTTCTTGCGTCGTGCGAGTTTGCCCGCGATATCCGCGCGCTAGCGACGCGCCGCCGACCACGAGTTCACCGTGCGCGTCGTGCTCAATGACTGGCAAAGATGCATCATCTGGATCAACAACGGCTGCAAAAGAGCCGGGAATGGCGCGACCGATCGTGACAACTTCACCCGCGCGAACAGTCGAGCGAAGGCATGTCACCGTGCACTCGGTCGGCCCGTAGCCATTCTCGAGTCGACGTCCGCGCGACCAGAGATCGGCAATGTCCGGGGGTAACGCCTCGCCGCCGACATAGAGGAGGCGAATGGATGGAAGCACACGTTCGGGGTCGTCGCACGCGAGTGTTCGGAGGAGCGTCGGAGGGGGGCAGAGCACGGTGGCGCGTTGCTCGATCAGCCATGGAACGAGATCGGGCCCGAGTCGCGCAGTCTCGTCGTCCATCACGACGACGGTTCCGCCGACGGCCCACGCGAGCCACATTTCTTCGACGCTCGAGTCGTAACTCGCACTCGATCCTTGTACGACGCGATCGGTGGAACACAACGCGAATTCGCGGCAATCTCCCTCGACCAGATTCAGGAGCGAACGATGTTCAATCTCGACGCCCTTTGGCTTTCCCGTTGTTCCGGACGTGTAGATCACGTAGGCGAGATCGTCGGCTGCGGGGCGCGAACGCGGCGCGGCGTCTTCGTCGGACGTTCGTACGACTTCTGCATCCAGCGCGTCTCTCGAGAGGATCGGAAGGGCTGAGAGACCCCCGAGATCCTGAGAACCCCCGAAATCCTGAGAACCCCCGAAATCCTGAGAACCCCCGAAATCCTGAGAACCCCCGAGATTCGGAAATCCCGCGAGTATGTCGTTGGCTCGAGGAGCGTCCGCGATCAGCGTGACAGCACCCGCGTCGGCGAGGATCGCAGCGGCTTGCTTCGCAGGAAACGCCGGATCAATCGCAACATAGGCCGCACCCGCGCGCATCGTGCCGAGGAGCGCGGCGAAGAGCCATGGATCACGGCGGGAGAGCGCAACCGCGACAACCGCGTCACGTGCGGGTCGCCCCCCGAGCGCGCGTCCGACCAATCGAGCAGCCACATCGGCACGACGATTGAGTTCGGCGTACGACCACGCTGCAACCCGGGGTATCTCGAGTGCGATGGAATCCGGTGCACGCGCGGTCGCGCGATCGAAAATCTCAAGCACCGTTGAAGCGGTGCTCGCGCGCGTTTCGTCGGGACTCATACGCGCGAAGGCACGCCACCCGCTGGTTGCTCGACGGTGCTCTTGGTGAGCGAATCGAGGATGCGCAGGATGTGCGGCGCGAGGTGTGTGCGACGCACCTGCTGCTCGCGCGGCGCGAGGTACAGGAAGCCTTGGACTTGTCCCACGCAGCGCGGGCTTCCGCAGCGGCATTGGAACGGTTCAGCCATGTCCGCTTCGGTTGTCGTGTAGTCGAATGTGATTTCCTCGCCAGCGCGGATCGCATTGCGTGCGTAGAGCGCGTCGCCCTCGATGCGCGCGACGGGATCGCACGAATGGTTGAGGAAACGCCAAGGATGACGCAGGCGCATCTCTTCATCGGGAAGATCGCCATCTGCTTCAACGTGGCGACCTGCGTCGATCTGGATCGAGTATCGCGTTGGTTGCTTTTGCACGCGTCCACTGATCGTGAGGATGCGCTCTCCGCGCGCAAGATCGCGCGTGGCGTACAGCGCGGCTCCCTGCGGGGTATCGCGGACGAGCACGGAGAAGGTCGAGACGATCGGGGTGTTTCTGTTTGTCACGGTCGGAGTCCGCGAGAGTGGAAACGCGAAGCGTACAACATCCAACGTCTCGTTGGAATAGTTGTGTGGTTGTTCGATGAAGTCTCTTTCGTGTCGGAGTGCTCGCTCGGCATTCGAGTCATGCGGCATTCGAGTCGGGAATATTCGAGTCGGGGGTATTCGAGCTGGGGGCATTCGAGCAATGCAGCAGTCGAGGAACGTGATCGTTGAATCGTTCCACAACTCCATGTCTCGGCAGCACACGGTTGGCCGTCGACGACCGTTCCGCCCCAGCCGTTCAGCCCCAACCGTTCAGCCCCGCCGAACAGCGATCAATTCCAAGACCGTTGGCGTCACGAAGATCGACGCCGGTTGCCGTTCGGCTTCTTCAAGCGCTCGGAGCACCCCTTCGCCCCAAGTCTGGTCGCGCACGCCCAGATCGACAAGTCTCGGCACATTCGTCCGGACGAACCCGGCAGGCCAACGCCAGAGCCGTTCGTTGGGTCGCGCCGCAAAGCCAATGGGCCGAGCGGAAACCAGTTCAAATCCCTCCTCGACAAGGATCTGTGGCAATGCGCGGGCGATGTCGGGTTCGCCGCCTTGCGCGCGCCAACTCTCGTAGACAGCCTCCACAAACGAGTGAATTTCGACGCGCTGTGGGAGTAGGCCATAGGTCGAGTACGCGTGGTATTCGTGCAGGATCAGGCGGCCGCCTGGTCGAAGTGCCTCGGCGACCGATCGGACGAGCCGTCGAACATCGGGCACAAAGCAGGCGACCCATCGGCACCACGCGGCATCGAGATGGTGTACGGGAAGGGGGCCGGCCATGAGATCGGCCTCCATCGGCTTGATCCAGTCGTGTCCAGCGTTTCGTGCGGCTTGGGCGAGGACGTCAAGAAACCGTCGACTCCGTTCGATCGCGTACACCTCGCCGGTCGGGCCGACGAGTCGAGCAAGGTCGACGGACGCGAACCCGGGCCCGGCACCGATGTCGGCAACACGGGCGCCGCGTCCGATTCCGGCGGCATGCCACGCGCGGTGGACTTCCTCTTGCCAAATCGAATGCTGAAAAGCAAGACGTTCGATTTCCGCGTCGTGGGTGCCAAGGACGTAGTCGCGGTCTCCAGTAGACATGCCTGCGTTGTACCGGACGCGGAGGTCCCCCGTGGAAATCCGGCAATCGGAATCGACAAACCGCCGATGAGGTGCAAACGAATCAGACGCCATGTCGCCTGCACCAGCCCACTCGCCCGTCCTTCAAGCGCGCCTCGCGATTTCGCTCGCATGGGTGGCGGGTTACACCAACATCATCGCCGTGCTCGTCTGTGGTCATGTCGCGAGTCATGTCACCGGTCATGCGAGCCAGTTGGGACAGGCGGCCGCCGGTGGCGATTGGAGTCTCGCGCTCTTCGTGGGTGCCATTCTTGCGGCGTTCTTCTTGGGAGCGGTCCTCTCCGCATGTGCGACGGAGATTGCTCGTTGGCGGGGCGTCCGATCGGTCTACGTTGCTCCAGCGGCGCTTGAACTCGCGCTCCTTGGAGTCTTTGCGCAGTTGGTTCGTTTGCACGATCCGACCGAAATCGAATCGGGCGCGATGCTCTGGTGGATGACGATCGTTGCATCGATCGCGATGGGGCTACAGAACGCCACCATTACCCGAATCTCTGGCGGCGTGGTTCGAACGACACACCTCACGGGCGTACTCACAGACCTCGGACTTGAGTCCGTACGCCGCGCGATGGAACGTCTCGCCTTTCGAACCGGAAAGAGTGAACGAGATCCGGAGACGCAAGCGCAATCGGAGGAGTCGGCGCGGTGGAGGCTTCTCCTCCTTGCATCGATTTTCGGCGCATTCGTTTTTGGATCCGCATGCGGTGTGCTGGCCTTCAACGCCTTCGCTCATTGGAGCATGCTGCCTCCGATGGCGCTTCTTGGTTGGGTGATCGCGGTCGACATTCGACGTCCGATCGCGACGAACCTCACGGTAGCGTCATCCGAACGCACCACGAGGATGTGACCGTTTGCGACGGGTAGTTCGTCACGAACCGCGCGGCATCGGGGGAGATCCGCAGAAGCATCCACTCAACGAAGCAAGAGGGAGACCCAAGCAGCCTTACAAGTAGGAGTCCTACGAGTAGACCCCTCGAGAGTAGAAGTCTCGAGAGTAGAAGTCTCGAGAGTAGAAGTCTCGAGAGTAGAAGTCTCGAGAGTAGAAGTCTCGAGGGTAGAAGTCTCGAAGCAGGGTCTCAGGTTATGACTTCGCGCGAAGCGTCACGCTTCGCGCCGTCCACGCCGAGAGTCCGGCCGCGACGAACGCGACTCCGGCGCAAGTCAACGCCGCCGCAACCGGACCACTCTCGCTTTCGACGCGCACGAAAATCGCGAGGAGCACGAACGCGGCGCTTGCAATCAAGAGCATCGCCGTGAAGACAGACAGGGCGAGGCCGCGCAAGAGCGCCCACGCAAACTCCGCGCTCTCCGCGCGGAGCAACCGGCCCTCGGTTTCCGCAAGTTCTGCTGCCAATACGAGAAATCGTGCAATCGCCTGCATACTCACTCTTTCCGCCCAGTGCCGAAGCCGCCGAACTTCATACCCAACAGCACTCCCACAGCGAATGCAGATGCGACGGACATGAATGGATGTTCGGTAATGCGATGCTCCGCGAATTCAGAAGCAACTTTTCCGCGATCGGCAGCGTTTCGCGCCGCTTCATTTACGCCTGCGCGCGCTGCGCGAACCGTATCGGCACCGAGGCCAGCGATATCGCCGCGCAACTGACGAAGATCTTGCTTGATCCGTTCCAATTCACGGGTGAGATCTGAAATGTCATCCACGGTGGCAGTTGATGTGCGGTCGTTGTAACGGTCCATAGTTGTTCGATCTCCAGGTTGACGCGGGGACGGCTTATTCCGCCCGGCATCGAAGTTGCGGGATACAAGCGATCTCAACCCGCGCGATCCACGGGGATGCATGCTCGAATCGTGTTTCGTACGTTGTGCCGTTGGCAACGATGGCAACGACGCTGCGAAAGGCGCAATCTTCCTACGCGCCGCCGAATCTCGGATGTTGTTTCATCGCTCGCGAGCGCGTCACGCTGCGTGTCGCGCGCCGCGTCACACGTCGTGTCGCAGAATCCATGCGGCATCGATATTGCGCATGTCGAACGCTCGAAAGCGGGGGTTTGTTATGTCTCGAAAGAAACTCGCAGAAGACAATATGTCGAAAAGTGCTCTTGAATCTGGACGATCGATTGTTGTGCCGATCGATTTCTCGCGCCCTTCGCTCGCGGCGTTGGCGTACGCAGCGCGAATCGCGGAGGGGACGGCGCGTGTCATCCGACTCCGACACGCGATCGCGCCCACGCCCATCGAAGAAGCGATGACAGCCCAGCAACTGCTTGTCGAAGCCGCGGTGACACGACTTGAGGAATTGGCACGACCGCTCCGAAGCCGAGGTATCTCCATCACAACGGAGGCGCGCATTGGTGCTCCGATCGATGTTCTGGAACGAGAAATTGCGCAGATCGAACCGAACAATTCGGAAGTTCTCGTGGTCATGGGCGATCGTGGTCAGTCGGCGATACGCCGAACATTGCTCGGAAGCGTTGCTGACAGTGCCCTTCGTCGATTGCGCTGTCCGGTCGTGGTCGTTCACGAGCACGATGAACTCTGCGAACGACTGCGCGTGGTCATCGGGTACGGATTTGAGGGCGAGAGTCAAGGCGCACTCGGTGCATTCCTTGCGCTCTTCGGGAATGCCAGATTCTCGCCTCGTGTGGAGTTGGTGCATGTGCTTCCTGAGTACGAATGGGTCGAAGGAACAGAAGTACCGCTCCTCCGTGCGCCTCCATTGGATGATGTGGAGCAACTCCGAGCGGAAGAACTCCACGCTGTTGCAGAAACGCTTCGAAAGCAGGGCATTGACGCCACTTCAACGGTTCTCCGGGGAGAACCTACGCGCATGCTTTTGCAGCACGCATCCGACACGCGCGCCGATCTGCTCGTCGCTGGGAGACGCCCTCGTCGCGCCTTCGAGCGACTTGTCTTTGGGAGTGTTGCAGAGGGCATCGCCCATCGCGCAAAGTGCGCAGTGCTCACTGCGTGCGCCGCGCCGGTACCTGCACACCGCACAGCGCGGGCCGTGATTCTGACGTGACGCGTCGTGAGGTCAATGCCGCGAGTCGCGGAACGCTCCCCGTGGAGAGACGCGTCCCTACCGCCATCAATGACACATCTCAGGCAACGGGCCTTGGGAAATACCGCGGCCGATGGCGACCGTGGGACAACTTTGAAAGGAGCAGGCAATGCCAACTGTCACGATGAAGAGTGATGCACAGATCAAGAGCGATGTGCTCAACGAGTTCAAATGGGATTCGCGGATCAACGAGACCGAAGTTGGGGTCACTGTTCGCGAGGGCGTGGTGACGCTTGTTGGCACGGTTGATGTGTATGCGAAGAAAATCGCAGCTCGCGAGG
>CAIWCL010000124.1 GCA_903911205.1 uncultured bacterium
CCACACTCGAGGTTCGTCCCACACTCGAGGTTCGTCCCACACTCGAGATGCAACCTGCCGCTGCACCGAGCGAGATCACAGTTCGACCCATCGAGCCACGCGACCTTGACGACATTCGCGCAGAACTTCAGACGCACTGGCATTCGCACGATATCTGGTCGCTTGGTCGCTGCCACCACGCCGATGCGCTGCCCGGCTTCGTCGCCGAAAAGGATGGCGCGTTTGCGGGCCTCGTCACCCTCCACATCGACCAAGGCAACTGGCAGTGCGAAGTCATCACACTGAGTAGCCGCCGCACGGCGCGCGGAACTGGCGCAGCGCTCTTGGCCGCCGCCGAGCGCCACGCGCGTGAACACGGCTGTCGCCGCATCTATCTCACCACCACGAACGACAACACGAACGCCATGCGCTTCTACCAACGACAAGGCTGGCGGATCGCCCATCTCCATGCGGGAATCGTTGATCGCGTACGCACGCTCGTGCCCGACATGCCGCTTGCGGGCTTCGACGGCATCCAGATTCGCGACGAAATCGAGTTCGAGCGTTGGTTGACGGAGTGAGCAATCAGTGACGAGAAAGGCATTCCGCGGACTTGATCCTCGACCCTTCGCACGACTGCAGCGACGCTTCGCAAATTCGCTGCGAACATAGATCAAGTTACAGTCGCTCCGTGCTCTGGCCTGCGCTCTTGCCAGCGCTCTTTCGGCCCCTGCTTCTCCATCCAAATGCGCGTCGAAGGAATGCGTCCGTACCCGAACTTTTCGTACAGCGATTCCGCGTCACGGGTGGCGAGACACCAGCGGCGCACCGTCTGCAACTCAGGATGCCGCTCGAGCACTTCGATGAGTCGTAACGAAATCGCCTGCCCGCGCCACGGTTCTTGCACGAAGACATCGCAAAGCCACGCGAAGGTCGCACGGTCGGTGACAACGCGCGCGAGCCCCACCGTGGTGCCCGTCGCGTCGTCGATCGCCACCGCGGTGATGCTATTGCGAAGCGCGTCCGCAACCACATCGCGTCGGATCTCTGGCGACCAATACGTGCTCGCGACAATCTTGTGAATTGCGTCGAGGTCGTGACGGGTAGGGTCGGTCGAGATCGTGATGGACATCGGAGCCTCCGGGTCGGGAATATCGCACATGCACGGATGACTTTTGGCACGGCGTGCTGGTCCGACCGTGGACTTGATCGGTCGGGCCTTGGCGGTTTCGACGGTCGGTACACTTCGAAGGATGTCTCCGGAGCGCAGCCACCAGGAACCCGTTGATCGATCGCGAACGAACGCGCTCCGGCTGCCGGACCTCGTTCGCGTCGGAAGCCGCTTCGACGGCGGCTACGTCATCCCAGAGCGCGCACTTGCCCGATGTGATGCGATCCTTGGTCTCGGGGTGCACGCCGACTGGTCGTTCGAACAGGATGCGTTGCGGCGATCGGGTGCACACATCGCGCACCTCTACGATGCGACCACGACGAGAGGATGGCTCTGGAGTCGTTGGGCCTGGGGTCTCGCGCGCATCCTCGGCGGCCTGTTCTCACTGTCAGCCAAGCGGATCGCGGACGGATGGTCGCGACTGACCGCACCGTTCCGCCACGAGCGGTTCTTCCGGAAGGGTGTGCGGCATATCCCGCGGATGATCGGAGGCGCGAGCGCGCCCGGAGTGGTAGCGATCGGCGATGCACTTGCCGCCCTTCGCACGGAGGGCGCACGCAGCATCCTCCTGAAGATGGATATCGAGGGTGGTGAGTACGAGGTCCTGCGAGGGATCTCCGAGTGGGGCGAGGGGATCGCATTACTCGTGGTCGAGTTCCATGGAATCGAGCGGGATGTCGCGCGATTCAATCGCTTGATGTCCGACATCTCCCACCGCTTCGTGCCAGTCCACCTGCACGGAAACAACTCCGCGCCGCTGACCGAGGATGCATTCCTCGGCATGATCGAAATCACGTTCCTTGAGCGCGCGCTCGCGCAGGAGTTGGCGGGAGGCGACATCGTCACAGCGCCCGCGCAATATCCGGTGCCTGGGCTCGACAATCGCTCGTCGCTGAGATACCCCGAGGTGTCGTTCACTGCGTGAGCGAAGGATTGAGGGATGGAACGCCGACCTTTCCGGGGGGGCTGTATCGCGGATGTCGAGGCGCGTGTATCCGTGGCATACTCCGCGCATGCAGCTCCTCACCCGCCCACCTGCACTCCTCCCCGGCGACACGATCGGCGTCTGTACGCCGTCGTTTCCTGCGCATGTCGCCTTCCGTGCGAAGTATCTCCACGGGATCGCCGAGCTCGAGCGCGTTGGCTTCCGCGTGGTCGAGGGAAGCCTGACTAAACGCGCGACTGCGCAGGGCGCCCGGTCTGGTACACCCCGCGAACGCGCCGATGAGATCAATGCGCTCTTCGCTGACCCGGGCGTGCGGGCGATCGTGTGCACGATCGGTGGCAGCAACTCGTCGAGCCTCGTCCCCTACCTCGACTTCGCAACCGTGCGCGCGAACCCGAAGATCTTCTGCGGCTTCAGCGACATCACCTCGCTGCACCTTGCCTTCATGCGCCACGCGGGACTCTCGACCTTCTACGGCCCGGCGGTCATGCCGAGCTTCGGCGAATGGCCCGCGGCGCTTCCCGAGATGGTCGATTCGTTTCTCGACGCGACGATGCGGCACCTTTCAGGGCCACGCGACCTCGTCGCACCGACACGGTGGAGCCGTCACATGCGCGACGCGCGGACCGATGCATGGCGCAGCGAGGAACGCCGTTGGGAGCCGGACGCGGGATGGCGCACCGTGCTGCCTGGCGTTGCGGAGGGTCCCGCGCTCGTCTGCAATCTGAACACGCTGCGCTCGAACGCCGGCACGAAGGAGATGCCTGACTTCACGGGCGCGATCCTCTTCATCGAGGAAATGACGAGCTCGCCGACGCAGGCCGAGCGTGCATTCCGGCATCTCGCGGCGCTCGGTGCCTTCGAACGGATTGCGGGGCTCGTCTGGGGGCGCGTCGAGGCTTGGTCCGACGAAGGCTGCCCGATCCCGGTCGAGGAACTCCTGCTCGAAGCAATCCGCAGCGAACTTGGCCGGGATCCTTCGTTCCCGATCGCAACCGACTTCGACTGCTGCCACACGGTGCCGATGCTCACCATCGCGGAGGGCGTGCGCACGCAGCTCGACACGCGCGACGGTCGGGTGCGGGTGACGCTGCTCGAACCGGCGGTGACGGCAGTGTAGGGCGGTCTGAGAAGGGCGCATGACTTCAGTCAAAGGCAATCAGCGTGTTTGCCGATCGTTCCATGTACATGCAGATGAAGCGACACAGCCTCGTGTTCGTCGCGACCCTCGTCGCTGCCCTCGTCGCGGCGTTCGTCTGGCTTTCTCTCGCCCCGACCGCGATCGCCGCCGCACAGGACACGACGCCGCCGGCGCGATCGGATGCGACCATCACCTTCAAGGTGGGCGGACAGGAGCGGCGCGCGATCGTGGTGAACGCTCCCAGATCG
>CAIWCL010000125.1 GCA_903911205.1 uncultured bacterium
AACGTCGCCGTCGACCACCAGATGATCACGATGAGCGTGCTGCGCGAGACCGCAGAACAGCACGGGTTTGTCTGCCTCATGCACGAGAAGCCCTTCGCAGGCGTCAACGGCTCGGGCAAGCACAACAACTGGTCGCTCTCCACCGATACCGGGGTGAATCTCCTCGATCCCCGTGATGAAACGCACACCAACATGCAGTTCCTCGTGTTCCTCTGCGCGGTCATTCGCGCCGTGGATGTGCACGCGGAGATGCTGCGCGGCTCCATCGCGAGCGCGGCAAACGATCACCGCCTTGGCGCGAACGAAGCGCCGCCGGCGATCATGTCGATCTTCCTCGGTGACATGCTGACCGACATCCTCGATCAACTCGAGTCGGGCAATCCGAAGAAGACGAAGAAGGGTGACGAGATGCAGCTCGGCGCCACAACGCTGCCGCAGATCCCGCGTCACACAAGCGATCGCAATCGCACTTCGCCGTTTGCGTTTACTGGGAACAAGTTCGAGTTCCGCGCGGTGGGTTCGAGCGCATCGGTCGCCTGGCCGAACACTGTGCTCAACGCGATCATCGCCGACAGCTTGGATTTCATGTCAACGCAACTCGAGAAGCGTGCAGGCAAAAACGCGACGCAGGCCAAGCTCGAAATCGCCGTCAAGAGCCTCCTCAAGGACGTCGTCAAAGAGCACCGTCGCGTCTGCTTCGACGGCGACGGTTATTCGAAGGCGTGGCACGACGAGGCGGCGAAGCGCGGTCTCGCAAATCACAAGTCGACGGTCGACGCGATCGCGATCTTTGGTTCGAAGAAGGCTGCGGAAGTCTTTACGCGTTTCAACATTCTCTCGAAGCGTGAACTCGAGGCACGCTACGAGATCATGCTCGAGCAGTACATCAAGCTGCTCCGCATTGAATCGCGCACGCTCCAGAACATGGTTCGCACCGCGATTCTCCCCTGCGCCATGCGCTTCCAAGCCGAACTCGCCGACACCATCGGCGCCACCCAGAACTGTGGCGTCGAGTGCCCCGGCACCGAAGCCGAATTGCGCGAAGTCGTTGGTCTTGTTGAGAACCTCCGCCGGGCGATTGCCGCGGTGGAGAAGGCGGACGACTTCCACGGCGACCACGCCAAGCACGCGGCCCACTACCGCGACAAGTTGGTGCCCGCCATGCTCGACGCGCGCAAGTGCTGCGATGCGCTCGAGAAGGTCATGCCGGCGGATCTGTACCCGCTTCCAACCTACGCCGAACTCCTGTTCTCGACCCGCTGATCGCGTCTCGACGTCCGTCGGCCGAACACGAGATGGGTTCGAACCTCCAGTTTGTAGAAAGGCCCTGCCACTCGGCGGGGCCTTTTGCTTCTGACACCATCGGAGGTCTCAGGATCACCCTTCGTATTCTTGGACGCATTGCGGAGAAGCCGCCGTGCGGTATACTCGCCCCTCTTTTCCACCATACGGAAACTTCAGGATTCATCATGAGCACCGCGACCGATTCACAGCTCGACGTCGAGATCACCGTCACCGAAACCGCTCCCTGCACCAAGCAGATCAAACTGCGCGTGCCCGCTGCCGCGGTAGACGGCCGCCTCGAGGCTGCGTTCGGATCTTTCGCGATGGAAGCCGCGATGCCAGGCTTCCGCAAGGGCAAGGCCCCGCGCGCGCTCGTCGAG
>CAIWCL010000126.1 GCA_903911205.1 uncultured bacterium
CAACGCGATCGAGCAGACCCGCAAGTTCGAAGTCGTTGCGCGCAAAGATCTGAAAGAAGTGGTGAAGGAGCAGGATCTCGGCGAGTCTGGCAACATTGACCCGAACGACGCACAACGCGCGAAGTCGTTGTCGATGAAGGGCGCGGGCTATGTGCTCGTCGTTTCGGTCGACAACTATCAAGATGTCACCACGCGCGCGGTCCTCGAAGGTCAACTCGGACAAGCCTCGATGGAGCGCCGCGTCGTTCAATTGCAAGCGGTCGTCAAGATCTACGACGCGACAGGCACGTCGCTCGTCCGCTCGTCGAATCAGACGATCGAGACGAAGCCCCTCGTGACCGAAGTACTCGCTGGTCAGCAGCAAGACGGCCGACAGTCGAACAAGCTCATCGGCGAAGTTTCGAAATTGCTTGCGCAGCGCGCGGCAAACGATTTTGTGGATTTCATCTTCCCAGCGAAAGCCGCTGGCCTCACCAACGGTGTGATGACCTTCAATCGAACGAAGGAATCTGGAGTCGAGAACGGCCAGTGGTGGCGCGTCTATGCGCCTGGTGAAGAGATGTTTGATCCAGATACCGGCGAGAGCCTTGGTAGCGAGGAAGTACCAGTCGGTTGGGCGAAAGTCATCGAGGCGGGAGATCGCGCATCGAAGGCGCAAGTTTTTGAAGACACGGGTGCCGATTGCGATTCAATCCTGCGTCGTGCCGATGGGGAACCTGCAGGTGCCGATCAATTCGCGCGTTCGTCTGCGACGTGTCGCCGCGAGAATCGCCCTACAAACTCGCCGGGCGTTCGGTCGGGCTCGCCTTCATCCACGGCGCCTTCATCCACGACGCCTGCATCGCAGTCGGCTGGCGCGAACGACGCCGCGCCGCCGCTCCCTCCGCTTCCTGGCACAAATGCACCGACGCCAAGCGCAGGCGAAGTCGCGGCTGTCGCGAAACCGCTTCGGCTCGCGTTCTTCGTACAAGATCGCGAGGCTGGGCCAGATGCAGCGCGTGTAAGTGCCGTCGAAGATGCATTCCGCGCTGCAATCACCTCGCCACAGATCGAACTCATCGCACGTGAAGACACAATCAATGCGGTGGCGCGTCTCGCGAAGGAAGGCGCCAACGCAGGTGGGCGCGATGGTCTTGGCGCCGTGAAGGCGCTTGATCTTGAGCGTCAATTGAGCGACAGCACGTCTGCCGTGAATCTTGCCTCAAACCTCGGCGCAGACGCGCTCGTCGTTGCAACGATCACGTCGCTGACCGAGCGAAAGACCGAGTTCGACGACCCTTCGCTGCAAGTGAAGACAAAGGTCATACAGCGCACATTGACGGTGACGTACCGCATCGTCGATGGTGCAACTGGTGGCGCGCTTGCCTCCGCGAATGTGGTGAAGTCGGACAATCGGCGCGAAACAGCCAATCTCAAGAGCGAGCCGATTCCCGTTGCTGATCTCTTGCGTGCTGCATCAGAAGAACTCGCACAAAAGGCTCGAATGACCGTGCTTTCGGGTCGGATGCGTGCACCAGCACCGCCAGCATCCGATGTACTTGTGCAAGTCCGGCCGGTGCTCGCGGATCTCGCGGTGCCCGACATTCAAATGATCGACGGCAAGCCAACGGTCACTTCGGGAACATACAAACTTGAGCCGATGCAGATGGATGTCTACGTCGATGGACTCCTCATCGGAACCGCGCCGGGCGCATTTGAGATTCGTCCTGGGATTCACAGCATTCGCGTTGAGCGCGCAGGGTTTGAGCCGTACAGCGCCATGATGAAGACGCGCGAAGGTATGGTCATTGCGCCGCCGATGCGCATCACCGATGTGGAACTCGCGCGCGTGAAAGAACTCGCGGCGTTCCTGCAGAATCTGAAGGAGCGCGCCGTATTGAGTGAGGCGCAGCTTGAAACTGCGAAGGCCTTCGGCGAATTCCTGCGCAACAGCAATATTCGACTCGACACATCGAACGTGCAGAACCTTGAACTTGGGAAGAGCTATTGGAACGACTTCTTTCCGTGAGGAAATTCACCACATGATCGGCCGAAAAATTGGGACGTGCGCGAGCACATGCTTCGCGGCTCGGGGCGCGGTAGGTTCCGTTCGAACGCGGCGGCACACGTTGCTCGGGCTTGTACTGCTTGCTGGACAACTCCTGGCGGGTTGCCAACAGTCGTATCGCAAGACAATGGACGCGGTCGTTACTGATTGCGCGCTTGGTCGATACAGCCAAGCAAGTGCGTTGACTAGCAAGAGTCTTGAAGAGATCTCCAAGAACGATGGAGATCGTTTGGTGTATCTCCTCGAAGCAGGCCGCACCGCGCAGCTCGCGGGCGATCTCGCCGCTTCAAGCGCCGCATTTGGCGAGGCAAACGCCATTGTGGCGCCGTATCTCGACGAGAAGGCGGAAGCCACGGTCACCGAAGCCGCGGCGACCACGGTCGTCAATCAAACGCTTTCGCAGTATCGCGGCACCAATCCCGAGCGCACGTTGCTCGAGACCATGCTAGCGATCAATGCGCTTGTTCTCGGAGATCGGTCGCAGGCGCGACTTTCTCTCAATCGTGCACAAGCGTGGCAGCAAGTGGCGGTGGCACTCCACGCGGCGGAAATTGAGGCGGAACAGGCACGCCTCGACGCTTCCAAAGAGGAGGCAACGACGAAGGGCGTCAGTTACGGATCGTCCTCAGAGATTGAGTCGAACGCGAATTACTCCAATCTCGCGTCGATGAAGGCGTACACGGAATACGCCGACCCGTTTGCCACCTATCTGCGCGGAATCTTCCTGCTCTTTGAGCCAGATCAATCCGACCTTGAAAACGCAAGCTACGCGCTTCGCCGTACGCAGGCGTTGAACGACGGTGACGCGCTCGTTGCAGCACAGATTGCAGGGGACTTGGCGATCCTTGAAGCGAGACGCGCAAGCGGTCAAGTACCGCCGCACACGTGGATCGTGCTGTTCGATGGTCTCGCCGCCTATCGCAAGGAGTTTTCCGTCGGCGTCGCGGCGTTTCCCTCTATGGCGCAGCACGAGGCAGGCGTTGCGATGCCAGAGATTCTCTACGAGGGGCAGCGGTACCCGATGGCGTACATCTCCGACTTCGACCGAATGGTGATGGCTGACTTCAAGGAGAAGTTGCCGCTCATCATCACGCAGGAGATCATTTCAACGGCATTGAAATCCGCGGCCACGTATGCGCTCAACGAACAATTTGGCTCGTATGGATTGCTCATCGGGCTTGCGTACCAATTTGGCTCCACCGCCGCAGACTTGCGATCTTGGCGTACCGCACCGAAGCGCATGCACGTCGCGCGTGTCGAAACTCCAGCAGATGGCCGGGTCATCGTGACCGACGGCGGCGTCCCGGTGGCGACGGCGCAGGTTTCACCAGGGACGAGTGGAATCGTCTTCGTCGATATTCCCGCTCGTGGAGCGCCGGCTTCCGTGCGTTCGGCGGTTCTGGCGGGTGCGGTGCCAACCGCGGCAGTCGCCCCATCGACATCGGATTCAAAAGTTGGCGCGGCTTCCGAATGACTTGATGGAATCCAAGTATCGTTTCGCGCGTCGTGACTTTCTGCCCGTGACTGAATGCTCGTGACTGAATGCCCGTGACTGAATGCTCGTGACCTCTCTACCTCGTGATTTTTGCTTTGATGTTCTGCGCGTTCTGGCTTCGCGCAAATTCGCGCGCAGCGATTTCAGGAGATGCCCATGAAACTGCACTTTGCCGGCCGTCGTTCCTCACTCGGTTTTGCTCTCGCCACCACGTGTGTTGTCGTGAGTATGCTCGTCGCATGCGGAACCGTGAACACGGTTTCGACGCGCACGGAAAAGGCGTCGACGAGCGTGCCATTCCACACGCAAGTGAATGACGCACTCGCGAACATCTTTCTGAAGGCGAAAGATGTCCGACTTGTCCGCACTCCAGGCGGTGTGATGAAGGCGCAGATCGACGTCGCGAACGACGGTTTCCGTACGAAAGCGTTCGGCTACCAGTTTGAATGGATGGATGAGACTGGAACCATCGTCTCATCGCAACTGAACAACTGGAATCAGGCTCAGGTGTACTCGGGCGGTAACGTGATGATCACGGGTGTGGCTCCGACCCCTGAGTGCACGGACTTCCGGCTCAAAGTTCGTGAAGTTGACTGAGACCCACCTCTACAGGCACGCACTCTGATTTCCTACGCCGACTTCATTCTCGACACTCGCCAAACCACCAGCACGGACCATCGCATGCGCACCACTGTTTCTTCCGCAATTCGTTCTCGTACAAACACGCTTCCTCTCGCGCTTTCGATGGCGGCCTCGATGGCGGCTTCGATGGCACTCGTCGCATGCGGATCTCCGGCCAAGCGCATCGAGACCGGCGGACCACAGTCGATCACGACCGTGACGCAGGTGGATGATCAAGACATCATGGGTGCGTCGACCCAGATGCTCTCATCGCTCCTCGAACTTGGCGTCCTCAAGCAAGCCGAACAAAAGCCGGCGGTGCTGCTCATTGATCGCATCACGAACGACACGACTTCGGAGTTTCCGATTGACAACCTTGTCTACGGGATGCGCGAGCAGCTTGTGAACAGCGGTCAGGCTGCGGTCAACACAACATACGGTGCGAATCCCGAATCGAAGCTCGCGCAGGATGAAGCGAAGCTTGATCAGTTTGAGACGGGCGAGCGCGTGCGTATCAAGAACGACTTCGCGCTGACCGGACGCATTACAGAAGTTCGTCGTGCGGCTGGAAACGTGCGGCAGGCGACGTTTACTTTTCGGTTGACGTTGACTGCGACGAGTGGTCCGCGGAAGGGTCTTGAGGTTTGGACGAAGCAGGCGCAATTCACCAAGCAAGGCACGAAGGCCTCTGTAGGGTTCTGACGCGACTGTTTGCCGCGAGTGAGAGGCGCTTGACGCGTCGTGTACCGTTCCTGATCGGATTCTCTTCACCATTTCTTTATGCGGGCACCGAATGTGGTGCCCGCATTTTCTTTGTGCCGTCCATGCACGGTCTCTCGGGCGCGGTGCGTCTCTTTCTCGTGCCCTGCACCGTCTTGCGGAAAGCCGAAGTCCTTACAGATTCTTACCTCGCCTTCACACTTCATTCTCTTCAACTCAACACGCGCCACCGATCCTCCGGCGAATTCAGGCTGCCACGGACTGGCAGCGGAGGAGGTTCGACGCATGAAGGCGCGATTCAGGACACTCTTCATCAGCGACTGCCATCTTGGTTCGAATGGCGCTCAGGCTGAGCAACTTGCCCGCATCCTCAAGCATGTCGAGTGCGAGAACATCTATCTCGTTGGCGACATCATTGACATGTGGCGCCTCCGACAACGTTGGTATTGGCCAGATTCGCACAACACCGTGCTTCGACGTCTCTTGAAGATGTCGCATCGCGGTACGCGCATCACCTACGTCCCAGGAAACCACGACGAAGCCGCGCGTCAATTCTGCGGGCTTGTGTTTGGCGGCATTCGCATCGCGATGGATGCGGTGCATGAGACCGCCGACGGGCGGCGCTTGCTCGTGACGCACGGCGAC
>CAIWCL010000127.1 GCA_903911205.1 uncultured bacterium
CGCGATAGGCACGAGCGGTTCGCGACCGCCGCTCTCGCTCGCTCTGGCGCGGATTACACCAGAGGGAGCCGCCGCAGCGGCGACCGCGATAGGCACGAGCGGTTCGCGACCGCCGCCTTCGCTCGCTCTCAGCTACTCCTCATCAAACAAGCGCGTTTGCTCAGGCAAATCGCGCGGCGACTCCTGTACGTCTTTCACTTCCGCCGCGAGATCCTCAATGGTGCGAAAATCCTCGTGCTCGCTCGCGAAGCGGATGTAGGAAATGTCATCGATCGAACGCAACTTCGCTGCGACGCGACGACCAATCTCGACCGACGCGACTTCTCGCTCAAACTCGCGATTCAGACTGTCTTCGATTTCGCGAACGATCTGCGCCTTCTTTTCCGATGAAATCGGGCGTTTTCCGCATGCCGCGAGAATACCTCGCATGACGTTCTCGGGATTGAACGGCACGCGCGTTCCGTCACGCTTCACGACCGTCAACTTGTCGGCACGCTCAAAGCGCTCGTAGGTCGTGAATCGCCGCTTGCATTGATTGCACTCGCGGCGCCGACGCACCGCAGTGCCGCCATCCGCTTCACGCGAGTCAATCACGCTGTCATCGTCGGCCTTACAGAATGGGCAAATCACGGCGCGTGCTCCTTCGAAGGTGGCGGCAATGCAGGCGAACTCGCCGCTTGAGGTGCTGGCAACGGCGGCTCCTGCGGACCATACGCGCCCATCACGATTTTGTCGCGTCCGCGCAGCGCGGCGCGCGCGCCAATCGGTCGCGCCTTCCCCGGAAGCGTGTCGAGCGCTGTCATCCGACGCGCCAGTTCCGCTTCGCCATCGGGCAAGATCGCTGCAAACTCGTCTCCCATTGCCGTTTCGCTTCCCGGTGGAATGTCGGACTCCGCAATCGTTCGTGCGCACGAGGTGAACACGTTGCGTGCCACGACCGTCCGTTGTGCGCCGCGCAACTCGATGGCCGTTTCTTCGTTGAAGAAGCAGTTGTCGACCACCACATTTTCCGAACAGATACTGCCATTCGCGCGCGTCCACGCGAGTTTCGCAAGCCCCGGATCTTCGTCATCCCAGAGCGCAATACCCACGCGGCTTTCGCGAAAGCTGTTCTTCCAGAGCCGTACGAGCTGCGCATGTTCCGCGGCCACATCACCAGCGACATTGCGCTCAAACTCGTTTCCGACAATCACCGAATTACGCGCGTAACCAAACCACACGCCGTTGATGCCGTTCTCGACGAAGCGATTCGCGACGGCGGTGTTTCCGAAGCTGAAGGTCATCTCAAGGCCATGCGCCGCGGCATAGGAGAGATCGTTCAGCGCAAAGAGATTTTCATTGCATCCGCGGCCGCGATACCACGCGTCTTGTGAGGCCAGTCCGTTTGCATCGAACTCAAGCTTCGACGAAGGACTCGGCTTCTCGCCGAGCGCCTCACGACCCGCAAATCCAAAGATCCCGTCGCCCGAGTGTGTGGCGCTGTTCAACGCGACGACATTGCGCGAACACTGCTCAAATAGCAGAATTCCCGCGGAATCTTGCCCTCGGTTGTAGACGCCATGGACGTAGCCGCGGATGCAGAAATCGAACGCATTGCGACAGACAATGTTGTCGGATGAACGCCACATCGCGAGGCCCCAACCCGAGAGAAACGAGCAATCGTTGTCGTAGATTTTCGAGTGATGCACCGAGGACAGAACGATCCCGTTCTGCGTGCGGCGTGCGCGGATCTCTCGCACGAGGACTTCGCGTGCGTTGGCGATCGCAAGGCCTGCGCCGTGTTGCTCTGTCTGTTCACCGCGGTCGTTCTCGTGCGGATAGAGCCAGTCGGAGGTGTCTTCTTTCTCGCGCGACGACTTGAGCAACTGCGCGTAGTTGTCCGAGATATCAAGCCGCTCGAAGGTGGCGCCGTCACACGCTTCGCCCGCGATCGCGACCTTGAAACCGCGCACTCCCCCGTTGTGCAGCGTGACCCGCTTCGCCGCAACCACGATGCCTTGGCCGGAGAAGAGATCCGGCCGTGCGCGATCGAGCCCCGATTCGAGCGTCGCCCCGCCAAGGTCGACCGTGACGCCGTCGGCGACGATGCGGACGACCCCGTTGCCGTCGGCGTCCGCGATCGGCCGCGCGAAGGTGAGGATGCAGGAGTCCTTGATTTCGATGTTGTCGCGGTCGACGGTCACCACGGGCCGCTCCGGCACGGACGGCGATGTGGCCGCAGCCGCCGAGGGCAACTCTGACTGCCGAGACAGCATTCCCAACGAGAGTGCGAGGAAGAGTGCGATCGGCATCCGCACAGGGTAGCGCCCGCCCGCCACACGACGCCTCACACGACACCTCACACGACGCGCCACGAGTTACACTCGCGCCCCCTATGGTCCGCATCACCCTTCCCGACGGTTCTGTGAAAGAGTTCGCCAACGCCCCCACGGTGGGCGAGGTCGCCGCCTCGATCGGCGCGGGGCTCGCGAAGAGCGCCCTTGGAGGCCGCGTCGGTACGACGGGCGCGAACCTCGCGAAGGACGGCGAACTCGTCGATCTCGCGCACCGGATCGAAGGCGACGCGTCGCTCGCGATCGTGACTGCGAAGAACCGCGATGGCACGGTGAGCCCAGATGCGCTCTACCTCCTCCGCCACTCGTGCGCGCACATCATGGCCGAGGCGATCCAGCGACTCTATCCGGGTGTGCAGCTCGTCTACGGCCCGCCGCTCGAAACGAACTTCTACTACGACATGCTCTTCCCCGATGGCAAGGTCATGTCTGCCGACGACTTCGAGAAGGTCGAGGCGGAGATGGCCAAGATCGTCGCTGAGAATCGCCCGTTCACGCGATACGAACTGCCGATCGCGGACGGCATCGCGAAGCTTGAGAAGGAAGGCTCGAAATTCAAGCTCGACAACGCGCAGCGCGCGGTCGAGGCGGGCTCGAAGTCGCTCTCGTGGTATGCAACAGGCGAACCCGGGAAGAACTGGGAAGACCTCTGCCGCGGCCCGCACGTGCCGGCCACCGGAAAGATCGGCTCGTTCAAGGTGCTGTCGCTTGCGTCGAGCTACTGGAAGGGCGACGAGAAACTTGATCGCCTGACGCGCGTCTACGGCACCGCCTTCGCGACGAAGGAAGAACTCGAGCAATACACGCGGCTCCAAGATGAGGCGAAGAAGCGCGATCACCGCACGCTGGGCAAGCAACTGCGACTCTTCCACATCGATGAGATGGTCGGCCAAGGCCTCATTCTCTGGACGCCGAAGGGCTCGATCGTCCGCAACGAACTGCAGAACTTCATCGGCGCCGAGCTGCGCAAGCAGGGCTACCACCAGGTCTACACGCCGCACATCGGCAAGCTCGACCTCTACAAGACGAGCGGGCACTTCCCCTACTACAAGGAGTCGCAGTTCCCCGCGATCGTCGAGGGCGATGACCTCACGAAACTCTGCGATTCAGGCTGTTCCTGCGGCGAACTCGTCGCACGGATCGACGGCGTGAGCGCGCAGTTCGCGCGCGAACTCAACGAACGCACCGGCCGCGAAGTGATCGCGCAGGATCGCGTGATGGACGCGGACAAACTCATCAACGGCTTCCTCCTGAAGCCCATGAATTGCCCACACCACGCGAAAATTTTCGCAAGCGAACCGCACAGTTACCGCGATCTTCCGGTGCGCCTCGCGGAGTTCGGCACGGTCTATCGTTGGGAGCAATCCGGCGAACTCAACGGAATGACGCGCGTCCGCGGATTCACGCAGGACGACGCACACCTCTTCGTACGCGAGGATCAGGTTGCCGAGGAAGTGCTCGGCTGCCTCTCGCTCGTCAAGATCATCTTCTCGACGCTCGGCATGCACGACTATCGCGTGCGCGTCGGTCTCCGCGATCCGGACGGCACGAAGTACGTCGGCGACCCGGCGAACTGGGATAAGGCCGAGCAGGCGTGCCGTGATGCGGCAAAGACGCTCGGTGTTCCGTTCAGCGAGGAACCGGGCGAAGCCGCGTTCTACGGCCCGAAGATCGACTTCGTGGTGAAGGATGTGATCGGCCGCTCGTGGCAGCTCGGCACCGTACAGGTCGACTACAACCTGCCAGTCCGCTTCGACCTCTCGTACACGGGCCAAGACAACAAACCGCACCGACCGGTGATGATCCACCGCGCGCCGTTCGGCTCTATGGAGCGTTTCTGCGGCGTCTTGATCGAGCATTTCGCGGGCGCCTTTCCCTGCTGGCTCAACCCCGAGCAGGTGCGCGTCCTGCCGATTTCCGAGAAGAGTGCCGCGTACGCGGATGAGTTGGTCGCTGCGCTCAAGGCACGCGGCGTGCGCGCAAGCGTCGACCACGGCAACGACCGTGTGCAGGCGAAGATCAAAGTCGCTGCCGAGGAGAAGATCCCGTACATGGCGGTCGTTGGCCCGCGCGACGCCGAGAATCGCGTCGTGAGCGTGCGCGCGCGCGGTGTGGAAGCGAACCTCGGCGAGATGCCGTTTGATGCGTTCGTCGACGGAATCGCTGCGGAAATCGACGCACGACTGTTGTCGGGCGCCCCGGGCACGGTGCAGGCTGCGTTGACAAAGTGACGGGCTGAGTTGGAGTCGAGCCCGACTGCGGCGCGACAGCGCTGCGATAAGCACGCGACGATGTGCGCGGACGTGTCGCTTCATGCGTGCATGGCGTTCGCCCAGACGTCACGCGTCGTGTGCGACGTCAGCCGAGGATGCTGTACACAAGCGCCCCGAGGCCGGCCAGAAGCACGAGCGCGCAGAACGCGACCCACACGCCGCCGGCCCACCCTACTCTCTCACCAGGCGGGCGCGGCCCTTTCGAGATGTTCGCGAGTGCGTCAACGATGAGCGAAAGCGCGTCGAGCATCAGATTTTCAGCATGCGCTTCTTTCGTTACGCAAGAATGCCGCGCACCAACTCGCCCTTCACGTCGGTCAGGCGATAGTCGCGGCCCTGCGCACGGTAGACAAGTTTCTTGTGGTCAAGACCGAGGAGATGCAGCATCGTCGCGTGCAGGTCGTGCACTTCGACCGGATTCTCGACGATGTTGTACGAGTAATCGTCGGTCTTGCCCCATGTGATGCCCGGCTTGATGCCGCCGCCCGCGGCCCACACGCTGAAGGATCGCGGATGGTGATCGCGGCCATAGTTGTCGCGCGAGAGTTGACCTTGCGAATAGACCGTGCGACCGAACTCGCCCGCCCACAGGACAAGCGTGTCGTCGAGGAGGCCACGGCGCTTGAGATCTTTGATGAGCGCGGCCTGCGGTTGATCGACGGCCTTTGCCTGCGCGCTAAGTTCGCCGGGAAGATTGCCGTGTTGATCCCAACCGCGCATGTACAACTGAATGAATCGCACGTCGCGCTCAGCGAGGCGACGCGCAAGCAAGCAGTTCGCCGCGAATGAACCGGGCTTGTGGACGTCTGGCCCGTACATCTCGAGCGTGGCCGCGTCTTCGTCAGAGAAGTCGGTGAGTTCGGGCACCGACATCTGCATGCGATAGGCCATTTCGTGCTGCGCGATGCGCGCGCGCACTTCGGGATCGAGGCTTTCGTTGAACTCCTCTTCGTTGAGTTGCCCGACGAGATCGAGCATGCGACGACGATCTTCGCGCGTGACGCCCTCCGGGTCGCGCAAATAGAGCACCGGATCGCGGCCTGAGCGCAGACGACAACCTTGGTGCTCGCTTGGCAAGAAGCCGCTGCCCCAGAACCGCGCGCTCAGCGCCTGCATGTTGCCGATTCCTTGCGTGATCATCACGACGAAACTCGGCAGATTCGCGTTCATGCTGCCGAGGCCGTAACTCATCCACGAGCCGAAACTCGGGCGGCCCGGCTGCTCTGAACCGGTTTGGAAGAACGTGATGCCAGGCTCGTGATTGATCGCCTGCGTGTGCATCGAGCGAATGAGGCAGATGTCACCCGCGACGCCGCCGGTGTACGGCAAGAGTTCCGAGAGATAGACGCCGTCTTCGTTGTTGGCGTAGCGATCGAAGCGGAACTTCGTCGGTGCCACAGGGAAGCGCGATTGACCACTGGTCATCGTGGTGATGCGTTGCCCGTTTCGGATCGAGTCTGGCAGATCCTCGTTGAAACGCTTCACGAGATCGGGCTTGTAGTCATAGAGATCGAGTTGGCTCGGCGCACCTTCCATGTGGAGATAGATGACGCGCTTCGCCTTCGGCGCGAAGTGTGGGCCGGGCATGAACGCGGGCGCGCCTGCAGGCGTACCGTCGGCGGCGAGCAAAGGTGAGGGCGCTGCATTGGCGGTTCGACCGCCGAGGAGTTGCGCCAGCGCGACTCCGCCGAGGCCTGCGCCGAGCGTTGACGTGAACTTCGAACCGAGCGTTCCGAAGAATCGGCGGCGGGTCATGTTGAGGAGGTACTCCTCAAGTCCGTCGGCGGGCGTTGCGCTGATCTTTGGCTTCGACATCGGGGTACTCCAGAGCGTTGCGTCGGAAGACGCCTCTCCACTCATCAGCCTCAATCCTTCACAATCATCGCGTCGCTCGAAAGCACGGCGTTCGCGAGTAATGTCCACGCCGCGACTTCAGACGCGGGGAATTCGGTCGTTCGTGGTGCCGTGCCAACCGCCAAGAACTGCGCCGCTGCGTCGGGCGCGGCGACGTATCGACGACGATTCTCTTCAAGCGTTGCCGCCATACGCGCGAGTGCCGCGTCGCTTGGTTGCGTGCCCGTGGCACGTCGGAAGAGAAGTGACAAGCGCTCCGTGTCGTCGTTTGCTTCACGCAAGGTGCGCTCGGCAGTCGCGCGTGCAGCCTCGACGAATTGCGGGTCGTTCCACAACACGAGCGCTTGCAGCGGCGTGTTCGTGACCAGACGTTTCGTTGTGCAGAACTCGCGCGTCGGCGCGTCGAGTGTCAGCATCGTGGGCGGCGGCGCCGCGCGCTTCCAATAGGTGTACATGCTGCGCCGCCAGAGGTCGTCGCCCATCCCCTGTTCGTAGACGCGCGTGTTCGATTGGAGCATGGCAACTTCTTGCCACAAACCGTCAGGTTGATACGGCTTCACGCTTGCGCCGCCGGCGCTTTCTTTGAGAAGTCCCGCGACGTAGAGCGCCGAATCGCGAATCTGTTCGGCGGCGAGACGTTGACGCGGGAAGTACGTGAGCAGGCGGTTCCCTGGGTCGGCCGCCGCGATCTCGGGACGTACGCGCGAACTCTGGCGATACGTCGCGCTCGTCACGATGTCACGAAGCAACTTGTGGTAATCCCAACCGCCGTCGCGGAAGGAAACCGCGAGGTAATCCAGGAGTTCTGGGTGCGTCGGCCACTCGCCTTGCAGGCCGAAATCGTCGCTCGTACGGACGATGCCCGCACCGAAGAGCTGCTCCCACGCGCGATTGACAATGACGCGTGCGGTGAGCGGGTTCGCATCCGACACCATCCATTGCGCGAGGCCGAGGCGCGACTTTGGCATGTCGGCACCAAGTGTGCCGAGCACTGCGGGCACCGCGCGTTCGACGCGGCGATTCTTGTCGGGTTGGTCGTACGCGCCGCGCATATGAACATACGTGTCGCGTGGCGTCGCCATCTCCTTCATGACCATCGTGCGCGGGGTGCCTTCGAGAAGTTTCCGCCGCTCGCCTGCGATGCGATCGATCTCGCCTTGCGCCGCGATGTAGGTTGGTGAGAAGCGCACACGCCACGCGTTGCGCGCTGCTTCGCTTGCTTCTGCGCGGACGCGACCTTCGCCTGCGACAAGCGCGAGCATTTCCGGCGCAAAGACGTCTGCGGCGCGATCGGCGCGGTGGTAGAAGCCCGCCTGTCCGCCCGTATTCACGACCTTACAAACGAGGAAATTCTCGCCGGGAACAAGATCAATCGAGATGCGCTCTTGGTCAGGCGCGACCGCGCGGGCGGTGCGTGCCTCGTGCACCAACCTGCCGTTGAGATAGACCTGCAAACCGTCGTCGGATCCGAGCGAAAGATCGAGTTTGCGCGCCGTCGGCGAGTAGATCTGCCGCGCGACGTACTCGGCACCAACCGACGCAGCGAGCCCAACGGGCGATGCTTCGACCACGCCGGGTGCGTAGCGCCAACCGTCTTCTTGGTCCTTCAACTTGAAGCGCGCACGACGATCAAACTGCGCACTCTTCTCGGGGCCGTACGTCATGTCGTACGCCGCCGCGGGCTCGCCAAAGAATGGACCCGCGATGTACCAACCGCTGCGTGCGTCGGGGAGCCGCGCGAGTGACTCGTTCGACGCCTGCATCGGCGTCATGCGTACGCGGCCAAAGATGTGACGCGCGTACGGCGATTGATAGCTGAGCGTGACGCGGAGTTCAGTGCCGCCTGCAAAGCCGAATGGCTTCGCCGCGGCAAAGAGCGCGGTGCGCTGGCCACCCACCTCGTGGCCGCGCACGGCCCACTGACGACCCTCGTTCTTCGAGAGTGCATTGACGACGCGATAGTCGCCGTTTTCTTGCTCGTAATCGGCCCACGCCCACACGAGTTCGACCGACTCGCGACGCGTCGGATCGGCGACCGAAATCGCTTCGACCGCAATGTGGTCGAGGACAGCGTTGCCATTCTCCGCGCGACCCACGCGGCCGCCCGCGAGCGACGGATCGGTGAGCGCCTCGAACAGGAGCACGCGCATGTCTGTCGCGTCGGTGCGTAGGACGATGGTGTGCTCGTCATCGGCAGGGTTCGTGCCGCTTGCAAGCACCGAGCCATCGGGCTGCGCCGTGAGCGTTGCACCTTGTGCGCTCTTCGCCTCCGTGACCACGACAGGCATCGCCGCAAAGCCAGCGCGGACGCCCGCGACGAACGCGTCGAGTTCTGCGCGCTCGGTTTCACCTGCCCGCGTTTGCTGTTCGCGCGCGACTTTCTCCGCTTCCGCGAGGATCGAGAGGCGTGATTCCGTGTCCTTGCGCGGCACTTCGATGTAGGGTTCGAAGGCGCGATTTGGATCGGGCGCTTGCGAGTAGATGCCAGGCTCTTCGTTCGAATTGAAGAACGCGATCAGCGAGTAGAAATCTTCCGTCGTAATCGGATCGAACTTGTGATCGTGGCAACGCGCGCAGCCGACCGAAAGGCCGAGGAACGCCGAACCCGTCGTATTCACGCGATCGGACGCGTACTCAAGGAGGTATTCCTCGTTGATCGCGCCGCCTTCGTCGGTGGTCACGTGCGCGCGGTTGAACCCGCTCGCGATGACTTGATCAGTCGTTGCGTTTGGAATCAGGTCGCCCGCGAGTTGCTCGACGATGAATTGGTCGTAGGGCTTGTTTTCGCGGAAGGCTTGGATCACCCAATCGCGCCAGAGCCACATTTGGCGGCCCGCATCCATGTGAATGCCCGACGTGTCGGCGTAGCGCGCGATGTCGAGCCACGGCACGGAGAGGCGCTCCGCAGTGCGCGTTGCGTACGGCTCTTCGGTGAAGAGGCGATTCACAAGTTGTTCGTAGCGGTCCGCGCGCGAGTCGGCGAGGTAGGCATCGATCTCGCTCGGCGTTGGTGGCAGGCCTGTGAGATCGAGGTAGACGCGGCGCACGAGGTCTTCAGGCGCGGCTTCCGAACTCGGTTCGACGCGCACCTGCTCCAAGCGCGCGAGCACGAAGCGATCGATGTCGCCGCGCGCCCATGAGTCCCCAATCGTCTTGCCTACTTCGGGCAACGCGGGCGACTTCGGTGGCGTGAAAGCCCAGTGAGACTCGTACGGCGCACCTTCTTCGATCCAACGACGAATCAGTTCCTTTTCGCTCTCTGTGATCGCGCGTTTGCCACTTTCGGGTGTCGGCATCACGCGCGATGGGTCGTGATCGTTGATGCGCTTCCAAAGGTCGCTTGCTTCAGGATCGCCGGGAACGATCGCAGCACCGTTCTTTCGAGCGGCCGTTGCTTCTTCGAAGCTGTCGAGGCGAAGACCAGCCTGCTGGTGCGCGCGGTCGGGACCGTGGCAGAGGAAACAACGGTCTGAGAGGATCGGACGGATGTCGCGGCCGTAGCGGATCGGGCCACTGTCCGCGGCAAGCGCGATGGGCTCCACACGACGGCGACTCGACGCCGAACTGCTTTCGAGAAGTGCGCCCTGCCGGTCCGCGTTGGGTGCGAAATCGGTGTGCGAAGTGGCGGACTGGTTGCCGATCGCATCGCTTCCAAGTTTGGAAGGACGAACGATCAGAAGCGAGCCAGCGGCCGCCGCTGCGACAGTCACCGCGAGAACGAACGGGGTCCGGGAGGATGGCACATGGCGAGTCTAACTCAAGGGTTGAAGGTGCCAATGCCTTCACGTGTCTTCTTCAGAGATTCGATGGGTTCTGAAACCGACAGGTTCTGAAATCGACAGGTTCTCACATCGACGGATACTTGATTCGGCGAGTTGGTCATGCGGTGCGAGGAATGGTTTCCGTGGGTCGAGGCGCAGACGCGGCGTGGTTCGGACGCGACGACACGGGAAACGGGCGAAGCATCCCGGAAGTTCCGACCACGCATTCGCGGCGCCTCTGCGATCGCGACACGCCGCCATCGATCCAGGGGCCTGTTCCATGTACGAAATCGAGGTCGCCTTCAACGGTCGTGGCGATGACGCTGCCAAACATCGCCATGACATCGCCAACACGAGGCCACGACATCGCCATGGGGTCGCCAACAGCGGGCCACGACATCGTTATCAGGCGTTCCGAGGCCGCCGCGCATCCCGATCCAGGGACGACGCACCACAAATGTCTGATTTCGGGTGACTTGCGCGCAGAGAAGCGAACAACCCGTCTCTTCCCTCGTGGTGGCTAAGGCCACTCGGCTCGGCTCGAGTGACACGCTCGGGCGGACGGCCGGAAAAGGGATCTGGGCATAAGCCCCCAGACTGGTGAGCGCGGAGGCGGAACCGCTGCGTGAAGCCAGTTGACGAAAAAGAGCGTGTCCGAGCGACTCGGCTCTGCGCGTGTGAGACTTGCCTTTCGGCAGGACTCGCAGACGCAGGGCCGAGTTCCGTTTTGGATCGTGACGCGCGGTTCCCATGGAGGCTCGAACCGACGCCCGCTTCGGCGCTCACGTCGGTACGCGTTGCCTCACCCGCTCTACCCGCTTCATTTGCATTGCTCGCGCCCCGCCGCCGCGAGTTCGTTCTGCGCGGTCACTTCAAGGACCTCGTCGCGATCAACGAAAAGGAGTTTCGCGACCGCAGCGCCGCTCGGGAGTGACCAGAGTTCTTCAACCGCTGCGCAGTACGCACGCATCTGAGCGCGGTACCCGATCAACTTCGATTCCAGAACCGCATCGGAGATCCCAACCGCGCCCGTCTTGTAGTCGAGGATTGTTGCACGATGCACCTTCCCTGAGGCGTCTCGATGAAGCACGAGTCGATCGATTCGGCCGGCCGTGACAACGCTCGGAGCGTTGTCGACAGCAATCTCGCGCAAGAATGGATGCTCGTTTCGAACTTCATCAGATGGGGATGCGCGCAACGCCTCTGCGATCGAGCCCGATCGTCCAACACCCTGCACGATGCGCAAGAGAAGCTGCGTCGCTTCCGTGACCATCGACGCTGGCACAGGAACACCTTTCTCTACCGCCGCGCGCTCCGCTGCACGCGCGATGAACTCTGCGAGTTGCGGCGGGTTTGAGCTTGCAGCTGCGGCGATGTCTTCGATAGAACGAAACTCCCGGAAACACTCGTGAACAAGAACTCCGCGGATCGGAATGTCTGGATTGGTGAACGGATCGTCCGACCAAAGCGCAACGGCATCATGGGAGGATGGCGGCCGGGCCCGTCCGCCACTCGTCGCGACGATTTCGACCAACGGCGCTTCCTCGCGTGGCGGAGTTGGCGCTGCAATCTTCATGTCCGTCGAGTGCTTGGACGCCGTTGTTGCGTGTTCACGACTGTCGAGTTCGTAAGACACCGACCAGAACGGATCGGACTGATCGTGCGCGGCGTTTGTGCGAGTCTCGGCGAACGGCGGTGCCCCTGCGAGTGCGTCCTGTGTATCGACGGTTCGCTGAAGCGCAGCCGCGATGAGTTTCGCCGCGGTCGGCAACGTACCGGAAGGATCATTCGAAACGATGAGATGGAGCCCTTCGCGAGCGCGAGTCACGGCGACGTAGAAAAGTGACACATCGTCAAGCAGCCGCCGTCGTCGCTCATCACGCTCGAGCACGGCGAGCTCCGGCACCCAATATCGAACATCCGCATTTCCAAGTGGACCCACCATCTGCGGAGGCTTCGTCGGATCGGAGGAGAGAGACGCCCAGTCGGTTGGGGCGCCACCCCATGCATCATCGAGTGACGCAAGGATGACATCATCAAACTCAAGGCCCTTCGATGCATGCACGGTCATCACGCGAATGCGATCCGCGGAACTCGCGTCGGCCTCGTCGTTCGCGATCGCGTCGATGAATCCGGCGAGTCGCGCCGGGGGTTCGGCCGCGAGATCCTCGGCGATCGCCACCATGCGCTCGAGTCGTCCTCGGTCGCGCCCCGAGAGGCCCTGCGCTGCAAGTTGGTCGACGAACCCGCGCAACACCTTTGCCAATCCCTCGTCTGCGATCCTCGAGCGAAGTTCGGTTGCGAAACGTACCGCGTCGCGCAGTGCCTCGGCGAGCGAGGGTGCACTTTCGAGCGGACTGAGTCCCGTGATGCTCGCGATTGGTCCACGTGACGCGAGGAAGTGCGCGATGCGATCACCCGGCTGATCGATCAGTCGCAAGCACTGGATCAGCCCCACGACCGCTGGAGAATCGAGCAGTGTGGCTCGGCCTTCGTCACTCGCGGGCACACCTTGCATTCGCAGCGCCTCTATCACGTCGTTCGCGACGCGATTGGTTCGAACCAAGATTCCGATCGTTCGATCGGGGTGCGCGCGATGTAACCGTGCCGCGACGCTCGCTGCGCGCTCCGCCGCCGTCACCGAAGCCGACTCGCCCGCACCTTCCTTGCCCCAATCTCCTCTGTCCCCATCTCGTTTCTCTCTCTCTCGATTGTCCCTATCTCGTTTGTCCCTCTCTCCTGCGTCCGCGATACCGGGTTGACCGTCTGCGCCTTCTCCATCGCTTACCGACTTTGCCTTGCCGTACACGTATGCATGCACGCTGCCACTGAGTTTGAGATCGTGCGCCTCATGCGGCTCAAAGCGCCACTCGGTGAGCGCGCGAACGAACGCACTTTCGGTCACTTCCGCAGGGAGTTGCTCTCGCGCGACAAACTCGCCAATCGACAAAAGCGGCTGACGATGCTCTGCGTCTTCAACCATCGGGACCACATCGTCGACGAGATTTGAAAAAACACGATTGACGAAATCCATCAGGAGTTTCGAAGATCGGTAACTCTTCCGAAGCGGCGCGTCATCCTCAAGCGCGATCGCATAGCGCTTCTGCATTTCATGCACGAGACCAGGTGTTCCGCCCCGCCACCCGTAAATCGACTGTTTCGGATCACCGACCACGAGGAAACGACCCAACTGCGCTTCGAGAGGCAAGTCGCCTCGACGTGCGATCGTGCCATCGGGAAGTCGTTCGACCGCAAGAACATCCTCAATCAGCGGACGAAGTGCTGCAAATTGCTCTGCACTCGTGTCTTGCGCTTCATCGATCGCGAGATCTGCGATGTCAGCACCGAGAGCGCTCCGCAGTATCGATGGGTTCGAAACACGCGACCCCTCGCGCAACGCCGCCCGCGCAACGCCAAGCCCAACATCGCCGAAGGTGAAAGTGCCGCGA
>CAIWCL010000128.1 GCA_903911205.1 uncultured bacterium
CGTGAAGGGCTTCGACAAGGTCGTCTGGTCAGGCGAAGGCGCGCTCACCGCGAACGGCCCGCAAGTGACCTTCACCTATCGCTCGAAGGATGGCGAAGAGGGTTACCCCGGCAACGTCGACGTCAAGGTTGTCTACACGCTGACCGCGACGAACGAACTCGTCGTCAACATGTCCGCGACGACCGACGCGCCGACCTGCGTCAACCTCGCGCATCACTCGTACTGGAACCTCGCGGGTCACGATTCGGGCAGCATCCTCGGCCACGAACTCATGCTCCCCGCGGCGCGATACACGCCCGTCGATGCGACGCTCATCACGACCGGCGAGATTGCACCAGTTGCGGGTACGCCGCTCGACTTCACGACGATGAAGCCGATCGGCCGCGACTTCGCCAAGATGCCAGCGACGAAGGACGATCCAGGCGGCTACGACCACAACTTCGTGCTCGATCAGGCACCGAAGGGTGTGGGCGGCATGTGGCTCTCGGCAATTCTGCGCGATCCGAAGTCGGGCCGCATGATGGAAGTCTGGTCGAACCAGCCGGGTATCCAGTTCTACACGGGCAATTTCCTCGACCGGATTCCTGGGAAGGATGGCGCGGTCTATGAGAAGAACGGTGCGCTCTGCCTCGAGACGCAGGCGTTCCCAGACTCGATCAATAAGCAGGGGAAGACCGGTTGGCCGAATGTCGTGTTGCGCCCGGGTCAGACCTACGAGCACAACATGGTGCACCGCTTTGTGATGGCGCCTGGCAATTCGTGATTGCTCGTTCGATACATGATTGTGGATTGTGGCGGCCGCCTTCGGGCGGCCGTCTCGTTTCTCACTCCTCGTTTTCACTCCTCGAATTCACTCCTCGTTTCCCAATCCTCGTTTCTCAATCTAGGACCGACGCGTCGTTGCGCTTTGCCTCGTACGGCGGGGAGGGGAATCGCGCTTCTCGGCATCTCGCGCCAAGCGAGGCGCTCGCCGCGCAGTCGGCATCTCCATGCGCGCCGCCAGCGCGTCGAGTTCGACCGCGTGGCGCATGAACTGTTCCGCGGCTGGCGATGGCGTCCGAGTCGGGAGTTCGATCAGCGCAAACGTGCGGCCGAGCCAAGGGGCCTCGACCGGCAGGGTGGCGAGGACTCCCTCGGCAAGTTCACGGCTGATGAGTGACATCGGCATCAGGGTGATCGCATCCGATTCGGCGACGATCGTCTTCATGACGGAGGGAGCGTCACAAGTGATCGCGGGAAGCAGATTCGCCGAGGCGCCGCGCTCGCCCCTTCCTTGGAGGAGATGTGACAAGAGGTCGGGCGGAACACGCGTCGTAAGGGCAAGAGGAAATCGCAAGACATCCTTCAAACGAATCTTCGGCTCGCGAAGCAGTGGGTGGCCTGCGCGCACAACGAGGTAGCCTCGATGCCACGCCAACGGCGTGGTTCGGACGCCGCGATCAGTTTCCGCGGTCTTGAGATCCCCGATCGCGAGGTCGATCTCGCGTCGACGCAGCATCTGAAGTAGGACGTCAATACTGTTTGAAATGATGGTCAATTTGAGTTGTGGATGCGACTTCGCCATGCGCGCGACTGCCGCCGCCACAAACATCTCTGACGGATACACGCCGGCGCCCACGCGCAACTCGCCCGCTCCGAGCCCCTGCATGAGTTGCATCTCGCGCTCGAGGTCGCCGACATGGGCAAGGACTGCCCGCGCCCGCGAGAGAAAGACGCGACCAACATCGGTGGCTTCAATGCCGTCGCGGCGGCGATGAAAGAGCACGGCACCCATCCGCCGCTCAAGTTCTTGGATACTCCGAGACAGCGCGGGCTGGGAGATGTTCAGTGCACGGGCGGCGCGCAAGAAGTGCCGATGCTCGGCGAGTGCAATCGCATGCCGATGATGGCGCAGTTCGAGATCCATGCACGGAGCGTATCGCGACAACAATTTCCATGCATTGGACGCATTATTCCCTGCGGAATACCTTCCGCGCCTTCGTTCAATCTATCTCTGGCCGCTTTCGGTTTCGAGAGATCACCGCACTGGAGTCGACTTCATATGCCCTCAAGTTCACGCAACGTACTTCGTCACGTCGTGGGATACCTTTCAAACTTGGCTCTCGCATTCGCAATTCTCGCGGGTTGCGCGGTGTCGACCCACTCGGCGGATGCCTCCGTCGCACGTGAGACGGTGAAGGCGCTCGAAGTCGCGGCGCGCAAGCCAAACATCCTGGTCATCTGGGGTGACGATGTCGGACAGTTCAATGTCGGCGCGTACAACATGGGCATGATGGGCTACAAGACGCCCAACATCGATCGCATTGGCCGCGAAGGCGCGATCTTCACCGACTGGTACGGCCAACAAAGCTGCACCGCGGGTCGCGCGGCGTTCATCACCGGCCAGTCGCCGATCCGCACCGGCCTCACAAAGGTCGGCCTGCCCGGCGCGCCTGAGGGCATGAAGAAAGAAGATCCAACGCTCGCGACTCTGCTCAAGGCGCAGGGGTACACGACCGGGCAGTTCGGCAAGAACCACCTCGGTGATCGCGACGACATGCTGCCAACCGCGCACGGCTTCGACGAGTTCTTCGGCAACCTCTATCACTTGAACGCCGAGGAAGAGCCGGAGAATCCCGACTATCCGAAGGACCCCGAGTTCAAGAAGAAGTTCGGCCCGCGCGGTGTGATGCACAGCTTCGCCGATGGCCGCATCTCGGATACCGGCCCACTCACGAAGAAGCGCATGGAGACGATCGACGAGGAAGTCAACGCAAAGGCGATGGACTTCATGGAGCGCTCGGTGAAGGACGAGAAGCCGTTCTTCCTCTGGTGGAACTCGACGAAGATGCACATCTTCACGCACCTCACGCCCGAGGCTGATGGGAAAACAGGCCTTGGCATCTACGCCGACGGCATGGTCGAGCACGACCGGCAGATTGGCGTCCTCCTCGCGAAACTCGAGGCGCTTGGACAACTCGACAACACGATCATCATGTACTCGACCGACAACGGCGCCGAGAGTTTCACATGGCCGGACGGCGGCACCACGATGTTCAAGGGTGAGAAGAACACGCCGTGGGAGGGCGGCTACCGCGTACCGTGCATGATCCGTTGGCCGGGCGCGATCAAGCCCGGAACGATCGTCAACGACATCGGCGCCCACGAAGACATGATGCCAACGCTGCTCGCGGCCGCTGGAAATACCACGGTGGTCGAGGACCTCAAGAAGGGTCAGACCGTCGCCGATCGCGCGTACAAGGTGCACCTCGACGGCTACAACCTGCTGCCGGCGTTGAAGGGCGAGGCGAAGTGGCCGCGCAAGGAGTTCATCTACTGGACCGATGACGGCAGCGTCGCTGCACTTCGCTATAACAACTGGAAGGTGATGTTCCTCATCCAGGAAGCGGAAGGCCTCGAGGTCTGGCAGAACCCGTTCACCGAACTGCGCGCGCCGATTCTGACGAACCTCCGCATGGATCCGTTCGAGCGTGCGCGGGATGAGAACTCGATCGGCTACCAGCGGTGGTATCTCGAGCGTATGTTTGCGATCGCGCCGGCTGGTGCGTATGTCGCGCGGTGGCTCCAGAGCTTCCGCGAATTCCCGCCGCGTCAGAAGCCCGGCAGTTTCAACCTCGAGCGCGTGATGGAAGCCGTCAGCAAGCCGCAAGGACAGTGACTCGTACAGGAAGGGATGACACCATGATGCATTTCCGAACAACATTCTTGATCTTCACCGTGACGACCTGTGTTTCGCTTGCTGCTTGCGGTGCCGCAGGTCCAAAGCGCATCGATGCAACGACATCAAGCATGCGCGATACCAAGTCGATGCTTGATCGCGGCGGTGAACAGGTCGCAAGCGTCGTCGCGGCTGCGCGAGCGATTGAAAGCGCGCAAGATCGCACGCGTGCCTTTGAGGATTTTTCGAAGGCGATGGACCGCTTAGAGGCGGACGCGAAGAAGGCTCAGTCGGCGTGGGCTTCGCTCACCAGCCGCACCGAGGAGTATGTCAAGGCGTGGGAGGCGGAGTCGGCAGGTCTCTCGAGCGACGCTTCGAAGCAAGTCGCGGCTTCGCGACGTGAGGCTTTCGCGAGTCGCTTCGCCTCGTTGCAAGCAGACCTCGCCTCGGTGAAGTCTGCGTACGGCGATTTGATGACGAAGCTGTCGGATATTCGCATCCTGCTCGCAAACGATCTCACGCAAGATGGAATCGATGCGGTGCGTCCTTTCGTGGCGGAAGCTGAAAAGAGCGCGGCCGCACTTCAGACGAGCATCTCGAACTTGTCTGCCAAGCTTGAGCTTGAAATGCAGAGTTCATCAACCGTGGGCCCGAAGCCGCCAGCGACGAAGTAACGCCCGCTCTGAACAGGCTGGAGTTTGACGATGGCGACACCATGCATGCGCGTCGTTGCCGCGACGCTGTCTCCGGCTCTGTTGGGGGTCGCCGCGTGCGCGCTCGGCCTCGGGGGCGGCTGCAGCAGCGTGCGCGCTGTGGACGTGCCGCAGGTTGCGTGCGATGCGCTCCCATCTTGGCGCGAGGGCGCCGCGAAGGAGCGGATCGTCGATACCGTCGCCCGCGCAACCGCCGCCGGAAGCCCCGAGTTTGTTCCCGTCGAAGACCGGATCGCGGTGTTCGATCAGGATGGCACGCTGTGGGCGGAGCAGCCGTTCTACGTGCAACTCGCCTTCGCGGTCGACCGTGTGAAGGCGCTGCGCGACGCGCATCCCGAGTGGGAGACAGAGGAGCCATTTGCGTCGATTCTGAGGCGCGATCCGCGCGCGGTGGCCGCGCAGGGCGAAGCGGCCGTCGCGAAACTGATGGCGGCCACGCACGGCGGCATGACCGTCGACGAGTTCCGCGCGACTGTGCGCGCATGGCTCGACGACGCGCGGCATCCCGAAACGGGCCTCCTCTATCGCGACATGGTGTATCAGCCGATGTTGGAGTTGCTTGCCTACCTGCGCGCGAACGGATTTCGGACCTTCATTGTGTCGGGTGGTGGCACGGAGTTCGTGCGTGCCTTCGCAGCCGAGCGATACGGCATCCCGACCGAGCAGGTCATCGGGAGCGAGGCGAAGTTCGTCTACGACGCCGACGGACCGCGCTCTGAGGTGCGGAGTACGGGCGAGATCGTGTTCCTCGATGACCGCGTTGGCAAGCCGATCGGCATCATGCGACGCATCGGTCGTCGACCGACGATGGCGTTCGGAAACTCGGATGGCGACCTCGAGATGCTTGAGTGGACCGTCGCGGGCGACGGAGTGCGGCTCGCTGCGATCGTCCATCACACCGACAAGGCGCGCGAGTGGGCGTACGACCGCGACTCAAAGGTCGGGCGACTTGATCGGGCTCTTGACCGCGCTGGCGGAGACGGTTGGCTGCTCATCGACATGGCGCGCGACTGGGCGACGATCTACCCCGCAGCGACCGCGCGGGATCGGTAAACACAGGTTCGCGCTTCAAGCACAAAGCGGAGGCGCAAAAAGCACGACACGCGCGGACGTCTCCGCGCGTGTCGAAGGGAATGTAGGTTGAAGGGGCAATCAGGCTGACTGGCAATGTGGCCTGCAGTGGTCTGACTTGCCCGCGGAATCTGGGACCGCAGAATCTAGGAGCGCGAAATCTAGGACCGCGAAATCTAGGACCGCGGAATCTGGCTGCGAGACACCCGCCGAGGATTGACCTCGGTTGCATCGGATGCTCCGTTGGATATTCCGTTGCTCGTGTTCTGACGAACTCGCTCCGCCGCGCGCAGCGCGTTGGAGGGAGGTTGCATCAGCGCTGACGACGACGACGTGCGATGAGACCGGCGAGGCCGAGGAGCGCTGCCGCACCTGGTGCCGGAACTGGCGCGTTGAAGCCGACGTTGTATTGGCCGAGCGAGTCACCCGTTCCTTGCACGCCCGCGTCTGCATCGATGACGAGGCGGTAGCTGTGGCCCGAGTCGAGCGAGAGGCTGCCGCTGAACGCGGCAGTCGCGCTCGCCGTGAGGCGCACGGTGCTCGTGGTCGTGTCGGTCAACGTGACGATGACCGAGTTGAATCCGCTTCCAGAAGCGGTGCTGGTCAGGCCGACGATGAACGCGATGACCTGGTCCATGTCGGACGTGAAATCGATGATCGCGAAACTCGTCGCGCTCGCAACGCCACCGGAAGTGGCACTTGCCTGCGCGGCACCCGCGAAGTTCATCGAGGTCGACGAAAGTTGCGACCCATGCTGGGCAAGCGCGTTCGACGTCGTCGCAAAGACGCTCGCCGAATCGAACCACGTGCCGAAGCCCGAGTCAGAGGCGGTGTCCGTCGTGGCACCGACGATCGCTTCGACCGTGCGGTTCGCCGACGAATAGACAAATCCAGCGTTGGCGACGGAGACCGACGACAACGCGACAGCCGCCGTAGCGGCAATACGCATATTGAGTTGCATTTCCCAAACTCCCTCAAGCAACGGGTTCCCGCCCGCTGCTCCCTTCTTCTTTAAGGTGGACGGATGCCCACCTCCCTAGTAACGCGACTCTACCCGCGATTCGCGTTGAGCCAAATCGAGGTGACCCATTTTCGGCAATTCAGAGTCAGAACCACGTCAAATCCCTTAAGGAAACGCACTGCAGACTCTCGGAAGTCAGCGAGCGCTGTTCAAGGCGCTGGGACTAGGCTTTTATCGGGGCTTGCCGATACCGCTGGTACAGGCGTCCCAATTGGAACCACGGTCAACCCGCGTGTGGAGCCCGGGATGGCGGGCAATCCAAGGAGTTCGAGGGCGAGATTTCCAGCGTCGGTGTTCCGGAGCGGTTGGGGGTTGGCATCCCGAGCAACGCGCGTCTCACGTGTGGGTCGCGCGCGATCTTGGTGGAACTCGTAGAGATCGCGCGACTCGCCATCGCCACCTTCCCAGACGAGAAGCGGGATGCGGAAGTTGAGGGGGCTCATGACATCGGTGTGTGTCTTTGCCGGGGCGCCACCACCGTGATCGGTGGTGAGCACGATGGCGGTCCGCATCGCAAGGCCGGGAGTGGTATCGATCGCTGCGAGCATCGTGCCAAGCGCGGCGTCCACCTCGAGGAGCGCACTGAAGTAGCGGGAGTCGGGGGCCAGAATCCAATCGTGTGCATGACCCGCGGCGTCGGGTGCGGCGAAGTGCACGAAATCAAGCGTTCCGATGCGGCGCGCCGCCGCATCACGCAAGCGGTCGGCTACGACGCGGGCAATGCCCTCCGTTTCGCGGGCGTAGGTAAAGAAGTCGATCTTTGCTCGCCCATGGTCTGGCGGCAACGGGTCAGGGGCACCGTGCGAAGGACCGTAGCTCTGCTCGAAGAGCCAAAATTTCGTCTTACCCGCGGTGATGGACGTCGACAGGCCCGCGTCGTGCGCGACATCAAACACGCTCGAAACGTACGCGCCCTTCATCGCGTGCAGCGTGCCGCCTTGCGCGCGGCCCGGTGGGTCGTCGTTCAGCTTCCAACCGTGACCGTTCGGACCGTCGAATGGTCTACCCGTGAGCATCCCGGTGTGGTTTGGCAGGGTGACGGTGATGTCTGCGTCGGTTCGCGCATCGAGCGTGTGTGGGCCGCGAAGCAGGCGCGCGAAGGACGGGAGCGACGCAAGGAACGGCGGCTCAAGCGCGTCGGGTCGGAGGCCATCGACCGAGATGATCAGGACGTGGCGGAAGGGGCGCTCGCCGCGCGCCGTCGCAGGGATTGGCTGACCGGCGCGCGTTTCGTCGGAGGGGTCGCAGCCGCCGAGCGACGCGAGACTCGCGGCCATTCCAGCAAGCGCGAGCGCGATGAAGTACGGCCGAGACTGAGAGCGCTGCATCGCGAGCACCATACCGCGAAGCGGAAGCGTGCCGATCTCGTTCGGCCTTCTCCGGTCGCACGCCGCGCTTCAGCGTCGGCGAACGAGATCGCGTCCGAGTGCGCGGATCTCGGCAGGTGACGAGACGCCAGCGAGCGCCATCGCCAGTTCGAACTCGCTGCGGAGGATCTCCAGTGCGCGGCGAACGCCTGCTTCTCCACCGGCACCGAGCCCCCAAAGGACGGGTCGACCGACGGCAACGGCGTCGGCACCCATCGCGATGGCGCGCAAGATGTCGATCCCGCGCCGAACTCCGCCATCAACGATGACCTTCGCGCGGCCAGCTGCTGCCTCCGCGCAGGATGCAAGCACGTCCGCGGTCGCTGGGGCCCCGTCGAGTTGTCGTCCGCCGTGGTTCGAAATCCAAACGCCCTTCGCGCCCGACGCGATCGCGGAGCGGACATCATCCGGGCGACAGAGTCCTTTGACGAGCAGCGGTCGCGATGTACTCGCGGCAAGCATCTCGACATCTTTCCACGTGAGCGTCGCGTCGATCGTCCATGAAAGCGCGCCGCCGATGCCGACGCCGGAGTGGCCGGTCGGCCCGCCTGGTCGCTCGAGATTGACGATATGAAGATCGTCTGGGACGCGGAAACCGTTGCGCATGTCGCGCTCGCGGACACCCCAGACGGGCGTATCAGCGGTGACGGC
>CAIWCL010000129.1 GCA_903911205.1 uncultured bacterium
CCTCGCGGGATTCCCGGCGATGTACGGACGGGGGACGCCTATCGCCTCCACATTCCCCACGACGCTCCGAGGAAGGGAACGACTTTGGCGAACGCTGACCGACCTTACGCCAGAGTCATCGGCCGAGCGATCCTCGGTGGCTTCTATGGCAAACTGGACCGGATCGAGATACTCCCTCTTCGTTGACTACGGCCTGGTGGTGGCGGACAACGACCGCGCATCGACTGCCCAGTTGAACGCGATCCACAAGTGGGTGAGTTCAATTCCGGCCGGACGCCTGAGCCTCGAGGCCATCACGATTTCGGACTTCCTTCCTGTCGGACAAGCGGAGTTCGACATCTCCGGTCCCGGCTGTCAGGTAAACGTCTTCAGCACGAATGTGGGCGTTGTCCAGGAGAATCCATTTCCCACCGATGCTCCAGCGTGGCAGTGCGACCTCTTCTTCTCCGTGGTCGCGCATGAAGTCAGCCACGCGCTCGATGCGGGCTGGGTCACTCCAAGCCCGACACTGGACGCCCGACGCGACGCGTTGGTGACCGACGCGGGCACGCAATCGCTGAACTACCTCCGAAGCATGCTGCCTACGGGCTTCTTCGCGCAATATCCACAGGAATTCATCGCATCCATTGCGAATCAGTGGACTGCTGAGAGCCACCTCTGCTTCCGCCTCGGGCGAACTCGTTTCGAATCTGGACGGAGACAACCCATCGAGCAGGCGCTGTTCCTTGCGGAGCTCTACGCCACGGGAAACACTTCGCTCTTCTTCCGCGGCTCACCTTCAAATCCCGTCGTTCCACGCCAAGTTTCCCTGACGCGAGATGCGCTGGGCCGCATCCGAACCCTTCAAGACGGAACCACCAACTTCCAATTCAGCTATGGCGCAGACGGACACGTGGTTGGAGTAACGGAGACCAGCGAAGACTGCAACGCGAACGGCATACCCGATTCGTATGAGATCTTGGTGGCCCGCACTGTCAGCGATTCGAATGCCGACATGATCCCGGACTCGTGCCAATGTCCAGCCGACATCAACCGGGACGGCGTGGTGAATGGCGTGGATGTCGCCACGCTACTGGGTGCGTGGGGCGCGCCGCAGGGCGGCTTACTCGACACCGATCTCAACGATGACGGAATCGTGAACGGCGCAGATCTGGCGATCTTGCTTGCAGCATGGGGTCCCTGCCCAAACTAGTTGGGAGGACTTCCATCGTTCCGAATGGCCGGCAGCTTTGCGAGTTCCGAGGCCAGCGCAAGCTTGGTTGAATCCATGTAGGTGACGTCCGTGAGCTTCGGGTCGCTGTGCCGCATGAATTGTTGGCGAGTGATCGTGTCAAGCCCCGCAGACTTCATACGCATATTGAAGGTCGTGCGTAAGCTGTGGAAGTCGGCATACCCTTGCCCTGCGACGAAGTAGTCGACGCCCGCCAGCTCGAGGTCTTTCCTGAGAACCTTCATCGCCGGGATTGTCCGGAAGATCTTGCTCGTCGGCATCACCGCACCGCTCCCCAATTGAGCCTGCAGCGCAAGGCGCCAGTCGGTCAGCGCCTCGAGCACCTCCGGGTGCAGCATGATCGTCGCTCGATCTCCGTTTTTCGTGACAGTTGCAGGAAGCTGCAGGCACTGGCGATTCGACTGGAGCATGTCCCATGTGAGCGCTGCCAGC
>CAIWCL010000130.1 GCA_903911205.1 uncultured bacterium
CCGAATCGAACTGCACGATGATGCCGAGGTCGTAGTCTTTGTGCACGTTCGCGCGCCCGATATCGACGGGGGCGCCGCACACGTAACCCTTCACCATCGGAATCTTTGGCAGCATCGCGTCGCTCGCCGCTCGCATGGCGGCGATGTCGTTGGCATCGGCGAGATCGACGAGGACCACATGTTGGAGCGGCGCCGGCATGTCGCGTGAAGCGCTGCTTGCGCGCGGCGAACTCGCACAACCCGAAATCGCGCCATGCACGAACGACGCAGCACAGAGCATGACGAGGCCTCCGCACGCGGTGCGCGCTTTGGCGCCTGTGACTTCAAACTTCGCGTGTTTCGTCGCGTTCATGTCGCCGAGCGTAACGGATTGCGCTCGCGCTCGGCGGAATGACACGCGTCAGTTCGTCGCCCGCAGCGTGTCGATCACATCAGTTTCCGATGGCGATCGCTTCGCGATGATGTCCGCCAGGAACCGACCGAGCGCATCACGATTTTCGAATCGTTCCGCCTTCGCCGGCGCGAAACCAGCGACGCGAGGTGCGGCTGCAGCCAACCCCGCCTTGCTCGCTGAAGCCGCTGCCGCATCGATCCACGCCGCGTCGACACGCTCAGGGAGTTCTGGCGACGCGAACCAAATGCGCGCCGTGCTTGGATCACCCGCACGCTCCACTCCATCCGCTCCGCGCTCGCGCCATTCCGGCACCACCACGATGAGGAAGCCGCTTGCGTAACCCGCGTTGATGCGCTCCGCCGTCTGCCCGCCGACGAGAAGCACGGGCTCTGCCACTTGCCGCGGCACGAGGTACGCCTCTGGTGCGCGCAGCACCAACACGTGACCGCGCGTGTACTCGGGTCGCTCGCGCCGCATCGAGTGCGTGAAGGGCTGCGCAAGTTCGAAGGGGATGACTTCGATGAGTTCCGCTGCTGCGGCCGGCGTCACCGGCATTGCGGGCATGCCAACTTGCTGCGTTGGAGCCTTCGCTGAATCCTTCGTTGGTGCCGTCACTTCTTGCGCAAACGTCGAGCTCGACACGATGCATGCCGTGAGCGCCATGAATGCCGCGCTGCGGCCGCGCAAGTTGGATGTATTGCGCATGAAAGAAGTCGTCTGCATGGTTCTTCCTGAAAAAGCGCGTGTGCGCGTCAGAGTTTCAATGTGGGATTGGAAGTTCGGAGGAGTGAAAGGATCAAAGGAGTTTCAAGCGTGCAGCCCGTCACTTCGTCTCGATTTGAAGATCGTCGATGACAAGGCGGCCTTGCGCAGACCCAGACGTTCCGCCGAACTGAATGAGCACCGATTCGACGCGCGCGAGGTCGAGCGCACTTCCACCGTACGTAAACGCACTCAGTGGGAGACGAATCGTCTCGAGCGCGTTCTGCCAACCGGCGCCAGTGCCGTAGCCCGTCCGTTGATACGGTTCCTCAACGCCGCCCGCGAGCGCAGAGATTTGCAGCGAAGTCTCCTCGCCGAGTTCATCGATCAGTGTGATCGTAAACGTGAGGTCGCCGAGCACGGCGGTTGTCTGTGGATGACGCGTTCCCTGCGCGGCGCGCATGGAAAGAAACTTTCCTTGCGTGAAGTCACGTCGGTCGGCTGGAATCGTCCACGCGATCGATGAAGCAATCGTCCAATTGAAGACGAAGGCGCGAGTGGCATCGGTCGTACGTCCGCGTGTCGCGCCATTCATCGGATCGGTGGTCGTCCACGTGAACGCCGTGTTGTTGTCATTTTGCAGGCCTTCAAACTCATTGGCGACACCGACGAACGCGACGGCGCCGCCCGAACTCGCAACGGTTGTTGCGGAGTTCGCTTGGAAGTTGTCGAGGACGATGCGATCGAGGGGTGCGGGATTCCACTCGTTGATGACCGTGGTTGTTGCGGCAACCGAAATCGGACGAATGCTCTCGTACTGACGCCACAGGTACTCTTCGGCGGACGCGTCGTTCTCGACGACGCGCCGGATCATGGCAAGCGAGGCTGCTTTCATGACATCTTGTGCTTCGGCATTGCCGATCGCGGTACCGGTCGGGCCCGTGAAGTCGTTGAATCCACAGCAATTGAAGTCGTTGTGGTCGGCGCCGTGCACGTAGGTCGATTGGCGCAAACCTTCCGCACGCTCAAACACGTTGAAACTGTCGCCGATGTCCGAGTCGGGGCAACCACAGACATCGCCGTCTGCGGCGCCATACATGAGCATGAATGGCACACCGTGGGGGTTCGCGCTCGCGGAACCGAGGAAGTCCGTCGGCGCGATCGAAATCAGCAAGCGAACATCGCCGATCTGGTAGTTCGGCGACGTAAACGTGCCGTCGAAGAGGCGGTCGTAACCGCGCGCGATTCCTTCACCGCCGCGCGAGTGTCCGATCCAAACGATGCGATCGCCATCGACGCGGCCGTTGAGCACGCCACCGCCGATCGTTGCAAGTTGCGCGAGGAAACTCTCCGTGTGTTCGAGCGTCGTCGTCGATGCGGTCTCGATACCGGGCACCGTGTCGTTCTGGTGGCTCATCACGACGTAGCCCCAACTTGCGAGGTGGGTGCCGAGATAGTCGTACCACGCGTAGTTGTGGCCGTTTCCGTGCGAGATGACGACGAGAGGCCGAGTGCCGAGCGTCGCGATCGTGGTCGGGTAGTAGATGCGCTCGAGCTCCATCGAGTCGAGGATGTCGGGATCGTTCACGTCGTACGAGGCAATCTGCGTGACTGCGAGCGGTCCAGCCGCGGCGAGATCGACGACGTACCAGAAGCCCGGCTCGTCACCCGCGCCGTCGATGAGGTCGCCAGCGCCAAGTGTTCCGTTGCGATCTACATCGATGACGAGATCGAATCCGCGCCCGGGACTCAGTCCATCTCCCGCGGTGACGCCCGTCATCGCGAGTGCAACGTTGGGGGTTGTCGGATTCGAGGGCAGATTCGCCGCTTGGGCCGCTCCGCGTACGTCTACGAGCGCCGAGGAGGCCGCCCACTCGGCAGCAGTCCTGTTTGCCACGAGGTACACGTCGACCGTATCGCCTGCGAGGTCCGGGAACTTCAACGGATCCACCGCGAAGTTCACCGTCGCACCGAGGTTGAACGAGTTGAGATGGACCGCGTACGGCGCCACACTCGCCTGAACGCTTGCGAGTTCGGTGGCGGTAGGGTTCGAGGGCGGGCACGGCCCCCACGAACCAAGGAGGACCGTGAGATCTGCGGCATCCACAAGCCCCGAGCCGTCGAGATCGGCAGATGGGTCCGCGCTTCCCCAGGCGCTCAGCAGGCCCGCGAGATCGCTGCCCGAAACCTCGCCGTTTCCGTCGACATCGCCGCTACAACCGCCTGCAACGGCCGACGACGCGAAGACGCCGATTGCGCCAAAGCCCAAAATGCAGGCCGCATGGAGCGCCAAGGAACGAGAGTCCCCGTTTGAAGCCCGTCTCAGAGCCTGCATAGCTGCCTTCGTAGCAGCCTGCGTAGCAGCCTGCGTAGCAGCCTGCGGGCGCTGCGCCTGGTTCCACTGCGGGGCGGGGTTCCACTGCGGGGCGGGGTTCCACTGTGAGGCGGGGTTCCACTGCGGGGCGGGGTTCCACTGCGGTGCGGGGTTCGATTGTGACGCCTCTGATCGTGCCATCGGGTGACCTTTTGAAGACTCGGGACGTTGCCGGGTTGGTGGGGCTCATGTTCGGGGCCCGAGCCTTCAGAGTGTCACCTCAATCCGGGGAATCGCCGAAAGGATGTCGCACGATTCCGCCGACAATCTGCTACCCGGACGGTCGCCCGGGCCGATGACTCAGTTTCAGGACGATCAAAGACCCACTTCAAGCCACTCCAGCTGCTACCACTGTGGGGTCCACCCGCGCCCTGCAATCCTCCCCGCGCACACCGGGCAACGCTCATGGCCATCGAGACCCAGGTTCAACGTCGTCAAACCCTCCAGAACCTTGCCTATGCGGTGCTTTGCTTCGCGCTCGCCATTTGGGGTTGGTACGACTACGCGATCAAGATTCCGGCAAAGCAAGCGTCGTTTGAGGAGTATGTCGCCGCGGAGAAGACGAAGTCGGAACTGGAAAACCTCGCGAAGGCAGCAGGCCTGAGCGCTGGCGAGAAGGAGCAATTCCGCCTCGCGAATGATGTCTTGAACCGCTACAAGGACGAAAAGCCCGCGGAACCGGCCGCGTATGACCGTCCCGTACAACTGTGGCTCTACATCGTTGGCTGCGGCATCCTTGGTGTTCCGTGGTTCGTGTGGGCGCAATGGCAATTGGCGCGTCGGCGCTATCGACTCGACGACGACGGCACGTTCCACGCGCCGGAAGGAACGTTCACCCGCGAGCAAATCGTGGGGATCGATCTGACGACGTGGATGTCGAAGGCGATCGCGTGGGTTGAAGTTGAGGGCGGCCGCCGCGTGCAACTCGACGATTACAAGTACCGCTTTACGGAAGACATCGTGGGCGTGCTCGCGGAGCGCTTCTACCCAGGCGAATGGACGAGCGATGCGCGCCCGATTGGCGACCCGAAGTCACGGGACACGAAAAAGGCACTCGCTGAGCAGAAGTCCGCCGCGGATGGCGGCGCGGGAAGTGACCCTGCGTCCGCGAATGCTGCGGCGAGCAAGTCGCAACACCCCACGAACCGCGCAGACGAAGGTGCTCGGAGCGAAAGTGACAGCGCCGGGAACGATGGAGACGGCGGCGCGGATGGCGGCGGCGACGGCGGTGGCAGCGACTGAGAGGCGCTGCCGCGCGTCCAATCGCTCCACAGCGGGCCCTTTTCTACAAACTCAGGCGTGTTTGGGCTAACCTTCGCGATTCGCGGATTTCCGCGTTCCGAGGCATACCCCCATGCGCGCCACCACTGAACCAACCACGGCGATCGAGAAGCAAGACCGCTGCAGCGATCTCCCCCACCGCCCCCGCGTGCTCCTCGGGAAGATGGGGCTCGATGGACACGACCGCGGCGTAAAACTCATTGCGCGTGTGATGCGTGACTCGGGGATTCACGTGATTTACTCTGGGCTTTGGCAAACGCCGCGCAGCCTCGCCATCAGCGCCCGCGACGAGGACGCCGACTGCATCGCGTGTTCGATGATGTCGAACTCGCACCTCGTCTTGGTGCCACGACTCCTCGAAGAGTGCGCGAAGGTGGGACGCCCGGACATGATCGTGAATGTCGGCGGGATCATTCCGCAAGACGATGTACAGAAGTTGATCGATGCGGGCGTCGCGCGGGTCTACCACACCGGAACCGGCATGACCGAGATTGTCGGCAGCGTGCGTGACAGCGTGAAGACGTACGCGCCGCTCGCGGCGAGCGTGACGACGCATCCAGCCGCGCTATTCGCGCGCAACATTTCGCTTGCGCATGCTGGGAAGCCGGTAGATGCGCCGCGACGACGACCGAACCAAGTCATCGGCATCACGGGTTCGCCCGGTGCCGGCAAGTCGACACTCGTTGCCGCGATGGCCAGCGAGGCTGTGCGACGCGGCGAGAAGATCGCGGTCGTCGCCTTCGACCCAATGAGCCCGATCACGGGCGGCGCGCTCCTTGGCGATCGCCTGCGTGTGGATTTCAACGCGGTGGACGAGGGGATCTTCTACCGATCGCTCGCGATCGTAGGTGAGGATTACCGCACGCTTCCGGACATCATCGAACTCATCGGCGGCTCTGGCTACGACAAACTCATCGTCGAAACCGTTGGCGCCGGGCAGAACGACGTGGCGATTCGTTCGTTCGTCGACCGCACTGCGGTGGTGGTCGTGCCGGGCATGGGCGACGCCGTGCAGATGGATAAGGCCGGCATCCTCGAGATCGCGGATTTGTTCGTCGTGAACAAGGCTGACTACGCGGGCGAGTCGAAACTCGTGCGCGAACTGCTTGATATCGCGGGAGGTCGCAAGATCTTCGAGACGATTGCGACGCAGGGTAAGGGCGTGGTCGAACTGCTCGACGGGCTCTTCGCTTAATCGAACGGTGCACGGCACGTGCCGTTCAGTACACGGCACTGTCTGGCACGTGCCTGGCACGTGCCAGGCACCTTGATCGCGCCCAAGTCGCCGCTTGTAAACCCTACACTGACAGGGCTTTGCGCGCACGATCTGCTCGAATTTGGCAGAAACTTGATCCGTGCACGGCACGTGCCACGCAGTGCCTGGCACTGCCTGGCACGTGCCGTGCACCGTTTTTAGAGTTTCTTGGTGGCGAAATAGGTCACGCCCGCCGGCGCCGTCACCGGCAAGTTCTCGAGGCCGCTGAACCCGAGTCGGCGGTAGAGGCGGATTGCGCCTGAGTTCGTCGCACTCACCTCAAGCGTGAGTTTGGTGTGCCGATGTTCACGACCGAGGTCTGCGAGCGTCTCGAGCATCGACGTGCCAAGCCCCGCCCCGCGCGCCGTCGGCGACACGTGCACGTCATGGACATTGAAGAGCGGCCCACGCGAGAACGACGAGTAGCCCTCGAACGCAATCAAGATGCCCTCGGTCACCTCGGATTCGCCTCGCGCCGAGAGCAGCACCAACGAGCCCGCGCGCCGCGCAAGATCGTCGGCGACGCGCGCGAAGTGCGCTGCATCCAAGTGCGGCGAGGCCGAGACAGGCTCGGCCGCGAACTCGGCCATGAGGCGTGCAAAGTCCGCACGATCCTCCGCGTCGGTGAAGTCGCAGATCCACACGTCGTGATCGTGCGCATCACTCATACTTGCCGCGATTCGCGATCTGGAAGTCGTAGAGCGACGCGAGTTCCGCGGCCGAGAGCGATGCGATCTTGTTGAAGCGATCGATGATCGGCTGCGCATTGTCCGACGCGAGCTTGCCGAGGTTCTCCGCCTTCTTCGCGAGGATGCCGCGGAGGTCGGCAGTCGTGTTGCGCGCGTGGCCGGCCGGGTACATCACGAGGCCCGAGTCGTACTTCTTGCCGTCAGCCATCTCGATGACGAGCGACGTTGGGATGCCGTCTGGGTAGCGACGGTCGTACTCGGGTCCGCCGTGGGTGAAGGAGAACTTCTCCATCAGCGCGCGCGTCTTCTTGTTGTAGATCGCGTCGGGCGCGTAGTCGTGCGGCACGAGCATGAGGTTCTTCCAGTAGCAGTTGTCGCAGTGGCCGAGCTTCGTCGACTTGGTTGACTCGGCCATCTCGATCGCCTTCCGGAGCAGCGTGCCGACGATGTAGACCATCGAGTGGTCGGCCGACTGACGCGTCTTCGGATCGCGCTTCGCTGGGTCGCCGATGATGCCGAAGGCCGGCTCGTACGCAACGATGTTGATCGATTTGATCGCGTCGGGGTTTGTCACAGCCTGCTCGAGAATCTGCGGATTCTCGCGGAGGAGCGTCAGCACGCCCTGCAGCGCTCCCGCCGACTGGTGCTCGTAGAGACCGAGTTTGAAGTGCATGCCCATCACGGCAAAGTCGCTGCCTGAGTGCGACAGGACGAGGTCGAACGGGCTGTCGCCGTTCGTCTTCTCGAACTGGCGGAACATGCTCTCCGGGTTGCGGAAGATGTCGCGCGGGCCCATGAATCCGCGCATCGAGCGCATCATCGAGAGGACGGCGACTTCGGTCGAAATCGCGGCCGACGCGCCTTTCGAGTCGCTGAGCTGCTTGCCGGCGCGGATCGCGCGCCACGGGATGTAGTGGGCAACCGTCATGCCGATCGCGCTTTCGATCTGCTCGGCGGTCGCGCCCATCATCGCCCCGTAAGTTGCGGCGCTTGCGATCGCGCCGTGGACGACGTGATCGATCTTGTAGGTCTTGAGCGAGAAGACTTCCGCGAGACGGCCGCGAATCTCGTCGATGCAGATCATGCCGCGCAGCGCGTACGCGCCGTCACGGCCCTGCTGCTGCGCCGCAGCGACAGCGACTGGGTAGAAGTCGTTGTGGCCGAACTCGCCCGCGGTGTGGCCGAGTTGCGGGTTGAAACCGAAGTTGGTGCCGTTCGAGTCCCACTCGCGCACGGCGTTCGAGTTGGCGACGATCGCCTTCTCGGCGGCGACCTTCGCGGTCGAACCGAAGACGGGCGCGCCCTTCGCGTGCGGGTAGTCGGCGGCTTCGGCGCGCAGGATGATCGGCGCATTCGTATTGAGCGCGACCGCGCTGATGCCGCAGAGCACCGAGTCGGTGTGGAACATCACCGTGCGCTCCAGCACCGACGCGTCGGGGGTTCCGATCTTGCCCGACATGAAGTCGATGGCGAACTGGCCGATGCCGAGGGCCTGGTTCGTGTTGCGCGGGAGAACGGTCTGGTTCTTGAGTGCTGCTGCGTCGGTTGGAATTGCCATAGGTGAACTCACTCGAAATCAGTCGGTTGGGCCGCGAGGCGCGACGACGTGCTGTGGCTTGCCGCGTCGAACGGACCCGCCGGAAGGGCGCGGATGGTAGCGGTATCGGCGGCGCGTTGGTGCGGGGTGGCGGGCGAACAAACCGTACCCAAACCTTCATCCGAACCAAAGCCGCTCAAGACTCTGCGCGCGGTGCCTCAAGACTCACAGAACGTGCCCCAGGCACCGGCTGATAGATCCCCGCCGCCTCGCGCAGCGCGAGTGCAAAGCGCCGAAGCTCACCAAAACACACCGCCATCGAGATCGTCCAAATGATGGGCGCAAAGAACCACCCGATGATCGGCACGATCAGCAGCGGATACACCACCCAGAGCGCGCCGCGCGCCGTCGCTGCACCGAATCTGCGAGTCGATCCGAGCAGCGGACGCGCCTCTTTCGAAAGACTTGCGAGAACGCGCACCGTGACGATGTCCGCCCCGATCGCGAGGATGGGCAGCGTGAAGTACGCGATGTAGGCAGGAATGAGCAGCGCGTCCGTCTGCAGCAATTGCACGACGAAGAGAAGTAACGCCGCGAGGCCAAATGCGGTCGCACGCGCGACTGCGGCCCAGAAGAGAAGCCACGAGCGTTCCGACCCGAAGCGTCGATCCTCGACCACCAACATCGCAAGGAGTTGCGCCAAGACCTGGATCGGCATCAAAACGAAAAAGATGATTGCGGTCTGCGCGAGGCCGTCGGGACTGATCCGACTCGTCACTCCGACCACAAAGTAGAGCGGCACAAGCAACAGCACCCAGCACGGAATCGCTGCAACACGAGCCCAGAACGCCATGCGCGCGAGGAGCGCATCGTCCCACCACGCAGGAAGCGCGCAATCGATCGACCAACCGCATTCGGGGCACAACTCGCCGACCTGTCGACCGCGCAGGTCATAGCCGCACCGATCACAGGGAAGGAGTCGATGCTGCTGCTGAAGTTCATGGACTGACGCTGATTCCATCGCGCTCACCGAAAGATATCACGCACACGCGCCTCGTCGGCACTCACGCACTCACTCACGCACTCGAATCTCCCGCGCGATCGCGCGCGCAAGCGACGCTTGTGCAATCCACGCAAGCAGCAGTCCAATCACCATCGGCCCGATCTGCATAAGTGGCGTTGCGCTTCGCCCGTCAAAACGCCAGACCGCAATCGTGGTCACGAGCACGCCGAACGAGCCGGCGATGAGACCGATCGGACGCCGCGGCGCAAACTCAGCACTTCGCCACGCGCGCTCAAGCAGCACCACAAATAAGAGATCGACCGCGCACGCCAGCGTGATCATACTTTTGAGTGCGATCAATGCAGAGTCACCACTCCCGAGCCAGAACAGGGACGTCACCAGCAATATGACAACCACCGCCAAGATGCGAAGCCACGCCGCGCCGAGCCCGATCCTGGCCGCGCTGAGTTGAGGAAGTCCGCGCGCGAAACCAATCTGCGCGACGCACGCAAGCACGACATGCAGTGCCCAACAACCAAGGCCTGAAAATCCGAACAGATCTTGGACGCCCGCTGAGAGAGACAGCCGCTGTCCTTCCGTCGCAATGCCGACGCCAATTGCGCCGAGAAGTAACGCGGCCCCGGCGCCAGCGGCCCACCACCAGGCACGCGCATATCGCCGACGGACGGTCACATTCGCCCACCGCCCCGCGAACATGATTCGCCGCACCACGCGGCCGCACTCAGGACACGCATCTCCTTCGGCACGTCCAACGAGCGGGTAGCCACAGCCGAGGCACTGCGCGGGAATCGAGCCCTCATCTTCCGCTGGCGGCCGCGGCTTGAGTTTCGTTTTCTCGGGCAAGACGGCGACAACATCGATCTCCCCACGCGGTGGCAGCGAGCGAAGTGCACCCGCGCGCATCGCAGCGAGCGCCCCCGCTGCATTGCCACGCGCAAGTGCCTGCGCGATGTCACGACCCTCGGCAATCGCCGCCAAATAGACACCGACAAACGCATCACCACAACCGACCGTATCGACAGCATCCACCGCGAATCCGCGATGCATGTAACGCGCGCTGCCAAGCGCAGCAATCGCGCCGTCCGCGCCAAGCGTCACGATCACCGTACCGCCCGGCATGCGCTTCGCGAGCGCTTCAAGTGCACGACGCGGATCGGCTTCACCGGTGAGCGCGTCCGCTTCGGTTTCGTTGACGATCAGGCCAGCGAGTTTCTCAAAGCGAAGGCCAGAAAGCCCTGCATTCGCAGGCGCTGCGTTCAACCAGACACGCAGCGCGCGCGCAGCGGCCATCGCAATTCCTTCGTGCAAGAGCGCGCACTCGTTCTGAAAGAGCACGATGTCGCCTTGCTTCGCCGTCGCGAGAAACTTCTCGATTCCCTCTTTCGTGATGCGCAAGTTTGATTCCGGCGCGATCACGATCGCGTTCTCGCCCGACTCTGCGACCATCACGGTCGCAGCACCTGAGTTCACATCGTTCGTCGCGATATCACGAACGCGCACGCCAGCTTCACGCAAAGCTTCGCGAATGAATGCGCCGTCGCGACCCGTCCGTCCGAGCATGCGAACGCGCGCGCCAAACTTCGCGGCAGCCGCCGCTTGATTCGCGCCCTTCCCGCCCGCGAACGTCTGCGCGGAAAGCGCCGCGACCGTCTCGCCCGGCCGTGGAATCGCGCGCACGCGCACCACGCGGTCGATCATCATCGAACCGATGACATGGATCGTGGACGAAGCGGACATGCTCGGGAGCGTAACTCAACGCGCGATCGCACGCGCTGATTCCAGCCCCGCACTCACCCGCCGAACGATCGCACGCGCTCGACTTCGTTGCGCGAGCCAAGCAAGACCGGCACGCGCTCATGCACTTTGGAAGGCTGGTATTCGAGCGTGCGGTTGGCGCCCGAAAATGCGAGTCCACCCGCTTGTTCCATGATGAACGCCATCGGGCTCGCCTCGTAGAGGTAGCGCAATTTGCCCTCGGGGTTCTTCTTCGTTGGCGGGTACATGAAGACTCCACCCGTGAGGAGCGTCCGATGCACATCCGCCACCATCGACCCGATGTAGCGCGACGAGTAGCCATTCGCGTGCGCCCATTCGAGGTACTTGCGATAGGGCTCAGGGAACGTCGGCGCGTACGCCTCGTTCACCGAGTAAACCTTGTTCGACTCGGGTATGCGCACCTTGTCCTTCACGAGAAGGAACGAACCGATGAATGGATCGAGTTCGAAGAGCGCGACGCCGTTGCCGGTCGTGAGTACGAAGATCGTCGACGATCCGTAGAGCACGTATCCAGCCGCGACCTGCTGCGTCCCGGGCTGACACACCGTTTCTTGCGCATCACGAATCGCCGGATCGTTGCGAAGAATCGAGAAGATCGTCCCCACGCCGACGCCCGTGTCGAGGTTGGAACTCCCGTCCAACGGATCGAAGAGCACGCAGTATTTCCCGCCTTCGTTGCCGCGACGGAGGATGCTCGGCTCATCGTCCTCCTCGCTTGCGAGTACCGCGACCGACGCCCGTGTACCAAGGCAACGCATGAGCGCCTGATTCGCGATCACATCGAGTTTCTGCTGCTCCTCGCCTTGCACGTTGACTTCGCCGAAGCGCCCAATCGCGCCAGAAAGACGCGCACGGCGCACGTGGTTCGCGATCGACTTCGCCGCGAGCGAAATGGCGCTAATGATCCACGTGAAGTCGCCGCTCGCCGAGGGGTGCCGCGCCTCCTCCAAGAGGATGTGGCTCTGGAGGCTCATCAGATTGTCGGAGAGGTCGTTGTGTGGCATAACGGGCTCGCGCAGAGTGCCTTCGCGGAAGGCGGACGGAGGGCCAAGTCGAGCCGCGGCAGCCGCCGCCGCGGGGTCGCTATCATCGGCGACCCCACGGGGGTTCGTGCAGACGAAACGCCCCGCATTGTTTGTGACATTTTCGGGACGCCCGATTCGTCGGGCCCCTAGGCCCCCTTCACGCAGATTTCGCAGGACTCACCATGACCGCCCGTCCAGCCGCCTACATCGTTGCAGCCCGCCGCACCCCCATCGGGAAGTTCATGGGAGGCCTCGCGAAGGTCCCGGCCCCGGTGCTTGGCTCATATGTCGCGAAGGCGCTCTTCGCGGAGTGCCCGAACGCCCTCGCCCACGTCGACGAGTGCATCATGGGCAACGTCCTGCAAGCGGGCGTCGGACAGAACCCCGCGCGCCAAGTTGCGCTGCTCTCAGGTGTCGCCGACACGGTGAGCGCCGTGACCGTCAACAAGGTCTGCGGCTCCGGCCTCGAAGCGGTCATGCAAGCCGCGCGCTCGATCCGCGCTGGCGACAACCACGTCGTCCTCGCTGGCGGCGTCGAGAATATGGATCTCGCGCCGCACATGATGCAGATGCGCGGCGGCGTCAAATACGGCCCCGCGACGATGCAAGATCACATGGCCGCCGACGGCCTGACGTGCGCCTTTGAGAAGTGGGCGATGGGCTGCGCGTGTGACTACATCACCGCGAAACACGGCGTCACGCGCGAGGATCAAGATCGCTTTGCCGCGCAGAGCCATCAGCGCGCTGCCGCGGCAACCGCTGCTGGTCACTTCAAGGCTGAAATCGTGGCGCTTTCTGCGGAACAGTGCATGTCGAAGGTTGGCGTCGACGCCGACGAAGGCATCCGTGGCGACACGACCGCAGAAGGCCTGACGAAGCTGAAGGCTGCCTTCGGAAAGGAAGGCACGGCCACTGCCGGCAATGCGAGCCAGATTTCCGATGGCGCGGCGGCGGTGCTCGTGATGAGCGAAGAAGGTTTGAAGAAGACTGGCGCCAAGCCGCTTGCGCGCATCGTCGATTCCAACACCGCTGGCGGCGCACCGAAGAATCTCTTCTTTGCGCCGAAGATCGGCATCGAAACGATCCTCGCGAAGAATGGCCTCACCGTTGCGGACATCGACCTCTTCGAATTGAACGAAGCATTCGCGGGACAAGTGCTCGTCGATATCAAGCCGCTTGGGATCCCTGAGGCGAAGCTCAATATCTGCGGCGGCGGCGTTGCGCTTGGTCACCCGATCGGTGCAAGCGGAGCGCGCGTGCTTGTGACGCTCATTCATCAGTTGAAGCGCACCGGTGGCAAGCGCGGCATTTGCTCGCTCTGCCTCGGCGGCGGTAACGCGGTGACGATGCTCGTCGAGATGTGCTGATCGCGAGGAATCCCGCGAGTCGCGAGAGACTCACGCGACAAACGGAAGCGGAAGTTCACCCCATGAAACGAAACCACGCGCGGCGACCCCGCGCGTGGTCTCTTTCGTGCGTGGTTTCTTTCGTGCGTGGTTTCTTTCGTGCGTGTGTCAATGCATCGGGTGCGCGCGCGTTCAACCGTTCCGAAGTCGAACGCGAATTGCACCGCACACGCTGTCGTCTGTACGAATCAGAAACTCGAACGTCTTCCACCGCGCATCCGCGCCATCGCCGCGCCACTCAAACGCTGGATCCGTGCGACTTGCCGGATCGGCCGCAAGTTCGTCGACCGCCGCAAAGTCCACGATCACTCCGCCCCAACCTGGCTCCAGCGGTGGCTCGCCTTCCGCAGCTTTCCATGGTCGACCAATCGGGGGAATCACTGCGACGACCTCAAACGGCGTTGCGATGTGTTCACCCTCTGGCGTCGCGCGTTCAAGTTCGAGCAGGAGCTCTGTGCCCTTCTCCGGTCGAATCGCCATACTCGGCATCGAGCGGATTGGGCTGTACACGTCGTAGTCGATACGAACGCGCCCGCCAAGCGCATTTCCATTGAGGCGGAAGTCGATCCGCTGGCTCTTTCCACCGACGCCCGCCGGATCGACACGAATAGGAAGCGTGCGCGACGCTCCGGGTTCCAAGGTGAAGCCGGGTTCGGCCAGCACCGCGATGCATCCGCAGGTTGCGACCCAACCGTCGACCTTGGCCTCGACCTTGCTCTCATTGATGAGCGTGACCTCGGCAACCGTCGGCTCGCCGCATTGTGTGACGCGACCAAGTTCGAGTTTCTCCGGGGTGATGCGCACACGCGGTCGCGGCGCGTTTGGGTCTTCGTCCTTCCGCCCCCCCGCAGCGCGACCCGAGGGCGCTGAGTCGCCCGTGGCTTCATCGTCCGACAAGCGGCCGGACGCGCCTGCGGAGCCCGAATTCGCGTCGCCATCGCCGCGCTTCAGATTGAAATAGACCCCCGCGGCGACCAATGCCAGTGCCGCGACCAAGAGAAAGGGCGTGCTCGACGCGCGTGAGGTTCCTTGTTGTGCCACGACGGCACTGTATCGCGCAACCCGCAGCAGGCCTCGCCACTACGCTGCGCCCCATGCGCATCCTCATCCTCGGCGGAACCGGCTTCCTCGGACCTCACCTTGTTGATCAAGCCCTTGCGAAAGGCTGGGACGTCACCACCTTCAATCGCGGGAAGACCGATCCGGGCCGCCTCGCGGGTGACCGTTACGCGAAGGTTCGCCAGTTGAAGGGCGATCGCGATCCGAAGAAGGGCGACGGACTCAAGGCGCTCGAGGAACTCGTTGCCGAAATGACGAAGTCGGGCGAACGCTTCGATGCCGTCATCGACAACTCGTCGTACTTCCCGCGCATCACCAAGGCTTCGGCGGAACTGCTCGCACCCGTCACGCAGATGTACCAACTCGTCTCGACGATCTCGGTGTGGATGGACAACTCCGTCGCGCCCGACGAGTCGACGCCTGTCGCAACGATGGACGACCCGACCGTGGAGCAGATCACTGGCATGACGTACGGCCCGCTGAAAGCGCTGTGTGAGAGTGCCGCGGAAGCCGCATGCCCCGCGAAGACGTGCGTCGTTCGACCAGGGCTGATCGTGGGCCCCGGCGACGACACGCGCCGCTTCACCTATTGGCCCGCGCGCATCGCACGTGGCGGCAAAGTGCTCGCGCCGCGCGCGCCGAAGCCTGACGAGGTACGGGTGCAATTCATCGATGTGCGCGATCTGGCGGCGTTCCAGTTGAAGCTGGTCGCCGATGGACATCAGGGGACTTACATCGCGAATGGACCGGAAGGCCCGCTCACAATGGAAGAGATGCTTGCCGGCATCAAAGCGAGTGTTTCCGATCCGGTCGAATTCGTGTGGATCGACGAAGCATGGCTCCTCGAGCAGCAAGTCGCGCCGTGGATGGGTTTGCCACTGTGGATTCCGCAGGGCCCGGAGTACGCAGGCGCAGGTCGCGCGAACATCTCCAAGGCGCTGGCGCACGGATTGCAATGCCGACCGCTGGCGGAAACCGCGCGCGACACGCTCGCGGACTATCTCGAGACGAAGCCGACGCTGCCCGCGGGAACCGATTGGGGGAGCGGC
>CAIWCL010000131.1 GCA_903911205.1 uncultured bacterium
AATCTCGCGCATCGTGCGCGCATCGATCAGTTGCAACCCACCGTCGACGTCGGTCGTTGCGAGGAGATCGCCCGACGCCGCGATCGCGAGTCGTCGGTACGGCATAAGGCCGAGTGCCGTCGCAGGTTTCGAATTCGGTCGCCCGCTCCAGCGAAGATAGCCCGGCGGAAGTGTCGAGGCCGCGGCCATCGCGTCACCCGACTGTCGAAGCGACACGATGGCGCTCGGTTCGCTGATGACTGGATTGGCAGCAATGATTGGTTTGAGATCGGCGATCGCGATCGGCGTGCCGCGCTCTGCATCGAGCGCAACAAGTGTTTCGTTGCCGCTTGAGACGCACAGCCGACCATCCGAGAAAAACTCAATGGCTGAAATCGTCGCGATTCCCGCCGTCGCGAGTGTGGCCGCATCGGTCGACCAGAGTTGCGTGGCCCGCTTCGGCTGCGTGGCATCGGTTGCGCTGTTGCATGCGTAGACCGAGATCGTTCCGCCAGCGGCGATTGCCACGCGCCGACGTGTCGCATCGAGCGCGAGCCTCTGTACTGGACCCTTCACGGATCCTGGCAGTCCATCGGCCGCGCCGATGCGTGCGAGTTCAGTCCGTGACGCGAGTTCAACGACCGCGACTTCACCGGTCGCCTCCACGATTGTCGCGGCGAGCGAGCCGTCCGCCGAGAGACGAATGCCTTTCGACGGCTCTTGCACGATGCGCATGCCGTCGGGGTCGTGGATCGCGAGATCCCAAATGCGCAGCGACGTTCCCGTCGTCGCGAGGATTCCGGGCGTCGCTCCCCACGCGGCACACCAAGCCTGCGCGTCATGACCAGGCAAGCGAAACGCGCGGCCCGTTGCGATCTCTTCGATCCGCGGAAACTGATCCATCGCACCCGCGGCAACAAGTGTCCCGTCAGGCGAAATCTCGCCCGCATAGGTGGCGACGCCGCCCATCGTTGACGCGCTGAGCCCGCCGTGTCGCGTGCCATCGGCGCGAAACACATCAACAAGGCCCGCGAAACTCGTTGCACTCACGAAGCGGCCATCGCGCGAGAAGCGAACATCGGGCACGTCATCGCTACCCGAGAGCGGCGCACTCCAACGATCTTCAAGCGTCGCCGCATCGACAACAAGCAGTCGCGCCGGCTCGATACCGATAGCGAGCAACGCCCCATCAGGCGAAATATCGAGCGAACGAATGTACGCACCGAAATCACGCTCGATGAGCACTGCGCCGTCCCCGACGCTGCTGACGCGCAACGGCTCGCCGTCGTTGGCCCACACAACGCGAGCACCGTCCGGCGAAAGCGCGACCGCCGGAAAGAGATTCTTCGGCTTTGTGCCTTCCCAGAGGATGCGACCGTCATCGAGTGACTGCACCATCGGTGCGAGATTCATCCCGCCACGTGCAATACGCCGCGCGTCGCTGTCGACATCGAGCGAGAGAATCTCCGTCTGTGCTCCGTCGCGCGGATCACGAACGCGCGCAAGCACATCGCCGGTTCTCGACGAGATCACGACAGATTCATCACCCGCCGCACTGACGAAAACCTCGCCAGCTCGCGCATCGAGCACCTCGTAGATGTTTCCCTGTCCGAAGTCGATGTCGAAGAGCCAACCCTCTGCGCGCGACTGCACGGCGCTCCATTCGAATCCACGTGCGCCCGCGCCGAGCGACGCCAACGCTTCGCGCGCCGCGGGGAAGTCGGCGGTTTCAATCGCGTATTGCGCTGTTCGAAGCGCAGCGACATCGCGCTGATGGTTCGCCTCGCGCGCCGCGAGAACCGCGAGCGTTGTCGTCGTCGCGAGAAGTACGAGCGATGCCGCAACGGCCAGCGAGAAAGCGCGATTTCGCGCGACGAAACGCGAGAGTTGGTAGCCGAACGTTGGAACGCGCGCCGACACGGGCTCGCCCGCGAGTGCTCGTTGGAGATCCGCTGCAAACTCAGCGACAGACTGGTAACGCCGCGCGGGGTCTTTCTCGAGCGCCTTCGAGAGGATGCCATCGAGGTCGGCACCGAAGCCATCCGCCAGCGCACGCACCTGTGCCGAGGCGCGCGGTGCGGGAGATTCCGCCACCGTACGCGCGGCTGCGAGAATGCCGGCGGCGCGAGGCACCACGTACGGCGGTCGACCCACGAGTGCTTCGAAGAGCACAAGTCCGAGCGCGTACACATCACTGCGCGTATCGGCAGCGTCGCGGTGCCCGAACTGCTCCGGACTCATGTATTGCAGCGTTCCAACGATGCGCGTGGTCACCGTCAGCGCGAGCGTCGCAGCGCGATCGCCGTCCATCGCTTTCGCGATTCCGAAGTCGATCACGCGCGGACGACCATCGCTCCCAACGAGGAGATTCGCGGGCTTGAGATCACGATGCAAGACGCCGCGCGCATGTCCGTACGCGACCGCATCGAGAACATCGAGGAAAAGTCGAACGATCGCGCGCGGCGACAAGCGTGAATCGCGGCAAAATTCCGTGATTGGTCGCGCTCCCTCGATGAACTCCATCGCGAGCCAAGGTTCTCCTCCAGAAGGTTCTCCTCCAAAACGTTCTCCCGCAGAAGGATCTCCCGCAGGAGGATCGTTCTCGGAAGCCTCTCCAGTCGAAGTTGCGTCGCCCGAAGCCGCTTCATTTTGAGCGCGAAGATCGACATGACTGCGGGTACTGCGGATCGCGCGTCCGTCCATGCCCGACGCGTAGACACGCGCGATGCCTGGATGCTCAAGCCGCGACATCAACTCAGCTTCAAGCCGAAATCGCCGCGTGGCCGAGCCGCCCGCGAGTGGGGTCCGCAGAACTTTCAGTGCGACGCGACGCCGCGGCGCATCCTGCATCGCTTCGTACACCGCACCCATGCCGCCAACACCGATGAGCCTCGTCACCGTAAAACCGCCGATGCTTGCCCCGACGAGTCGTTTCTCTCTATCTACTTCCGACACGCGCATCGCCGAAGGTGTCGGCTCCGCAACATGAAACCGCAGCAGATCGATCACCTTGCGTCGCGCGGTGTCGTCGAGACCGCTCGCATCGACAAACGCAACGCGCGCACTTTCAGGGAGCGCAATGGCTTCATCGAAGACTCGCTCGACGGTCTCCTGCGACGCAGATCGTTCGTCGGGCCGACCATCCATTACGCCGCCTCCGCGATTGCGCGGCGTAGCCACGCACGCGCGTAATTCCAACGCTTACTCACGGTGCGCGGCGCGATGTCGAGCAGAATCGCGGTTTGCTCAATCGAGAAGCCTGAAAGAAATCGAAGCCGCGCGACCTGCGCGCTCTCAGGGCTTTCCTGCTCGAGTCGATCAAGTGCTTCAATCGCGGAAATCGTCGCAGGCGAAAGTGCGCGCGTGACATCTTCGAGTTCGCCCGCAACGATTTCGATCGGCACACGATCGCGCCCGCCACCGCGCCGAAGTCGACCTTCGGTGCGCGCGACATCGATCAAAAACTGACCCATCGCTCGACCAACCGAGCCCCAGAAGTGACGGCGGTCGTCCCACGTCGCGCGCTCAACGTTTGGCCCGAACATCTTGAGAAAGAGTTCATGCACGACCATCGTCGGCTGCAGCTGCGCGCGCGTTCCCTCGGCGGAGCACGCGCGGACCGCCATCTCGTGAATCTCAGCGTAAATCGTTCGCCACAGGCGCTCAGTCGCTGGGCCGTCACCGGCGCTTGCAGCGTTCAGCATCTCTGTGAGATTTTCAACGTATTCCCCTGTTGGCATCCCAACATCATGCCAAGAATCTTCACGCGCTGGGCATGAAATTGTGCAAATTCCCGTCAGGATCAAATCGGTGTCTTGAAGCCCATCGCGCGCACCGCGCACCAACCGACGAGTGCTTCGAAAATCACGAACAGCGCAGAAATCCAAATCGCGACCGCGGGCCAGATGGTCCACGCTGGAATCCACTCGAGGTACCACAGCACGCCGAGCAGAATGCCAATCGTCTCGAGAAACACGCCGATGAAGAAGCGAACTTTTCGACCGCCCTGATCTATGTTGCAAGTGAAGGCCATGAACGCACTGTATCGCGGCGATGCACGCGATAGGCTCCCTGCATGTCGATCCGCGCTGCACTGCTCAAGACCATGCTTGTCGCGATTGCGCTCTCCGCGATCATTGCGATCGCCGCAATCTTTCTCCAGTCGAGTAGTTCTTGGCGGCTACTTGCGACGTCCGTGGTCGTCACGTTCGCGTCGGCGACCATGCTGCCAGCCATCTCGAACGAGCGCGGAACCCGACTCGACGCACTCGCGTGGACGTGGGTGAGTTACGTCGGCGTTGCCGCACTCCTCGTCATCAGCCTCGTCTGGGCCGATGGGTTTTTCATCGGCGGTCCCTTCGAAGAGGCAACATGGAATTGGTTCTTGACAGGGATTCCCGCGCTCGGGATTGCAATTCCCGCGTTGAAACGTCGACGACGCGCAGACAGATCGCTTTCGCTCGCTGAGTCCATCGCGATCTTTGGTGCCAGCGGAGTGTTCGCGGCCAGCATGTTGATTGCGCTCCCCAATCGTTTTGGCTTCGACGCATTCGCAGTGACAATCATCTTCTTGCCAATCGTCGCTTGTGCGGCATGCGCCGCCATCGGGCTTCGAACGATGGCAGCGCGCTCCTTTGATGCACCTCCCGCTGCGACGCGGGCAGAGCGCATCGTCGCGCAACTTGGACTCGGATCCGCTTCATTCGCCGCCATCGCAGGAGTTCTTCTCCTCGTTGAACAACATCGAAGCGGACTCTTGATCCGCCAGATTTCCTGGGAGCCCTACACGCTTGCGATCACGCTCTGTGGCGGCGTCGCGTCCGCGGCCGCAAGCAACAATCTCCTCGGCTTAAGCCGTGCCTCGGGCATCTTTCGCTGGCTTCGACATGTCGCGTCCGCGGCGCTCATCGCCCTGTCCATCGTGATTTCCGCGGCGGTTTTGATGCCTGATTCCGGCAGATTCCTCGAACAACTCGTGTGGTCCCTCGTCATTGTGGCTGGGAGTTCGCTTCTTGCCGGACTCGTCGCCATGCGCGTGACGCGAGCAAAGCCGATCGGCGTCGGAGCCATTGATCGTGTGTCTTGGCGTTGCCCACGCTGCGAAACGACTGCAACCATTCCACTCGGAGATCACGCATGCGCGCGGTGCGGGCTCGCGGTCGTTCTTTCGCTGCGCGACGATCGCTGCCCGTCGTGCGCGTACGACTTGCGCGCGCTTCCTGCGTCAACCAACTGCTGTCCAGAGTGTGGTCGCGAGCGTCAAATGCCCGCGCGTACATCGTGCGCAGCAAGAGCGCCAATGAGCTGATTTACGCACGCTGATCCGCTTTCAAAGTGAATGCCGCCACGCTCTCACGCAGCGAGAGACTCGCACGTTGGAGTTCCGCCGCTGTACGACCGAACTCTTCGGCACTTTCGACGGATCGCTTGGCGGCTGCCGCGAGGGCACCCATTGATTCGCTGATGGTCGAGGCCCCCTGTGCTTGGCTTTCCATGCCCGTTGCAACGGTGCGGTAACGCTGCGCGTTCATCCCAACTTGCTCGATGATTTCGCCCATCTGCCGGCTCGACGTCACGACTTCGTCGACCCCTCGACGCACCTTCTCCGCGAATCGATCCATCTCCATCACACCCGCGCCAACCGCTGACTGCATCTCGCGAACAATCGACTCAATGTCGAGCGTGGCTGCGGCCGTCTGGTCGGCCAACCGACGAATTTCGCGAGCAACTACAAGGAATCCGCGGCCTTGTTCGCCCGCTTTTTCCGCCTCGATCGCAGCATTCACGGAGAGCAGATTTGTCTGGTCCGCAACCTTCGCGATGGTGGTGACGACACCGCCAATCTTCGAGGCGCGTTCGCTGATCGCTGACAACTTTGCTGCGATCGATGACGTCGCGTCGGCGAGTTCACGAATCGTGCGATCAACCGACGCGAGATTCGAGCGCGTTCCATCGGCAACACCCGCGGTCTGCGCGAATGCATGTTCGACATCCGCAACGGTTCGCGAGAGCTCGGTTCCTGTCGTGCTGATTTGTCGCGTTGCAGCCGCGATCTGGCTCGACGACTCGCCAAATCGGTGCGCCATATCTTCTTGTTCACGACTCGTCGCCGACAATTCGAGCGCACCAGAGTCAAGCGTAACTCCCGCCGTTTTGACGCTCACGAGAAGGCTGTTGAGATTCGTCTGCATACGCTGCAAACTGCGCGTGAGCACACCGGCCTCGTCATTCAAGGGACACGACGGAATGTCGGTCGAGAGATTTCCTGCCGCGATCGCATCTGCCGCAACGGCGGCGATTTTCATTCGTCGACTCGTATGGATCGCCGTCCACGTCACCAAACCGCCCGCAGCGAGAAGCGCAAGGCCAAAGAAAATCGCGTTCCGAGTGACTTCGGCCCGAATCGGCCCAACCACGACTTCGCGTGGCTTCGTGAAAATCAGCGTCCACTCACCCGCTGAGATGCGCACGCCGACCGCGAGCATGCTCGCGCCGCTGATCGGATCGGTGAGATCTTGCACCTCACCGTCACGATCTGCGCGATCGACAAAATGCCCAAGAAACGACGCGTATGTTGTCTCGTCCACCTTCTTAGTCCGCAGCTGGCCATCCAACAGCGTTGTGTTCGTTGGGTCGATGAGCGGATCGGTGGTCGCGACGATGATGCGACCGCGCCCACTCACAAGAAACGCTTCCGCTCCCGTTTTCCGCGCACCATCGCGCACCAGTGCTTCGATTCCACTCAGCGCACGATCGGTCGCACCGACCCCGCGAAACTTCCCATCGATGACAATCGGATGTGATTGCTCGACGATGAGTTGCCCGTCGTAAACGTACGGCTCCGTGACGAGCGTCTCCGCTTTCGCTGAGGCAGCGAACGCGCGGCGCACGCCGTCATAAAAGAGGCTTGTATCGAGATCAACGAGTGGCTTGACCGCAATTGCGTCGCCGCGCGTCCAGTCGCGAAACGGATACGGAATGAAACGTCCCGTTCCATCGCTCCATGCAGCGGGACCCGATGCGCGCGCCGCAGCATCGTTCCCATCCGCATTCGGTTCGTAGCCAACATAGACCGCGGTGACATCCGGCGACGCAGCGAGCGTTGCCTTGAGCAACTCGACCGTGAGTTCACGCTGGCCAAAAAGACCGGTGGCCTGCTGCGTTGCGACGGCTCGTGCAAGCTCCATCGAGGCGACATTTGATGCCTCGATGTCTGAAGCCGAAGCAAGCGCTTCGCGCGCGAGCGCTTCTTCAGCGAGTGCCTCGAGGTGGTCAAACTTTTCCATCGCCCCCCAGCCGAGAATCAACGCCAGGATCAGGGCACCCGGAAGTATGCCGAGAAAGAGAAGCCGTCCTGCGAGCGAACTCGCAAAGGGAATCGACTGGGCAGTCGCAACGGTTCGGGACATGTTGGGATCGTAACGAAACGAAGAAAACGTACGATACATGCATGACCCCCGCGACCGCGAGCGCACTTCCCTCCCGCCCTGGAATCTTGACCGGCTTCCAATCCATCGCGGAAACGCCCGGCGAACCGAATGGGTTCATGCTCGATGGAACGGTGATGCCGGCGTTCAACCTGCTGCAATGGGTCGACGCGAATGCCGAGCACTTCAAGCCGCCGGTTGGCAACAAGTACCTCTACTCGGGCCGTGACTTCTTCGTGATGATCATCAAGGGTCCGAATGCACGCAACGACTTTCATCAGGTCGATAGTGAAGAGTTCTTCATCCAATTGAAGGGCGACGTGCATGTCAAGACCATCGAAGATGGCGTGGTCAAGGTGCACAAGATTCGCGAAGGTGAAGTCTTCTTCATCCCGCCGAATGTGCCGCACTCACCGCAGCGTGGCCCCGACACACTCGGACTTGTGGTGGAGCGCCGACGCCCTCAAGGTGAGCCCGAACACCTGATCTTCTTCTGCGAAAAGTGCAACACGCTCGTCTACGACAAAGTGTTCGATTGCAAGGACATCGTGCATCACTTCGCGCAGGCGATGGAAGAATTCTGGGCAGATCCCGTGCTCTCAACGTGCAAGTGCGGTCATCGCATCATGAAGCCGTGATTGGAGCGCGTGTTTGAGCGCTCGCGACTGGCGGGCTGCTGAAGCTTCGCTTCAGAGGCCCGCTCTCGCTCGCTTTCGTCGGCCTCGCCGCGAGTGAATCGCGTCGGGCCGAGATGGGTCGTGATTGAGCGCCCGCGACTGGCAGGCTGCTGAAGCTTCACTTCAGAGGCCCGCTCTCGCTCGCTTTCGTCGGCCTCGCCGCGAGTGAATCGCGTCGGGCCGAGATGGGTC
>CAIWCL010000132.1 GCA_903911205.1 uncultured bacterium
AAACGCGGGCCGTCTTCGGACGGCCCGCGATTCTTTTGATTCCCACCTTCTCTTCAGCCCTCGAGTGAAGCGTGACGAAGTCCACAGGCGGCCGCGAGTTCGAGGAACTTCCGACTGGGAGCCGCATGAGTCTCGATACGCTTCGTCTCGTACGCGAAGCCAAGCATCCACGCGTGTAATCCGAGAGATTCTTCAGGCGCCTTCGTGGAAGCCAAAAGTGCAGCGCCTCTCGTGTAGATCGGGTCGCCCGCGATTGGGAATCCGAGATGCGCCAGATGCACGCGAATCTGATGCAACCGACCAGTTTCAGGAACGCATGCAACAAGCGAATGTGTGGCGCTGGTCGCGAGCACTTCGAAACTTGTCGCAGCGTGCTTGCCAGCCTTGTCGATCACGCTCACCAAACGCGTCCCTTCCGCTGCAGCAACGCGCTGTTCCAGAAGATTTCGTTCGACGCGCTCTGTTCCAAGCCTCATGCGGCCGCGTGCAATGGCGAGGTACCGCTTTGCGACCCGCCGAGCTTCGAACTCCGCGCGAATGGCGTCGTATGCCTCGGGCGTCAGCGCGCACGCCACGCATCCGCTTGTCTGTCGGTCCAATCGGTGCAGCAGTCCATAGTCGCGGCGTTCGCCAAGTCGGAGTATCCGCCCGCCGTAACGCGCAACGAGCGCATTCAGCAGGCTATCCGCTCGATGCGAAGCCCCCGGCTCGGTCACCATGCCAGGCGCTTTGTTCGCGATGACGACAGCGTCGTCTTCGTAGGCGATCTCAAGGCGGAGGCGAGCGTTGGGAGTGGGTTGCGGCACGAAGCGAGGATACCCGCACGGACGGTATGCTCGCGGCATGCGCACTCTCGGAGTCAACACTCGTCTCAAGCCGTTCGGAGCCACCATCTTCGCAGAGATGACTGCGCTTGCCGTCAAGCACGGCGCTGTCAACCTTGGACAAGGTGCACCTGATTTCGATGGACCAGAATGGCTCAAGGAAGCCGCCATCAAGGCGATTCGTGACGGGCGCGGTCAATACGCGCGCATGACGGGGCTTCCTGAGTTGACGAAGGCGATCACGACGCGCTTTGAAAGAACAAGTGGCTTGTCGTACGACCCAGAGCGCGATGTGGTTGTGACCTGCGGCGCAACAGAGGCGATCCTCGATTGCATGCTTGGGCTCATCGAGCCTGGCGACGAAGTGTTGTTCTTCGAGCCCTTTTACGATTCGTACATCGCATCCGTCGCGATGGCGGGGGGCGTACCGAAGGTTGTCACACTCGAGGCGCCGGAGTTCCGCATCAGCGAAGCAGCAGTGCGCGCGGCGATCACACCAAAGACTCGCGTCATCATGGTCAACAGTCCGCACAATCCGAGCGGACAAATGCTTTCTGCCGAAGAGCGCTCGATCATCGCGCGCGTCGCGCAAGAGTTTGATCTTGTCGTCATCAGCGACGAGGTGTACGAAGAACTCTGGTACGAAGAGCCGCACCGCACACTCGCGCTTGAACCGGGTCTTCGCGAGCGAACGATCGTCCTCGGGAGCCTCGGCAAGAGTTTCTCGTTCACCGGTTGGAAAGTCGGTTGGGCCATCGCGCCCGCGAATCTCGCGCAAGCAGTGCGCAGTGCTCACCAGTTTGCATCGTTCTGCGCGGCGACGCCATTGCAGGTTGCCGCCGCAACCGCGCTTTCCGCGCCGGACTCGTACTTCGAGGAGTTCCGCGCCGAGTATCGCGCGCGCCGAGATCGCATGGTGCACGGCTTGCGCGCGTGCGGTTTCGAATGTGACCTTCCGAAGGGAAGCTACTTCGCACTCGCGAATCACGCGCGATTTGGTTTCGCCGACGATTTCGCGTTCTGCCGTCACCTCGTGGAGCATGGAAAGGTCGCGGCGATTCCACCCGGCGCGTTCTACGTGAACAAGGCGAAGGCTGCGTCGCTTGTGCGCTTCGCGTTCTGTAAGAAGCTCGAAACGATCGACGCTGCGCTCGAGCGCCTGAGTCTCTATCGCGATCGCTTCGAGCGCGGAGAGTTTGCGCAGCACTCGGAGGGGGCGATCGGTGCTGTCCGCGCTTGAGGCGCGCGAGGTCTCGGCTTGGATTGAGCCCGCGCGCGGCGAGCGTGCGCTGCGCGTCCTTTCTGATCCGCGCCTTCGCGTGACGCGCGTGGGAAGTCCCGACGCGCGCACGCGCCGTCAGTTTGCTGAGCACTTCGGTGCGGTCGCCTTCGACGACATGCGGCGTCTCGCCATCGAGACGCCAAGTGTCCTTTGGATCGATCGCAACGCGCCGCTCGACGAAATGGACCGCGCAGCACTCGTCGACGAAAACATCGCGATCGTTGCCGGTGCGTGCACGCTCTCGTTTCTACTCGCACTTCCGCAGGTCGAAACCGCACCGAGCTTTCGGCGTATGGCCGCCGGAAACGCAGTGCTCGGAATCGCCGAGGCGTTCGGTGCGGTCGAAGTCTTGCAGTCAACCGTCTCGGTCGGCAACGCCGATCTCGTCAACGAGGGATTGCGAACCGCGGCTGCGGCAGCACTCGCGGTGCTCGGCCCGATCGATCTCGTCACGGCGTTCGGTGCACGCGCCGGAACACTCACAGCCTCGGTGGTCGGTGCACGCGGTTTCGGCACATTGGCGGTTGCGACGGGCGTCGAAGGCGCGTGTTTCGCACTTGTCGGCGATGGTGGTATCGCCTCGGTCACGAGCAGCGGCATCTCTTGGAAGCGAAAGGATGGCGTCGTTGTCGAGGAAGAGCGCCTCGAAGCCGATGGCGTTGAACCGATCGTGCGCACGATTCTCGAAGCAGAGAAACCAGAACCGGATGAGCGCGCGCGAACCTCACGAGAAGCGCATGGTGCACGTCGTGGCCGACTCGCCATCGACGACGCGCATCGCCGCATGCGCCTTCGTATCGCAGCACTCGCAGACACACTTCGACTTTCGATTCGGACCGGACAGCCAGAGTCGGTCGATTCGATGCTGCAGACGTTCGGCCTCGATCCGGTTGACCTTCTTCCGCGTGATTGAGGCAGGCCCAATCCGTTTCGCACACGTGCGCGACCAAACTCGACGAGGGGCGGAAGCGAGATTCATCTCACTCGCGCACACAGGACAGCGAAAAAGACAAAGAGGCGCTCGCGAGAGCACCTCTTTGCAATGTGTTTGATGCGTCGATTTCGACGCGCGTGTTCAACGACCCGCGCGGAGACCAACTTGCCGACTCAATCTTGCCAGCTCAATCCTGCTAGCTCAATCTTGCCTGCTCAACCGACGGTGAGAATCTCAACGCGGGTGTAGTGTTGACGGTGACCGATCGTCTTGCGGAAGCCCTTGCGGCGCTTGTACTTCCCAACAAGCACCTTCGGACCGTCAGCGTCGCCAAGGACCTTGGCGGTCACGGTCGCGCCAGCGATGTACGGCATGCCGAGCTTCGCAGCGGTCGCGCCTGAGGAATCGCCAACAGCGAGCACGCGATCAAACGTGATCGTGGAGCCATCTTCCGCATCGCGCAGGTCGATGTCGACGATGTCGCCCTTGTGAACCTTGATCTGGGTACCGCTGTCTTCGATGATCGCGTACATGTTCAAATAGTCCTTCAGAACTTGCTTCAATGCTTCAATGCTCCGCTGACCTGCGGGGCAGGCTGCGGGGAATCGGAGAAGATAGCAGAATCCCCGTTTCTCTCAAGTCCGAGTCTCTCAAGTCCGCGGATCTCAAGTCCGCGGCTTTCGAGGTCACGCCTTTCGCCGCGTGGAGGGTCCGCGTACGATGCCCGCTGCACCGGAACGGCCGCTCGGGGAGACCCGGGAGGAAAGTCCGAGCACGACAGGACAAGGTGGTGGGTAACTCCCACCGGCCCGCTGCGGGTCAGGGAAAGTGCCACAGAAAAGAAACCGCCTGAGCTCCGGCGGCAGCCTCTGGCTGCGGTCGGGGCTTCGGTAAGGGTGAAATGGTGCGGTAAGAGCGCACCGCCCGTCTGGTGACAGACGGGGCAGGGCAAACCCCACCTCGTGCAAGCGCAAGCAGTTCTCTTTCGAGTTTCCCCGGGTTCGCCCGATGGTCTCGATACCTGCGGTCCGCAGGGTAGAGAACGGGTCGCGTGCTGGAGCCGTCGGGTGACCGGCGGCCAAGAGAAATGGCCGTTGCTGCGGTTGGTTCACTCCAAGCGCAGGACAGAACTCGGCTTAGCGGTGCAGCAGCAATGGACGGCCCCAATGTTCACGACGTGTTCATTGCGGGCCGTCCGCCTTTTTGGAGTTTGAGCCCACGCGATCTCGCGCATTTTGGCGAGCGAACAGCGGCATGAGCACAAGCAACGACCGGAAACGTGCGAGGAGTCTTCCGACACTGGCTCAGTCAGACCACAACATCTCGTGCGCCGTCGGTTCCGAGACTCAACATCGTGCGAACGAAATGGATCTCGCACGAAGTTTTCCTTTTAGGCTTGTCTTCTGGAGAAGAGTCGCAAAGATACCGCCTCACTCACGGGCCCCCAGCCCTCTCGCCGCGCATCGTCCCGCGCGTCTGAAGGTGCCTCAAGCCCGGCGCGGCACACGCATGGCAGCGGCCGCGGCTGCAGGTCGGCGCGAACTCAGGACAGAGTCCCGTCTCTTCTCCAAGAGATAGGCTCACAGAGCGGGCATCCGTCGACGGCACTTGATTCAGAATTGCAACATGATGTCGGACAATTCCAACAACCCATCCAAGAACAACCCGCACGCCAACCTGCCTGGCTCATCGGACGCGAGTCCGGTTTCGAGCGCGATTTCAGGTGCAGGGGCGAGTGGCGGAGTTCCTGCAACGCCCGCACACCATGCAACTCCCGCTGAGGGCGCCACCGTGCAGCCCATCGCAGCGTTGGGTGAACGCACCGTTGCGGTATCCCGCCAGACGAGCCTGCAGAACTACCACATGCTGTCGTTCCGCAAGGCGCTTCACCCCGAGTTCTTCGGGATCGAGGGTCGGCAGCGAGTCCAGCACGGCGAGTACGAGACGGAGGCTTGGATCTTCCGCGGCGGTCACAGCGTCCGCTTCCAACTCAACGGCTTCTGCATGAGCGAAATTGTGGTCGAGCACATCGATCAAATCCCGGACCGCGGGCTCATCGCAGCACTCCCATGTGCAGGCGAGCGCGACTTCGAAGAGAAGGTTGCGGAGAACTTGGTCTATATGACCACCATGCAGACCGAGACTCTTTCCGACCATCTTTATCTCGGCACCTACAAGGAAATGATGCAGCACGCGCGAGAGAACAACTCACTGTTCTCCGCATGGACTGATGCCGCTGGCAAGCCCAATCTCTCGCTGGTCGACGTGCAGCACTTCCGGAATGAAGTGCACATCCAGGGCTACCACTTGCGCTCGGACTGCGGCCTTGTGCTTCGTACACAATCGATGGTGCAAATCGTCCCTGTGAAGAAGGGCGACGCCAATCGCGAGAAGAAGGGTACGAAGACGACCTCGAAGGCGGGCGGTGCTCAACCGGGCGCGGCGCGAACGACCAAGCCGCTTCGTTAAGTCGATTTGTTTGGTCGAGTTCTGGCGTGAACGCACTGTGATTCGCGCGATGATTGCGATCATGACTCGCGAGCATCACTCGCTGCGCGGTATTTTCGACGAGACTTTGAGCATGACCCACCTCCTCCGTCCCGGCAGACTTGAGGTCGAAACCGACCTTCTGCTCGGCGCGGAGGAGGTGTTGCTTCCGGAGCATTGGCATCGGTCCTCTCGTTCGGCCACCAACACAACGACGCTCGGGACGAAGACGTCGCTTGGAAACATGGCGGTCGAAAGCGTGGCGGTCGGAATTTCGGGTGGAGGCAACGACGGAGAAGGGCGAACCATCATCGCGAATCGCCCTCAAGACCTCGCTCACGGCGGCACGCCGTCCACATCCCATCGCGCAAACTCCCAGACCGGTTTCGACGCAGCACTCTTCGAGTCGAATCCTGCGGCACGTCGTGCGGGCCAGGCAGCACCGACGTCGGAGGGCGGCTCCTCGGAGGCTCCAATCACAGCGACTCGCGCGTTGTTGCCTCAGGCAACGACGACTCGAGCGCGAACGGGAGTAGAGAGCCCAGCATCGAAGTGGGGAGGCGAGCCTTCTCTCACCTCGAGCGCTTCATCGAACAGCGCGCCGACTGGGGCAACAGGCGAGCGGCTCGCCTCGATTGGCGATTCCATCGCTCCGCCGGCCGGTGATTCAAACGCTGAACGACTCGAGGCACTGCGTCTGATGCACGCGGCTTCATGCCCTCACTGCACGATCGCGAAGGGGTACACCAATCTCGTCTTCGGCGAGGGAAATCCACACGCGGAACTGGTCTTCGTGGGTGAAGCTCCGGGCGAATCCGAGGATCTCGCCGGAAGGCCATTCGTCGGGAAAGCCGGAGAGAAGCTCGATGAGATGATCCGCGCCATGGGTTTGTCGCGCGAAGGGGTTTACATCGCGAACGTCTTGAAGGCACGCCCGCCGGAGAACCGCACACCGCTTGCCCAGGAAATGGAACGCTGCGGTCCATACCTTCTCGCGCAACTTGCCATCATTCGCCCGAAAGCCATTGTCACGCTCGGTGGCCCCGCAACGAAACTCGTTCTTCAGAGCGAACTTGGCATCACGAGACTCCGCGGCGTCATGCGCGAAGTCACACTTGGTACGGCTGATGGGCACCCGTACACCGTGCCCGTGATGCCAACGTTTCACCCGGCGTATCTCTTGCGAAACTACACGGTCGAAGTGCGAAAGCAAATGTGGGAAGACCTGAAGCAGGTGCTCGCTGCCCTCGGGAGAAAGCCCTCGGGAGAAACCCACCAGCGCGCGGCGAATGATGTTGGTTGACGTCATCGATTGACGGTGTCGGCTGATGTCGTGGCTTGATGTCGTGGCTTGATGTCGTGGCTTGATGTCGTGGCCATGCCATCTCCGAGGCCATGCCATCTCTTCAGTCACGCCTTCTCCTCGGCGACATCGCGTTGACCCGTGTACCAGAC